>CANQZX010000001.1 GCA_947628445.1 uncultured Bacilli bacterium
CAAAAGAAAAAACCAATCTTTCGATTGATTCCTATATCAAAAGTTCGAATAGTTCGAACAGATTTCCCAATGGTGCCCTAAGGGAAGAAGTTCAACAACTTTTTAATAAAAATATAAACTCTAATTTATTTCTTTTGATTTTTAAGTTTTTCTTTTAAACCATCTTCCATGTTTATTTTTGTTGGAATTATATATTTTGCATTAATTTTATTAGATATCAAATTGGTAATTACTTTCATTGCTCTTGAACCATCAAACCATAATGGATTATCACTTCTCTCACGTATTTGATTTAAAGAAGTGATAAAGGCATCATGATCATAATTATCACTCATATCTTTTGTTATCATATATTTTTGGTTTTCAGATTTATACAATATGTTTTCTAATAACTTATAACCTGCATTATTATACCAATATAAATGATCTCCTCCTGCTAATATTAAAACATCAGCTTCTATATTTATATTTCCAATTAGTTCGTTAATATAATTATATACTTCATTAAAAGTACAATTAGGAGTATCATCTTTTAAACTAGTAAATTTTTGTGTAACGTCTACAACTCCAAAGTCATAGTATTTTTTATCAATTACTTTACCATTATTAACAAAGATTAATTCAATGGATCCACCACCACCAATAAATACACAGATATTTCCAGAATGTTTTATTTTGTTATAACATCCCAATGCTGTATATTTTGCTTCATCTTCTTGAGATACTACTTCTATTTCTACATTAAATTTACTTTTTAATCTCAAATTAATATTGTTTAATTCTTCAGTATTGATATTTCTAAATATACTACATCCGTAAACATGAATATCTTTTGTATATTGCAATGCCTTTTCTATTATATTAAATAATTTATTTAAATCATCTTCATCTATTTTTTGATTGTGGTTATAATTTTTTTTAAATTCTATTGTTGTATTATCCTCATATATCATTTTTTCATTCTCATAAATATGTGTCTTAGTATTATTACTTCCTATCTCAATAATAGCAAATGTTTTCACTTTTCTTACCTCCTATATCATATTCGACTTGTCAATATGCAAGTATGTTTTCTAAATTGACCAATATATCAATTTATACCATAAATATTATATCAAAATTTTAAGCATTTTAAAACTCGAACTATAATAGTCCGAGTTTGGTATCTATCTGGTGCCGTAACGGTGAATTGAACACCGATTTAATCCTTACCATGGATTTGTAATACCATTATACTATTACGGCGCAAAAGAATTATATCATAAAAATGGTCTTTCGCCAATAATTATGATATTTTTTGAGGTGGATATTCATCCTCAAAAATATTATATTCTTTTTTCATTACTAAATCATCTTTAATTAAGGATAGTTCAAAGTAAGATAATTCCGTTATTTGGCGTCCTTTTAAATATGTTTTTAATAATTCATTATCACTTTGTAGAAGGTTTAAAACCTCAACTTGTAAATCTTTTAATTTCGCTTGTTTTAATAATTTAAAATCTACCCTTAACAATAACATAAGAGCTTTAACTTTAGACGCCGTAATCATTCCTTTTTCTGGTTTTAGAAATTCCTTTAAATTGGTTAAAGAGGATCCATATCTTTTATAACTTATTTCAATTTGATCAATAAAACTCATTAAATCATTATAAGCTTTAATATTTTCCACTAAATCGGTTGTCGCGGAATGACTTAAATTTTCATTCTTTTCCCCATAAATGGCTAATTGTTCAATAATTGTTTTTTTTAATAATTCTAAATTAGGTAATGAATCTTTAATATTTAGCTTAAATAATTCCGCGGCATCTTGATATAAATAAGTTGTATCAATACCTATTTTAGTAGCATAATCATTGATTTCTGTTTTTAAAATCTTAATTTTTTGATTTTTAATATGCCGGTAATTATTTTTAATTTTTTGTGTATAACTCATAATAGTATCTAAACTAAGTTGACCTCTTTTATCTTTTAAAGAATCCTTAATCGGTTTTAATGTTTGGCCAAACTCATTATATTTAGGTTCCAATATCGCAATTAATTGCATTAATTCATCATAGGCATTAAGGGCACTTATATAATTATTAATGGCATCATTAATCATAACTTTAATATTTTTAAACTCATAAGCCATAATTTGGCCCCGATTCGCCGGATTTAATAAACGATCAATTGAGGTTACTAAATTAAGATGATATTCTAGCATGCGATCTTTTATTTTAAGATAATATTCTTGAAATTCATCAAAAGCAATTTCGTTTTCTTTTATAATATCCGCTTCAGTTTTTACTTTAGGTTCCTTAGGATTAAAAATTGTATTAAAAATTTTCCCTAAAGTATCTTTTTCGCGTTTTTGAGTTTCTTTTAAAACTATTTTATAAGCTTCATTTATTTCTTTTAATTTATCTTCGTTTTCTTTTAATAATTCGGCACTAGCATGAGGGTATTTATCGGGATGATAAAACTTTGCCAACTGCCGATAAGCTTTTTTGACATCTTCAACTGAAGCGGTATTAGTAACGCCTAAAATTGCATAATAATCTTTAGCCATGCTAATCAATCCTTTTTATATTACCCTCTCTTATTATTTTACGCTATAAAACGGGGTAATCGTCAAGTAATTACCAATATTTTGTTTTTATTTTACTTTCTTTGACATCAACCCCGGAAGCGATTAATACCAATTGCTAGTAAATTCTCAGGGATACGATTTCTTTTAGCAACTTTTTCTACTGAACCATTTTCCGCAATATAACGACATTCGGCTACAAAGTTACGACCTAACCGGAAATCATTAAGTAAAAAGACCACGGGTGCTAAAACTTTTGTTAATTCGGGATTTTCCCAAATACTTTTAGCAAAAATAACCATTCTTTCAGGGGCTAAAAAAGAGCCTAATTTCATAATTTCATAAATACTATCATCAAGTTTGTCTAAAACTGCAGCTAAATCAATTTTAGATATTTCTTGTAGATAACTAGCTACACTTTTAGAATCATATTCTCGATGAGCAAAAAATAATTTCATTGCTAATTCAAATTGAATTTGGTTAAAGTTTTCCTTTTTCGCCATTTCTTCCGTATAGGTTACAAACTTAGCGTAGCCTAATAAATCTTCATAATTGTAAACATCAGGCATTTTTTCAATTAAACGGGATAGACCTTCATATAAAGCAAAAGCATAACGCCGGTCAAAGTTCATTAGTTTATTCATCATACTTGAAGCAAGAGCCATTTCCTTATCTTCTAACTTATGTCTTTCCATTTGTTTATATAAACCCACGGTTCCATGTAAAATTAAGTCTTCTTGCCACTTAATATAATCTTCTTCCAGCTTTTTGTCAAAAGGCGGAAAAGAGAGTTCTCCTTGATAAGATAACTCTGTTCCATCACTAAAATACAATTTTTGATCATCAAAATTAAGTGTATGTTCCCTTTTTTCTTCGATAACTTTCTTTGCTAGAGTACCACTTAAATACATCAAAATCACCCACTTGGCTGCCTATTATATCATTTTTTAGTAATTTTGCAAGTTTTTCCACTTTTTATGATTTTAATCCATTGCTAAACGATAAGGATTTAATTGCGTTCCATTGCCTTTCAATAATTTAGTTTGAGAATTTAAATAAAAAACCGGTCTTATCAAATTATTAATGGTATCAGACACTGAATTTGGATGGCCTATACTACCACTTGAAGAAACAAAAAAACTATGGGATGTACTAGTATTATTATGGGTAATAGTCCATTCAAATAAACCAAGATATAACCAATTTTCTTCAATCGCCGAACGATAATCGGCATTATCAGCGCCAGATGTAACTTTTGACCAATTATTAGGTAAAGCTGCATACATATAATCAGAAACATACATGAGTCCAATATAATTGGAATAAAATTGAGGATTGGTTTTTGTTAATTCTTTATTAAAAACCGCTTTAGCATTACTTACGGCAATTTCTGACCAAGATCCTCCAGTTATATTCCAATCATGAAACATAATTAATTTTCGCCATTTTTCCTTTAAATAAGTATTATAGTAAAAATCATTTAAATTATTTTTATTTAAACGACTTTCAAGCCAATTATTAGTTCCTGTACCACCTGTTTCTTGTGCTCCATTCCAAAAATAAGTGGCTTTATTTTTAAAATGGGTATTTTCTAAGCGATAAGTACTAAGGGGATTACTAGTAATAGTTTGAGCATAATCACCAATTCCTTCACCACCGGTTTGGTCAATAGTTGTATAATCTGCTTTAATTAATTTCATTTCATATTGATTATCATTGTTTAAAAAAAAGCCAATTATTTGATATAAATTTTCAATATTACAATTATCATCATCACTATTAAAACAAACAAAATTATTTACTGTTTCTCTTTTCCCCGTATATCGATAACTTAAATCTTCCGCCTCTAAATTATAATTTTCCATGCCATCATAGTCGGCCTTCCCATCATGATAAATTAGTGCACTATCCTTTTGATAGTTTTGAGTAAAACATTCACTCATGTTTTGACCACGACATAAACTAGCGATATTATCCTTATCTAAGTATACATAGCATTTATCACTTTTATCCGCTATTACTTTTACCTTTCCATCTTCAAAACTTATTTTACTACCATTTTCACATTTACTTAATTTAGCATTAAATACATATCCCTCTTGAACAAAACTAGCATCTTTACTTTCCTCATACTTACCTGTTCCTGCTTCACTTTCGAGCATCATACTTATAAAATTATTATTTTTAACTTTTTCCTCGTTAGAAATTATTTTAGCTACAGGATTATTATCTTGATAAATTATAATTATGATATTTAATAATAACCAGGTAATTAATATTATATTTAAAAAGGAAAATTTAGTTTTCATTTTCTTCACCTATTTTCCCCTTTATTATATATATATATATATATATGCAAGTTTTTTTAATTCATTGCTATACGATAAGGTTTTTCTTTAGTACCATTACCACTGATAAGATTGATCGTTGGTTTAAGATAAAAGGCTGGTCTTACAGTATAAATATAAGATACTTTATCATATATGATATAGCCTCCAAATGCAAATAATACACCTTGTTGAGGATACATGACTAATTCCCAATATTTAGGATACAACCAATCAATATTTCTAAAAGTAATATTAGGATCTACATTACATAAATGTCCCTCACCATCATTACCACAAGAGTTCCAATACTTATTTTCAGCAGCATAAAAATAATCCGATATATACATTAATCCTATTTTAGCATCAACGGTTGCTATTTCTTTATTATTATCAATATTATATAATTCTCGAGCATTAAGACGAGAAGGATGTTTTTCATCAAGTAAATTGCTGTTATTGGCCGTAATCCATTTATGACTATTAATATAGTTTTGCCATATAGAATTTAAATAGCTATTTAAATAATAACCATTTAAATTAATGTTATTTAAATTACTTTCAGCCCATAACGGCTTAGAAGCATCGCCATTACTAGTATTCCAGCAATACCGAATAGTATTATTGTCATCTGTTCCACAATAAGCTCCATTTGTACCTAAATGTTTAGTTGATGCTTCCGTAGCTTTAATTAATTTTGCTTCATAATTTCCTTCTTCATTTTGAAAGAAACCAATGATGCGATATAAATTATCTTCTAAACAAACCTCATCATTAGAATTAAAACAGACATAATTATTAACAACATCATTAGTTCCCGTATATCGATAGCTTAAATCTTCCGCTTCTAGTTCATAATTTTCCATGCCATCATAGTCGGCCTTACCATCATGATAAATTAGTGCACTATCCTTTTGATAGTTTTGAGTAAAACATTCACTCATATTTTGACCACGACATAAACTAGCGATATTATCCTTATCTAAGTATACATAGCATTTATCACTTTTATCCGCTATTACTTTTACCTTTCCATCTTCAAAACTTATTTTGCTACCATTTTCACATTTACTTAATTTGGCATTAAATACATATCCCTCTTGAACAAAACTAGCGTCTTTACTTTCCTCATACATGCCTGTTCCTGCTTCACTTTCGAGCATCATACTTATAAAATTATTATTTTTGACTTTTTCTTCGTTAGAAATTATTTTGACTATAGGACGATTACCTTGATAAATTATAATTATGATATTTAATAATAACCAGATAATTAATATTATATTTAAAAAGGAAAACTTTGGTTTCATTATCCTCACCTATTTTCCCCTTTATTATATATATATATATATATTGTCAAGGTAACGAAGTTACTATTCACAGATAAATTATGCAAAAATAATTTTTCCCACTTTTGGTATTAAAATTGATATAAAATTGGAAATTAAAATCTAAAAAGTAAATATTTTTTGTATACTTCTCCCACTTTGAAGAAAATGGTGTTTTTAACAACTTTTTTCTGAAATAACTGCAAACCAATATATTATCTAGATTTGCGAGTTTTTTTAAAAAAATCTGTGAATAGTAACGGTAACGAAGCTTTGCACATATGATTATCAAGGCAAAAAATTCTCTTATTTGGCGTTATCATCTATTAGATTACAATGCGTACTAGTACATTTTTCATTCTTTAATTCCAGTTCAATAGTCGAGTGTTCAATATGCCATTTGGCTAGCATATTCCGAATATCTGCCTTTATCTTACTACTATAACGGTTACAAACAACATGCATGGTGGCAAAATTATGATAGCCATCAATACTGCGTAAATGAAAATGGTGGATATCAATAATACCGTTAATTTTCATTAATTCTTGCTTTAACTTGGCTAAATCAATATCCGCGGGCACTTTTTCGAAAAATAAATCCATAATTTTTTGAACTTGGCAGCCCGCATGATAGAAAATATATAAAGCCACAGCAATCGAAAGAACAGCATCCAAATAAGTAATTTGGGTTATGCGCATAATAATAGCCCCAATTAAAACTACAACCCAGCCCAAAACATCCTCTAACATATGTAGATTAACGGCCTTTTCATTTAAGGAGTTACCATCTTTAGTATAAAGACAAGCTAGTAGATTAATCGCTACACCCAAAATGGCTAAATAAAGAATACCATCATAATTTAAAGGTACGGGATTAATAATTCTTTTAATAGCCTCAATTATTACAACAAGGGAACCAATTAATAAAATAACCGTTGTAATAATGCTTCCTAAAACAGAATATCGAACATAACCATAAGTATATTTATTGTTGGCTTTTTGATGACTCTTTTTTTCTAAAATAAAGGATAAGCCAATACTTAAAGCATCGCCAAAATCATGCAAAGAATCTGATAAAATGGCAATACTGCCGGTTAAAAAGCCACCAATTAGTTCAATAACCGAAAAAACTAAATTTAAAAGAAAAGCTATGAATATATTTTTAACTGTTTTCATATTCTCACCTATTATATTTTAGCACAAAAGAGGAAAGTCGTTTATTTTATTCGTTCTTTAATTACATCATCACTGTTAATATAGCCAATAAGCAAGGAGGATTGAGGATCATGTAAATCATGATTAAGTTTAACCATCTTTTCATCATAATTAGCATAACAATAATGGCAAAAATGCGGACAGGTATTATAAACGCCAATATCGACCATTTGGACACATTGGCATTTTTGACCCGTCCGAGCTTTCCAACGAGGATATTTTTTGCCTGTTAAACGGTAAGCCATTTCGGCCGAAAGACACTCGCCCACTTTAAAACCATATTCTTCTAAGGTACGATCTTCAAAACAAGTTTGGACACTCATGCCATATTTTTGAGCAGTTTGAATAAAGCTTCGACCAATGCCTTCCAAATCAGCTTCTTGGAAGGGTTTTAAGGCCAAAGTTTGGGCATGACGGCGCACATTTTTATAGTCATCAATAAAAGATACAATAAAATGTTTAACATAACCATCTAATAACTGACATAATCGAGCAAAGGCCTTTTGGTGATAAGCCACATTATATTTTTCATTTAACAATATTGGATCATAACGAATATATAAATTATCTATCCCAATAATTTGCGATAATTTTTTTATGCCCACGATAATATGGGTTTTATCCCCAACATTAGGTTCAATATCTTTTTGATAAGGGGTTAAAGTCACATGAAAAATAATCGGCTTTTTGATTTCTTCAAGATAATCTAAAATCGGCCAAGGATTTTTGGTACAAAATAAAATAGCATCCACATTTTGAAAATTAATCCGACTGACAAGATGCGGATTAAAAGGATTACGGACATCGACAAAACCTGCCCGATAGCGATTCATAAACCATTCGGTATAAAAGGCCACAATATCGGTTCGCCCACTGACATTTAAAATCATCATAACCTAACTTTCTTTTATAATAACGCTTGTTACCTTACTTACCAGCTACTAAATTGTAACTATTATCAACTAATTTTAAAATCGTAGCTAATTCTAAAGTACCATCAAGTTTAATCGTTAGCCAACTTCTTTTATTCATGTGATAGGCCGGAAAAATATGTTCATAATCTATAACCTCGGCTACCTGATCTTTAGCATATCGTAAATTAAGAACCTCATACTTATGCGAATCTTTTAATCCTAATTTATCCCCCGTAATAACCATCAGTAACCCATACCATTTTTGATTTGGTGCATAACGCCAGATGGCCGCATCGGGTAAATTAGCCCATAAAAACTCTAAATCAGCGTGATATTTTTCTTTAATATATTTAATAATGGCCTTCGTTTGCTTCTTTTTAAAAATATCTTCATCCGTACATTTAGCAATAAAATCAGCAATAATATCTTCATAGGTAGCTTTAATCTCACTAGCATATTCTCCTAAAGTAGTTTTAAGATCGACTAAAATATATTCTTCCCCACTTTTAGTATCTTTAACATGCGTGGTTACCTCACTATCTTTAATGCTAATTTCTACTTTAAATTTATTATTTTTAAGATATGTTTCATACATCCAATAGTCCTGATGTTTTTTAAAACCATATTTGCTTAACTTAGAGTAATTTAACTTGCGATAGGCAAGCTTTTCTTTTAAATTACGCATTGGTAACTCCTATTTTTTAAATTTTTGCCAAAGGTCTTCGTTCAATTGTTCACGAATTAAAGGGAAAGCATTCCGCAACCGATTGTGTCGCCAATAATGATTAATAATTTTTCTTTTAATTTTTTCCACTTGTTCCGTATTATCTTCTTTTTTAAAAGTAATCTTTTTCAAGTGATCTGCTACCTCTAAAGATATCTTAGCATCAATCAAATAATTAATTAAAATGATAAGACAAATAATATTTAAAAACAAATTAGGAATCAATCTTAGTTCTTTAAAAATAAAAGGATTAATAAAATTAATAATTAAAACTCCTGCTAAACCAAAATAAATTAAATATTCTAAGCATACTCGACCATTGATGTTAAATTTCTTTTGACTATAATCCCACCATCTGGCCTTATAAACCTTTTCCATAAAATAAGAAAAGAAATATTCAATGCTCCCACATAATAATAAAGAACCCAGAAAAGTAATTTCTATATTGGGCGAATTTTTTAACAAAAGAGTAATTAAGGTTGCGCCCACGCCATATATAGGAATATATGGGCCAATAAAAAAGCCCCGGTTAACAATCTTCTTTTCATGAAACCAATTGTTAATCATTTCTACTATCCAACCTATGATGGAATAAATGGTAAATAATAAAAAATACTCTTCAATTATTCTAAGCATCATTTTCCTCATTTCTTTTATTATTATTCGCGATAACAATTTAAGTATAACA
The DNA here is from genome assembly GCA_947628445.1 of uncultured Bacilli bacterium. GTDB lineage: Bacteria > Bacillota_I > Bacilli_A > RF39 > UBA660 > Onthocola_B. The sequence goes on from CANQZX010000001.1 coordinate 9,763, forward strand.
CAAAAAGAAAGGAAAACGAATACTTTCCGTTTCCCTTAAGATTCATTATTTTAATAAGGCCTTGGTTATTGTTACTTTTTCGCAACTATCACTTTTTTCATTATAAGTATATTCCTCGCTTGAGCACTTTTTAGTTGCTGTTCCTGTTTCTGTTTCCACACATTTAGAACCCTCTAATTCACCCTTCGTACAAGAATAAGTTGTTATTACTTTAACCGACTTATGACATTTAAAATCGTTGCCTAAAGTATAACCATCTTCACATTTAGCAATACTTTTTGCTTCCGCGGGGGTTTCATAACAATCTTCATTTGGTCCTTGACGACAAATCCGAATGATACAAGCGCCATCTTTAACTCCTACTGCTTGATAATAATAACCATTACTTTCTTGATGTTGCGTGTAACTTTCCATACACTCATAATCAAATCCTGGTTGTTTCGTATCCGTAGTACTTAGACACATATCACCCTTTAGTTCATAACCAGTAGCGCAGCTTTTGTTTGCTTTAGCATTAGTTGTCGTTGTTTTAACACACTTGCCATCGGTTACTTTAAAACCTTCTTCGCATTCGATAATAGCTTCTTCCGTAGCCACAACTTCACAATTTTCACCCTTTAGCGTGCCTTCTTCACAATAATATTCTTTTTCGTTTGCTTTAGTTTCTTTGGTCTCTTTACTACCACAACCGGCAAAAGTTAAGACAAGGATTCCACACATTAAAATACTAAATAACTTTTTCATTTTTCTCCTATTTAATTAATAATATACGACAACAACGCCATCATCCCGTGTTGAATTCTCAGGATCATAAATATTGTATGATACCCCATACCAAGTAGTACCACAATCATCGACAATTTCATCACAATTTACGGTAAATACCCGACTATCAACATTATCCGTTATATCAAAGAAGGCCGTACTTTGACTTTCTTTCGTGCATTCTTCTTTAGTTGCATAAAAATATTTATAATTTTTTGTAAATTTTTTGGGCGTACAAGTTTCAGTTGGAGTAGTTGTCGGAGTTTCTTCTGGAGTTTCTGTAGGGGTTTCTTCTAATTTATCTTGGGTTTCTTCTTTTTCTTCAACATCAGTTACCTTATCATCAACTACCGGAGCCGTAATATTGGTTTCGGTATTAACCTTTTCTTTATTGCCACATCCCGTTAAAAAGAAAATACAAAATAAAGCTATAACGATACCATATATCTTTTTCAAAATATCACTTCCTAAATTATTTTTCTAAGGCCTTCGTGGTCGTTATTTTTTCACATTGCTTACTTTCGGCATTATAAGTAAAACCATCAGTTTTACAAGTATTGGTTACCTCTTTAGTATCCGTAATCGTACATTTTGAACCACTTAATTTTCCTTCAGCACAAGTGTAGCTTGTTTTAACGGTACTTGTTTTATAACATTTACCATCAATTTCTTTGGTATCACTAGAACATGCCGTAACTGTAGTATATTCTGTTCTATTAATTTCCCCTCCATCGCATTTGCCTTCATACCAATGTGTACAAGCGCTATACCAACATTCACCATTTTCTTCGTAAACTGTATTTTTGCTTGTTTTACCATCAATATCAGTATATTCACCAATATCAAATTCTTTAGGTAAACGGCATTCTTGAGTAGTCACTTTATCATAAGTTTCATTACTTAAACAAGTACTGCCACTTAAAGTAAAACCTTCACTGCAAGTTTTGGTGGCGGTAGCATTCATCGTTGTCGTTTTAACACATTTGCCATCCGTTTGTTTATAACCATCTTCACATGTTGCCACAGCTTCTTCGGTTTCAACTGCTTCACAATTTTTTCCTTTTAAAGTTCCTGTTTCACAATAATATTCTTTTTGATCTTCTTTTGTTTCCTTGGCTTCATTACTACCACATCCCGCAATAGTTAAAACTAGGATTCCACATAATAAAATACTTAATCCTTTTTTCATAAAATTCATTCCTTAATTATTTTTCTAAGGCCTTCGTGGTCGTTATTTTTTCACATTGCTTACTTTCGGCATTATAAGTAAACCCATCAGTTTTACAAGTGTTAGTTACTTCTTTAGTATCGGTAATCGTACATTTTGAACCACTTAATTTTCCTTCTTTACAAGTATAAGTTGTTTTTACGGTACTTGTTTTATAACATTTACCATCAATTTCTTTCGTACCACTTGGACAGGCATTAACTGTCGTTGGTTCATATTCTTCTATTACACCATCCATACATATATCATCTCTGTATTTAACACACATAGATGTTGAACATTTGCCTTCATCATTCAAACTACCTTTTGTAAAACCTTCAGCCGCTAAATCTTGAGGTAAAATACATTCTTGCGTTGCTACTTTTTCGGTTGCTTCATTACTGACACATGTACCGCCATTTAAAGTATAGCCATCACTACAAGTTTTCGTAGCTGCAGCTTTTATAGTCGTCGTTTTAACACATTTACCATCTGTTAGTTTATAGTCATCTTCGCACGTTGCCACAGATTCTTCTGTTTCAACTGTTTCACAATTTTTTCCCTTTAAAGTTCCTGTTTCACAATAATATTCTTTTTGATCTTCTTTGGCTTCTTTAGCTTCATTACTACCACATCCCGTAATAGTTAAAGCTAAGATTCCACATAGTAAAATATTTAATGCTTTTTTCATAAAAATTTCTTCCTTCCTAAATTATTTTTCTAAGGCCTTCGTGGTCGTTATTTTTTCACATTGTTTACTTTCGGCATTATAAGTAAAGCCATCCGTTTTACAAGTATTGGTTACTTCTTTCGTATCGGTAATGGTGCATTTAGAACCACTTAATTTGCCTTCTTTGCAAGTATAAGTCGTTTTTACGGTGCTTGTCGTATAGCATTTGCCATCGACTTCTTTCATACCATTTTCACAGCCTAATTCATAAATTGGTTCAACATAATCTTCATAGCAATCGGTACCATCAGCATTTTGACAAATTTGCACGATACATTTATGATCTTCCGCCCGCACTGAACGATAGTAATAATTTCGTTCCGGATCATAAGCAAATTTTTCTTGAATGCCACCGCGACAAGCGGGAACTAATTCACGATCGACACCAGTTTTGCTAAGGCAACTACCATTTTTAAGTTCATAACCATCACTGCAAGTTTTGGTGGCTGTAGCTTTTACGCTTGTTGTTTTAACACATTTACCATCGGTTAATTTATAACCATCTTCGCAAGTTAACTCGGCTTCTTCCGTGGCTATAACTTCACAATTTTGGCCCTTTAATGTACCCTCTTCGCAATAATATTCTTTTTGATCAACAAGCGCTTCTTTTGTTTCACCACAGCCAGCAAGTGTTAAAATAAGCACACCACATAATAAAAATTGCATAGTTTTTTTCATATCAATAAGCTCCTTTCTTACTTTTATTATATATATATATATATATGAACGCAAGCATTTTTTGACTTGTGTTAATCCAAAAAAATTCCTTAAAAAGGAATTCATTTTAAACTAATTTATGCATTTCATATATCTTTTGGGATAAATCGGTAACAATTTTAAAATCCCGGTTGGCTTCCATGGTAAGTATAACAACGATATAAGGCTTATTATCTAGCACAATACCAACATCATGATAATAGCCACCGTAATAACCATATTTATGCATAATTGTCGGTGCATTAGGAAATAACAAATAATTGTAATAATCATTAATAAAGTAATTTTTTAGTTCCGTTCTTTTATTAGCATCAATATTACTATTATTAATAAAATTATATAAATATTTCATATAGATTAATTGATCATCGACACAAGTGTTACCATAATAATCACTACTACCTCGAGTTAAAGTATATTTAGCCCCCATTTTTGTTCCATAATTTTTTAAATTTACAAAACCAATCGTTTGAACTAATTTAGCATGGGTTTGATTATTACTTACCTCAATCGTTGGTTTAACTAAGGCCTTAAGTTCATCCGTTAAAGTCATATTCTCATAAACATATAAAGCATCTAATGTCTTAACTAAACTAGCCCCATAATATACTTGATTTGCATTATATTTATAAGTATAACCAGTATTAATATTATAATAACCAATGCTGACTTTATAATTATTTTCCTTAATATATCTTTCTAAACTAACTTGATAGGTGGCTAAACTGTCAGTATCAAAACTATAAACAATAACTTTTCTTTGCACTGTAGCCGTATTACCCATTAAATCCGTTACGGTATAAGTTAAAGTATATGTCCCGGTTTCGTTCGAATTAACCATACCACTTACAGTAACTTTACTAGCCAAATCGCCGGAGCAATTATCTTGAGCCGTATAGCCCGGTTCCGTATATTTGGTACCCTTACTTAAATAAATGGTACTTGCTCCCTTTAATTTAAGGTTTGGTTTTTCTTCATCGGTATATTTTATCGTACGCGTGACCTCACTTTGATTATGGGAAGAATCACTAACCCGATAATAAATTGTATTACCTTCTTGGCTAACTTTAACTTGATCGGTAATATCGCCATCATAATTATCATAAGCCTTATAGCCTGGTTCCACATATCCTTTACCCGTGCAAGCTTTAATTTCTGTAGCCCCACTTAATTCAATTTGGGGTGCTTCCTTTTCCGTAATTTCCACTTGGCGTTTCAACATATATTGTTTATTTTGATTATTTAACGCATAATTAATAGTAAAAGTTCCTATTTTTCCGGGTTCAATATTATTTTCGACTTGCACCACAGCTTTAAGATTTTGACAGAAAAATAAATTACATCTTTGTGCAATAAACCCCTCTTCATGATAAGAGTCACTCAAATCTAAAGAATATATTTTGTCTCCTTTTAATTTAAATTCCAATTGAAAAGTAAAGAAAGCCCATAAAATAAAAGATAACAAAATTAAAATTATCAAGATATCACTAAAAATTAAAAATCCTTGGTTATTTTTTTTCATAGTCAACTCCTAATATAGCTTTTTATCCAAATTTTTAAGAAACTTTTCGGCTTCTAATAGAGCCTCATTATAAAGCGGGGTAAACTCATTTAAACTGACATCTAATTCTTCCTTCGTAAAATGATATGCTAAGTATCCCAATTCTTGCTTATTTAAAAGCCGATAAAAAAATCTTTTTATTCCCCATTTATCAAAGCGATATAACCATAAAAAAGGATAAACATTATTTATTCTGTGCAACACTCTTTTCGTAATATGGGGCTTATGAAAGTAATTATTAAAAATGCGCGTAAATTCTTGTTTAAAATCTTTAGTTAATTTTAAATGATGGGGAATTTCTTTCTTTATTTGATTTAAGTCATTTATTTTAACATCAATGACGCTTTCTAAAAACCCATGTTTATGGTTATCATATGCGGTTACATTATTAATATACGGATGCACTTTATGATCTAATATTTCATGAGCTAAATAACCATATAAAAAACTTTTTAACTCATTATTATCTGTTTTACAATTTTTCGCAAAGACTTTTATATTAATTTTTTGGATTTCTTTAGTATAACTAAAATATTTTTTATGCCCTGGATATTCCCAAAGATGTAAAAAATAATTTAAATCATGTCCTTGATTACCCATGACAAAAAAATCTTTATTTAAAGATGTCATTTGTAAGCGGTTATATAAATCATTAGCAAATTTAAAATGAGTTAAGGTTCCTGCCATAAAAATCACAAGATTATTTTAATCATTATTTCTAATTCTGTCAAATTATAGTATAATTATAATGGTGAAGTAAGATGAATTTATTAAAATATATATTATTGGGTATTATTCAAGGTTTAACCGAACCCTTACCGATTTCTAGCAGTGGTCATATTTTTTTATTTAAGACTATTTTTAATACTAATTTGTTCAATTCTCTTAATTTTGAAATCGTATCTAACTTTGGTTCTTTTATTGCCATTTTAATTATTTTTTGGCACGATATCGTTGATTTAATTAAGGCCTTTTTTACTTATTTATTTAAAAAAGATAAACGGAAAAGCGAATTGCCTAAATTTAAATATTGTCTATATATTTTAGTTAGTACGATTCCGGTTGGAATAACAGGTTTAATCTTTAAAAGTAAATTAGAAAACCTTTATTCCGTGAAAGGTTTAGGTTTTGCTTTTTTAATTACCGCCTTAATGTTATTTATTGTTCGCAATATTAAAGGGGAAAAAGGCGATAATGATATTACTTTAAAAGATGCCCTATTGATTGGTTTATTTCAAGCTGTTACCATAATCCCAGGTATCTCCCGTTCTGGAACCGTTTTAGTTGCCTGTTTACTTTGTAAATTAAAACGCGAAACAGCTTTAAAATATACCTTTATTTTATATTTTCCTGTAAGTGTAGCAACCATGGCTTTAGGCATTAAAGATTTAATAGCAACTCCTAATATTGGAGATATGGTTTTACCTTATACTTTAGGCATGATTAGTGCTGGTATCGTTACTTATTTTGCTTATCTATGGTTAAGTAATCTAGTTAAAAAGGGTAAGCTTTGGAAATTCTCGATTTATTGTATCTGTTTAGCGTTATTTATCTTTATCTATTTTAGATAACAAAAAAAATACTAAGCTTTACTCTAACTTAGTATTTTTATTTGCTATTTTTTAATTAAGCAAGTTCTACTTCAGCACCAGCTTCAGTTAATTGATCAGCAATACCTTGAGCTTCTTCAGCAGGAATGTTTTCTTTAACATTACCACCATTGTCCGCTAAAGCCTTAGCTTCAACTAAACCTAAACCAGTAATTTCTTTTAATAACTTGATAACTGCAATTTTGTTGCCACCAGCGCTTTTTAAAACAACTGTTTTAGTACTTGATCCCGCATCTTCGCTAGCACCAGCTGCAGGAGCAGCAGCAACGGCAACAGCCATTGGATCAACACCAAATTCTTCTTTCATTGCATCGACTAATTCTTTTACTTCAAGAATTGTCATTTCTTTTAATGAACTAATAAATTCATCTTTTGTTAATTTTGCCATTATTCATCCTTCCCTTCCTTTTGTTCTGAATATAAATTCAAACTAATAGCCAAATCTTTAACATATTGCATCATACCACCGGCCAACATTGTAAGTAAACCTTCTCTTGATGGTATTTCCGCATATTCTTTAATTGTAGCTAAATCCGCTACATCGCCACTAATAATCCCAACTCTAATGTCTAATTTGTTATTCTTTTTCGCAAATTCTGAGACAATTTTAATTGGTTCTAGTAGCGTTTTCCCAAAGCAAATTGCGTTAGGGCCTTCCAAAAAGCCATCTAAATTAATTTTTAATTCATCAGCGGCTCTTTTTAGTAAAGTGTTTTTATAAATTTTAACATCAGCTTCAACGGGTTTTAATTCTCTTCTTAAAGCTTTTAAATCATCAACCGTTAAACCTTGATATTGGAATATAATAACTGCTTCACTGGTCTTTAGCTTATCAACTAATTCCGCAACAATTGCTTTCTTTTGGGCAATTATTTTTTCGCTTGCCATATTTCCTCCTTTTTTAAAATTAAAAGCCTCCGCATAGGGAAGCTTAAAAAAATACTCATTTTAAGATTTCCCTCGGTAGGACTTACTAATTGCCTACTGTCTTCGGTTTTCATTTCGTATTATATTACATTAATAATTAAATGTCAAAACTATTTTTATCAAGTTTAATACCAGGACCCATTGTTGTTGAAATTGTAATATTTTGGATGAAGACACCCTTAACAGATGCTGGTTTAGCTTTCGCAATAGTATTAACAACATATTCTAAGTTTTCTTTTAACTTTGAAGCATCGAATGATACTTTACCAATAATTGTATGGACATTACCGAATTTATCATTCTTGTAAGTAACCATCCCTTTTTTGATATCTTTAACGGCATCAGCAACTTTGGTTGTAACCGTTCCAGTTTTAGGGTTTGGCATTAAATTACGAGGCCCTAAAATGTTCCCGATTTTACCAAGTTCTGGCATCATATCAGGCGTTGCCACGATGACATCAAAGTCAAACCATGCTTCATCTTTAATTTTCGCAATTAAATCTTTATCGCCAACATAGTCTGCACCGGCTTTTTTGGCTTCTTCTGCAAAATTACCACTGGCAATAACTAAGATTTTTTTGGTTTTACCCGTTCCATGAGGAAGAGATAAAGAACCTTTTAATTGTTGGTCAGATTTTTTCGCATCAAGTTTTAAACGAATGGCAACTTCAACCGTACTATCAAATTTAGTAACAGATGATTCTTTGACTAACTTAATGGCATCATCAATACTATAAGTTTTAGTTTTATCAATATTTTTTGATGCTTCCACATATTTCTTACTATATTTTTTCATTTTTCCCTCCTAACTGTGGTTCATTAGCGGATTAATTATTTTCTTCTTCAGTTTCGCTTTGTTCAGCTTCTTCATCAGCATGCGTTGGAACTTCAGCACTAGCAGTAGCCATTTCTTTAGCTTCCGCTTCAAGTTCTTCTAATTCAGCGTCCCTCTTAGCTTGTTCTCTTTCTTCTTCGGCTGCTTCAGCTGCTTGTTCGGCAAGTTCGGCATCGTTTAGACCTTTAACCGCAATACCCATGTTTCGAGCAGTACCAGCAATTTCTTCCATGGCTGCTTCTACATCATAAGCATTTAAATCAGGTAACTTTTCTTCTGCAATTTTACGAAGTTGATCCTTCGTAATTGTTGCCACGATTTCATTAGCACCTTTTTTACTAGCTTTTTGAATACCAGCGGCTTTCTTTAATAAAAAGGCCGCAGGGGCAGTTTTTAAAACAAAATCAAAGCTCCGATCTTCATAAATAGAAATTTCACAAGGAATGACATCTCCCATTTTATCTCTCGTTGCTTCATTGAATTTGCTACAAAAATCGCCTAAATTAATTCCGGCAGGTCCTAAAACTGTTCCAACTGGTGGAGCTGGGGTTGCTTTACCAGCTTCAATTTGTAATTTAATTTTTTTAACGACTTCTTTGGCCACGAAAACACCTCCTATATAAATATTTTTCGCGTAAGTGGGAATTGGGCAAGTCCGCTACTCTTCCCTGCCACTTAGCCAATAACTAAATTGGCATTAAAGATAATATCATAAAAAGGTAAGAAATACAAGAATTTTTCGAATATTTCTTGGCGAAAATGCTAATTTGTGTTATGATTATTTTGATAAATGGAGAGTGATTTTTCATGGCTAAAAAATTTTTTCGCCAAAAAGTTCATAATAAGAAACGAACGATAACGCAAGTTATCATTATAAGTGTATGCGTAATTGGCATTATTTCATGCTTACTATTAGTTCATTATTATAATAATAAGCTACCTGAAGGAGCAGTGGCAACCATACGGGATTCCGTAGCCGTCGAAGTTAATACCAAGCTTCCCGACAAAACAGCCTTCTTTTCCGAATTGAAGAATGTTGATGCCAAAAATATTAGTGTTGATTACAAAAAAATTGATATTAAACAAACCGGAGAATACGAAATAAAAATTAAAGTATTTAAGAAAAAATATAAATCTACGCTAAAAATTGTCGATACTATTTCTCCTGAACTGACGGTTAAAGATGTAACTATTGCCAAGGGTACTAAATATCGAGCTGAAGATTTCGTGGCTTCTTGTAGTGATAATAGTAAAATCGAATGCCATGTGGAATTTTATCAATTAGCAACAACCCAAGATGGGGGCAAAATTGATTATGCTAAGTTTGAAGAAGAAGGTACTTACACGATACAAATAATTGCGACCGATGATTTTGGTAACAAAACAGCGCCAATGGAAGCAACTTTAGTTATTGGGGAAGGTTCCGAAATGCCAAAACCTGTTAAATGTAATTTTGGTAATACGGATTATGATAATGAAAAATATATTTTAGCCGTTTCAGTTGGCGAAAACAATTGTGCTATTGATCCAGACCTATATAATAATGAAACTATTTTAGCCGCCATCAATACTTTCACTAATGATGAACTAGCTAAAATCAAAAATGAATTCAATAAATTAAATATTAAAGGAACTATTAATGTTTATCCTAACCAAGTACCTATCCCAAATAAAACCGGCGAAGGCCTCGTAGGTTATGCTTTAGAAATGGTCTTAAAAAATGGCGAAGGAACAGAACTAGAACATTACTTTGTACGCAGTGATGGCTCCAGAGTTTACTCCGTAAATAAATATAATTTAAAATAAGAGCAACACTGCTCTTTTTTTTATGGGTAAAATAATGGACCCTTAAAAGGGTCCAAAGGGGGTTTTGGTTGACCTTACACATTATTAATCGTGATAAGGTCATTAGGTTATAAGAAGCATAGCACATGTTTGATATTGTACTATGCTAGTTTAAATATAACTTGTTTTAAGTTATTTGTCAATTATATTTTCGAGCCCTAATCGAGAAACATAATATCATCTAAGATTTTTTGATAATAAGGATTATCTAAATAGGCCTCCGATTTCAAAAATTGAGCCGAATCTTGACTGGCTTGAAATAATATTTTGTGATCATTTTTAATACTAGCTAATTTAAAAGTAATATCGCCACTTTGTTTGATGCCAAATAAATCGCCTTGGCCCCGTTGTTCAAAATCTTTCTCACTAATATAAAAGCCATCCGTACTTTCTTCCATAACTTTTAAGCGGGCATTATCCTGATCACTTATTAAGTAACAATAACAAGTTAAATCATTACGGCCTACCCGACCCCGGAGTTGATGAAGTGCCGCCAAGCCAAAGCGTTCAGCATTAAATATGACCATCATAGTGGCATTCGGAATATCAATACCAACCTCGATAACTGTCGTGGAAATTAAAATTTTGATTTCGCCGGCTAAAAAGTCATTCATTATTTTATCTTTTTCAGCTTGTTTCATTTTGCCATGAATAATACTTATATTGACTTGATTATTAAAAGCCGTATTTAATTTTTCTTGTAATTTTTTAACACTATTTAAATTACTTTCTTCACTTTCATCAATTAAAGGCGAAACGACAAATATTTGATGCCCCGCTTTAATTTCTTCAAGCATTTTAAATAAAACATCCTTAATTTCGTTTTCTTTTTTTACCTTGGTAATGACCTCTTTTCGGCGATGCGGTTTCGTTTTTATTAAGGATAAATCCAAATCGCCGTATAAGCAAAGCGCATAACTTCGCGGAATGGGTGTCGCTGATAAATATAAAACATCGGGACCAACATTGCCTTTTTCTTGCAAAGCATTCCGTTGTTTAACCCCAAATAAATGTTGTTCGTCAATAACGACTAAACCCAGTTTCGCAAAAACAACATTATCATTAATTAAAGCATGTGTTCCAATAATGATATCAACCTCATGGTTTTGGATTTTTGCATAGGCTGCTTGTTTTTCCTTGGCCCGCATATGACCCGTCAAAAGTAAAAGCTTAAGATTAGTATTCGCAAAATAATTTTTAATAGTTTCATAATGTTGTTTGGCTAAGATTTCTGTAGGAGCCATAAATGCCGTTTGATAACCACTTAAATAATTAGCCAAAGCGCTAATAATTGCCACAATTGTTTTGCCGCTACCAACATCACCTAAAACCAACCGATTCATTCGTTTTTCATCTTGCATATCGTTTAAAATATCTTCGATGGCTGTTCCTTGATCTTCCGTTAATTTAAAGGTCAAATTGGCTAAAAAGTCCGTAATTTCTTCCCTATTAAATTGATGTTTAAGACCTAATACCTTTTCATTTTTTAACTTCAAAACATTGATTTTAAAAGTATACTCAAATAATTCTTCATAAATTAATTTTAGTTTGGCTTTTTTGATATCCGCCATTGTCCTGGGCCGATGAATTAAATTAACGGCATCCTTTTTCGCAATAAATTCATATTTCTCATTATAATAATCGGGAACATGATCTGCGATGTTAAGATTTTGGGCTAAAGCCGTATCCACCCATTTTATCAACATACTTTCTTTTAACCCACTTATTAAATGATAATGGGGTTCAATTGATTTATCTTGAACATTAAACTTAATTTCACTAGCCATAAAACTATTTTTTAAATAGTCATATTTACCTAATAAAACTATCGCTTTACCAACTGTTAAAATATTTTTCAGAAAAGCCCGGTTGAAGATTTTGACATTTACTAACTTTCCATCAATCGTAACCACGAAACTAAGATAATTAAAGTTCTTTCGAATATAAGAAACTTTAGGGACTGTCGCAATAGTTCCTTTAACATAAATAGGTTCCGTCGATGTTGCTTCATTTAAATTAACAATATTTATAAAACTATACCGATAGGGATAATAACCTAATAAATCTTCAACCGTATTGATATCTAATTTATGAAGCAAAGCTTGATTTTTAGGGCCAATTCCCTTAAGTTGTTCAATATTCATAGGCACTCCTAAAAGGATTATAGCAAAATTTAAAAAAAGTTGCAAAAAGTTGTTGACAAATGATAGTAAATCAGTTAGGATAATACTCACCAATTCACTGAAGAAGGCGAATTGGTGCTAGTATCACACTAGTCAACCCCTTTTTATTCTTTAGGAGCCACATCAAGTGGCTCCACCTTTTTTTATAGAAAACCAAATGTACCTGGTTTTATTTTTTTACATCTTTTTAGGTGTAAAATTGGTAAATATTACCAAATATGGTCAATAATATTCCTAGGTGAGGAAAAAATGAGTGTTGGTAGACTTAAAGAAATCCGCATAGACCGGGGAAAATCACAATATGATATTGCCAGAATAATTCATACTACCCAACAACAATATTCTAAATACGAAATTGGAATTCAAATGATTCCTTTGGAAAAGATTGTTGTTCTTGCCGATTACTATAATACCTCTGTTGATTACTTACTAGGCCGCACTGATGAAAGAGAGCCCTATCCCAAATCAATCTTAATGGAAAAAACGAAAATTTTAGTTCAACAATAAAAAAGCCCTATGCGGCTTTTTCATTTTGACTAATTTTTTGATAATATTGATATCTTTTTTGGGCATTGGCTTTTTGACCTGCCAAAACTTGGGCGGCTAAATCTGGATCTTTAATTTTTAAAGCATTAAAGCGAACTTCATTAGCCAAAAACGCTTCATATAAATCAAAGTTTGGTTCACTACTATCCAAAGTTAATTTTTGGCCATCATAACGCATTAATAATTGGTAACCACAACTAACCGCTAATTTTTGTTCAACTAAACTATTATTCATGCCTCCCTTAATGCCATGTTCAATACAAGTTGCATAGGCAATGACAATGGCTGGTCCTTCATGTTTGTCGGCTTCTTCTAAGGCCTTGATGGCTTGCATCATATTGCCGCCCAGACAAATACTCGCCACATAGCAATTCGGAATACTAGTAGCAATTCGGAATAAATCTTTTTTGGCAGTTTTCTTACCAAAGTTAGCAAATTCCGCAACTGCACCTAATTTCGTGGCCTTGCTGGCTTGACCACCAGTATTAGAATAAACCTCGGTATCTAAAACTAAAACTTTAATATTTTCATTAGTATGCAAGACATGATCCAAACCACCATAACCGATATCATAAGCCCAACCATCACCACCGATAGCCCAAACTGTCCGAGCCGGCACATAAGGTAGTAAGTCATGTAATTCTTTGGGAATAACTTTATCTTGTAAGCCCTTTTTAACTTTTTGGGTTACTTTTAAATCATTGGGTTGGTCTAAATATTCTTTAAATAAACTTTGGGTTTCTAAATCCACTGATTCCAATGCTTCTTGCATAATCTTAGCAATCCGTTCTCTTTTTTGTTTATAAGATAAGTGAATACCTAAGGCAAACTCAGCATTATCTTCAAATAAAGAGTTAGCCCACGGAATACTGTAAGGTGTTGATGGTACACTACCACCATAAATACTCGAACAACCGGTAGCATTAGCAATGACTAATTTTTCGCCAAAGAGTTGCGTTAATAATTTGATATATGGCGTTTCCCCACAACCCGCACAAGCACCACTAAACTCAAACAATGGTTTTTCTAATTGACTACCTTTAATCGTAAATTTATTTAACGGATTTTCTTTTAACGGAAGACGGGCAAAATCAACATCGTTTTTGGTAATCTTTTGCACCATTTGTAAGGCCTTGTTGCCACCTTTACCTGGACAGATGCTCAAACAAACACCACAACCCGTACAATCTTTTTCACTAATCACAATTTCGTATTTTAAATCTTCATGACCCATCAAAGGTAATCCCTGGGTATCATTTAAAATAGGTCGAATAACGGCATGAGGACAAGCCAAAGCACACATCCCACATTGAATGCAATTTTCTGACAACCATTCCGGTACCAGAGTTGATATATCGCGTTTTTCGTATTTAGTTAACCCATTAGGCCATGCCCCTTGAGCAAAAGGCACTAACTTACTAACAGGTAATTCGCTACCTTTCCGTGAATTAATCATAGCCATAATACTTTGATCTTCTTTTGGCTCTTCGACCTTTTCAATTACATTAATCTTTAATTCTTTAATACTAGATAAGGCCTTTTCCACTGCCTTAATATTACTTTCAATTACCTCATTACCTTTTTCCACGAACTCTTGCTTAATCCATTTTTTAACAATATTCAAGGCCTCCGGTATGCCCAATAAATATAGAATAATCGTTTCCATAATTTTATTAATTTTACCTTTAATACCGGCTTCTAAAGCAATATTTTCGGCATCAATATATAATACTTTGATATTTTTATCTTTTATAATTTGTTTTACTTTATTCGGTAATAAGGTATACAATTGTTCCGCATTTTTAATTGTGGCGATTAATAAAGTTCCGTTTTCTTGAATGTTATCGATGATATCAAAAAGGCGAAAATAAACATCTTTGGTCACGACTACTAATTCGGGATTTGTCACATAATAAGGGGCATTAATTTTGGTATCCGCGATTCGTAAGTTGGAAGCCGTTACACCCCCACTTTTTTTGGAATCATATTCAAAATATCCTTGAACATATTTATTTTGAACATCATGTAAGATTTTTAAAATTTCTTTACTGGCACTTACCATTCCATCCGAACCAAAACCAAAGATTTTTATTTCTTGAGCAATAGGTGGTAATTTTATTTCAGCAGGCGGTAAGCTTAAATTTGTCACATCATCCTTTATTCCAATCGTAAAGTTTTCTTGAAGATTACCATCAAGCATTTGATAAACGCTATAAATATCACTTGGCGTAGTATTTTTGCTAGACAAACCAAAGCGGCCTCCCACAATATTAATCGCGCGATTTTTTAAAGCCGCACAAACATCTAAATATAAGGGCTCGCCTTCACTACCGGCTTCTTTGGTCCGGTCCAATACCGCAATATTTTTTACGGTCTTTGGTAAAACATCAAGTAAGTATTTAGCACTAAAAGGCCGATACAAGTGAACCTCAACTAAACCAGCATGGGGAGTAACGTTTAGGACTTGTTTAATGATATCAGTTACACTGCCCATCGCGATGATAACATTTGTTGCTGCAGCATCCCCATAGTAATTAAAGGGCTTATAATCCCGATTAGTTAGCTTATTTATTTCTTGCATGTAATCATTAACAATATCCGGCATGGCATTATAGATTTCATTACGGGCTTCCATTGTTTGAAAATAAATATCTTCATTTTGATTCATCCCGTATTGAATGTTGGCCTCGACATTTAAACACCGATTTTTATATTTTTCAAGCATTTCATGATCAACTAATTTTAATAAATCTTCATCTTTTAATTCGGGAATCGTATTAAGTTCATGACTAGTCCGAAAACCATCAAAAAAATGAAGAAAGGGTAATGAGCCCTTAATCGCGGCTAAATGGGCAACGGCCGCTAAATTTTGGGCATCTTCCACACTTGATGAGGCCAGCATACAAAAACCCGTGGCCCGACAAGCATAAATATCTTGATGATCCCCAAAAATGGATAAAGCATGCGTTGCTAAACTCCGACTTGCCACATGGATAACCCCCGGCAACATTTCGCCCGCGATTTTATACATGTTAGGAATCATTAAAAGTAGTCCTTGACTAGCCGTAAAAGTAGTGGCTAAACTGCCACTTAACAGAGCGCCATGCAAAGCTCCCGCAGCCCCGGCTTCAGATTCCATTTCCATCACCCGCGGAACATCATTAAATAAGTTTAATAAACCACTGGTTGTTAATAAATCAATATTCGAAGCCATTGGACTAGATGGCGTAATCGGATAAATACTACATACCTCACTAAAAAGATATGCAATCCGGCTACAAGCCCCATTACCATCAACGATTTTGCTCATTATCATCACCTAGTATAATTATAAAATAAATTTAAATTATTTACTAGTAAAAAGGAGCTATATTAAAGGAATTAAAAAACATTCCTTACGGAACATTTTTATAAATATTTTTTAAGTATTTCCACAGTTTTTTCTTGCATGGTGACATAATCGCTCACAATGAATTCAATTTCTTCATCTATTTTCTTTTTATTTAAGATTTTTCTCCCCTCTATTATGCCCATGTTAACCCCTTGCAATAATAATTCAGCCAGTTTCGAATTACTATCATCATTCATGGTTTTCATCTCTATTCCTGACCAGGTCATTGCTTTATTCATCAGATTTGTACTATGGGGTTTACCTTCGTTATATTTCGGATAAATCTCATTTATTTTTTTGGCAATATCTTGATAACTATGGAGTTGTTTGGTTAAAACTTGTTTTAGATCTTTAGCTTTCACTTTTTCTAAAATCATTGATACCGCATCAATACCCATCGTCGCACCCTTATGGATTTCATCTAAAGCATTTATATTATCTTTTTTCATAAAAAATCACCATTATTATGATGGTGATTTTGGAATAAATAATACCTTATTTTTTTTGAATCTTTTCTTCAATGCGCATTAATTGGTTATATTTAGCGATTCTTTCTCCCCGACACATCGAACCGGTTTTAATAAACGGAATATTTAGCCCAACGGCAAAATCAGCAATGAAAGTATCTTCCGTTTCGCCACTGCGGTGGGAAATAATCGTCCGATAATTATTCTTTTTAGCCATCAGAATTGTGGCAATCATTTCAGATACCGTTCCAATTTGATTGGCTTTTAAAAGGATCGCATTGCCAGCCCCCATTTCAATTCCTTGGGCTAAATATTTTTTATTAGTAACAAAATAATCATCACCCACGAGCATAATATTATTACCAAGTATTTTGGTTAAGTTAGCCAAAGCTGCAAAATCATTTTCGTAAAAAGGATCTTCAATACTAATTAAAGGATATTCTTGGGTTAACGAAATATAGTATTGGGTTAATTCTTCGGTCGTTATTTCTTTACCATCCAATGTATATTTTTGCGTAGTTGGATTATAAAACTCACTCGCCGCAGCATCAATGCCTAAAAAAACCTCTTGACCCGGCGTATAGCCAGCTTCTTTAACCGCGGTAATTATTAAATCAAAGGCCTCACGATTGTTTTTTAAATTAGGCGCAAAGCCCCCTTCATCACCAACTCCCGCATTAAGGTTCTGCCGCGTAATAATTTGTTTTAAATGATGGAATACCTCAGAAGCCACCCGAATCCGTTCCTTAATTGTTTTGACCACTGGAATAATCATAAACTCTTGAATATCTAAATTATTAGCCGCATGTTTACCACCATTAATAATATTAATCATGGGAATTGGTAAAGATACTTTACCACTAGCAATATATTCATATAATTCTTTATGTTCAATTTGGGCTAAAGTTTTTAAACTGGCTAGAGAAACGGCTAATGTCGCATTAGCCCCCAAATGGGTTTTATTTTCAGTACCATCTAATTCTAATAAGATTTTATCAATTTCACTTTGGTTTAAATTTTTTCCAATTAAAGCCGGTTTAATTATTTCTTCCACATTTTTAACGGCTTGCTCAACACCTTTACCTAAATAACGCTTGGTATCATTATCGCGCAGTTCTAAGGCCTCTCTGCTGCCGGTTGATGCTCCACTAGGAACACTGGCTCTGCCCATGATACCACCTTCCGCTACTAAATCTACCTCAATGGTAGGATTACCGCGACTATCTAAAATTTCCCGGGCTTTAAGATCAATTATTTTCATCTAATCAACTCCTACTATTAATAGTATAACCAATTACCAATCTTTTCGCAAATAAAAAGGTAGCATTTGCTACCAAAAAATATCCATTATTTCTTTTGTCCGTTTTTTAAACATAATCGTGTTGCTGAAATCCATAACGGCATTAATCATTAAGAACGCTCCGGCAATCTTCGTTAAAGTTAGAACCCGGGCAAATGGATCAACTAATAATAAAATACCAAAGACAATTAATAAAATACCCGTTACTAAAGTTACTAACCAAGAATCTTCACTACCTCTTTTAAACCAAAAAGCATAGTCAATTTTCATGGCCCCTTTAACAATTAAATAAAGGCCTAAGCAAATAGTAACAAAACTCATAACTTTATAAGGATAAATAATTAATATTAAACCTAAAAGAAAATAAAATACGGCAAAAACAATACTTAAAGCAAAAAGCTTGGCGCCATCTCTTTTTAAATAATTATATAAAGAGCTCGCCCCACTGCCAATACAACTAATACCAATCAAGGCCCCTACAATCCGATTAGATACATCTGGTAAAAAAACTAAAACTAAACCGATTATAAAAGTTATGATTGCTGCTCCTAAAGAATAATTAACAAATCTTTGATAAACATTTTTAATACTTTTTTTAAATGGTGTCCTAGCCATCATATCACTCCTTCGAAGAGATTATACCAAACCTTGTCAAAATTATCAAGATTATGGTATAATATTTCCCTTAAAGGCGGTGAAAAAAGAATGAATATTAGACCCTTAACAATTGATGAATTTAATGCTTTTGTCAAAAACCATCCCCTTAGGAGTTACTACCAAAGTTTAAATTATGCTAAACTCCAAGCTGAACAGGGTTATGAATATGAATTTATTGGTTATTGTGAAAATTCTTCAATTTTAGCCGCATCCCTTATTCTTTATAAAAAAATTAAAAATACTTATTATGGCTATGCCCCACGAGGTTTTTTAATTGATTATACTAATTTATTCTTTTTAAAAAATTTTACCTTACAATTAACTGCTTATTATAAAAAACGGAACTTTGCTTTTATTAAAATTAATCCCGAAATTGCCATCGCGATGTTAAATCCGCAAACAAAAAATTTTGAATATAATTCAAATTATGGCATTATTGAAAATCTCCTTAAATGTGGTTATAAAAAATTAAAATCGAATCTTAATTTTGAAACTTTATTACCACGATTTACGGCTATCCTACCCTTTGCTAATTTTAGTTTAGCTAATGTTACGAAAAATACCCGAAATAAAATAAAAAAAGGGATCCGGAAAGGATTAAAGTTAGAACCCGCGGATAAGTTTGGAATTGAACTTTTCTATAATTTAGTAGCTGATAAAGTAGATAAAGATCGGTTTTACTATAACGATAAGTTTAATATTTTTAATCAAGAAGATGCCA
Organism: uncultured Bacilli bacterium; assembly: GCA_947628445.1. GTDB lineage: Bacteria > Bacillota_I > Bacilli_A > RF39 > UBA660 > Onthocola_B. The sequence continues at coordinate 29,225 of CANQZX010000001.1, forward strand.
TTGATTTATTCTTAGTTTCGATTGATTACAAAGAGTTTTTGCTTAATAGTCAGGCCTTGTATGAACAAGAATTACTTAAAAATAATGAATTAGCCGAAAAAATATCGGCTAAAAACGAAAGTAATCGGATTAATAAAAAAATGAATTCCGATAAACAATTATTAATTTTAAAAAATGAAATTGCGGAAGCCAGTAAAAAAATCAATGATAATTCCCTAAAAGAATATATTGCTGCGGCAACTGTTATAAAATACGATAATCGAATTAAAATTGATGTGACAGGTTTTAATCCGCAATATAAAAAGTTTGCTCCCAATTATTTTTTACATTATGCCATTTTAGAATATTATAAAAATGATTATAAATATGCGGAATTAAATGGAGTATCCGGTAATCTTGCCAAAGATAGTGAGTATTATGGCTTAACCCGATTTAAAATGGGCTTTAAACCAACTATTTACGAATATATTGGCGAATTTGATTTACCAATTGATAATTTAAAATATCAACTCCTTTTAAAAAGTGGGGCCTTGGCCAAAGAGTTTGATAAAGAGTAAAGAAAAAAGGAAATCGTTGGTTTCCTTTTTTAACTGGTTGCTAAGTTTGTTTTAAGTTTAACATTAGCGGTCTTGGCTTCACCATTACGGTAGAATGTAATTTTAATCGTATCGCCAATTTCATAGTTATACAAAGCATATCTTAAATAAGCAATATTATTGGTATCGGTATCATCAATTTTGGTAATGATATCACCGGCTTTAAGACCAGCTTTATCCGCGGGACTGTCTTCTTCTACTTTCGTAATCGCTACCCCTGAGGTTAAATTACCTTTCCGAATATTTTCGTTAAATTGAGGATAGTAATAAGCAGAAGCCAAGTTCAACATATTAATACCTAAATAAGGAGTTTCATTTATTTTACCAGAGATTATATCTTCAGCGGTTTTTAAGGCCTTTTCAATTGGAATAGCAAAGCCCATGCCTTCAACCCCACTACTAACAAGTTTTAGGGAGGTAATACCTACAACTTCGCCATTTGCATTGCAAAGTGGTCCCCCACTGTTGCCGGCATTAATCGCCGTATCGGTTTGAATTGCTTCCATAACATAATCAGCAGAATTACTATTACTTAAAGCGACTTCCACCATCCGGTCTTTACCAGAAATAATACCTCTAGTAACTGTCCAAGAATATGCATTATCTAAAGGAGCACCAACGGCAAAGGATGTATCACCTACTCTTAAATCTGCACTTTTACCAATGCTGGCAATCGCATAATCATCTTTGCTTTCAAAAGATAAAACAGCAATATCGGCATATTGATTAGAACCTACTATTTTAGTTTCGACAATCTTTTTATCAGTGAAAGTAACGTTAACTTTATTACCATCCGCAATAACATGGTAGTTAGTTAATAAATAATAGGTATCGTTACTTTTAGTATAAATAAATCCGGTTCCTGAGGCCACAGCTGTATTATCTTCATAAGTGGTTACAATAACAACCGCATCATAAATTTTTTCAACAGCATCGGCAATTCCTTCATCAGTTACCGTAACATCTTTTTCTAATTTGGTCACATTTTCGGTCACCGTTGCAGGAAAATAATAAACTACCCCATACATGGCCAAACAACCAAGAAAGAAAACAATTAAATATAAACAAGCTTTTTTAAAATTATTATTCATTTTAATCCATCCTTACTATATCTTTATAATTTTGAGGGAATCCCATTTCTTCTAATATTTTATCAATACTGATGGTTTTTAACCGTCCGGCTAAAATATCCAATTCGTATTCAATTTCACGCATTAACAAATTGAAATTATCGCGATTTAATAACTGTTTTAACATAATAATTAAAGCAAATAAATCGTTTTTTCCTTTAACATAACCATCTTCCCCTTGAGGAATATTTAATAAATTATGATATTTTGTATCTTCAATTGCCTTATGCGTTTTATTATTATAACAAATATCTTCATGAGCACATAAGTTCCGATAATTCGCAATTATAGGTAAGTATTCTACCATGCTATAAATATCGCTATTAAATAATTCGGCTATTTCTCTTTGATCTTGGGCTTGCAAAACTGTATAAAGTTCACTGACAATCCCAAAGGATAAAACTTTCACCACAACCCAAAGGGGGATATAACCATAATAATCAATAAAGTGTGCCGTGGCTGTATGTTGCCGCCCATTAATACTAATTTGTCTTTTCATCTTTCGAATTAAGTCATTAACTTGTCTTTTCTTTGTCGGATTTTGGACAAAATTTCGCGGATTTAAATAATTATTTTCTTTAAACCCATGATTTTTACTCATAACATATGCCAAAATACTTTTTAAGTTATTTTCCACAATCAAAATATTTTTAAAAATAATATTTCGGAGTTGCCGATCAAAACTAAAAACCGCATAAATTTCATTGAAATTAGTTCCTGGGATAAATGATTTTTCATATATATCAGATTTAATAAATAGATGCCGATAACCACTTAAAAAGAAATAGTTTTCCCGTAAAAGAATATTTTTGGCATTATCGATATCATCAATTACTAAACCTTTATTCTTTAATATTTCAATTTGCTCATCCAATGTCTTAAAGGTTTTTGATTTCACTAGCACCACCTTATTAGTTATTATAGCACAAATAACAAAATTATTAAATTAGTAATTAAGGTTCTATGTCAATTTAAGTATAATAATTTACGACGGCCTGGGCTATTAAAGATGCCATTTTTTGTTGGTAGTTACTACTAATAAGTAAGTTTCGTTCACTGGCATTTGATAAAAAACCACATTCAATTAAAACTCCTGGTACCTCCAAATGTTGATACATATAAGTTGAAGACGGAATCTTTTTAATTTCTCGCGTTCCTTTTAAGTTTTGATTTAAATATTTCTGAATACTTTCCGCCAAGTTTTTATTATCTTTATTATAAAAAACTTGGACTCCCGAATATGCATGATTGGTTAAATAATTTAAATGAATTGATAAATACATATTGGCTTTACTTTCATTAATAAGTTTAATCCGGTTATCAAAATCACTTTTTTTACGATGATTAGCATGTGGCGTACTTAAATCATAATCGCCATCCCGCGTTAGAATAACTGTGGCCCCATATCTACTTAAATATTTTTCTAAGGCCAAACTAATCTTTAAATTAATATCTTTTTCATAAATATCGCCATACATAGTGCCCGGATCTTTAAATCCGTGACCGGCATCAACAACAATAATTTTGCCTAATAAAGGCATTTCAGCATAAGCACTATTTGTCCATGCCAAAATAGATACCACCCCAAAGATAATAAAAATTTTAATATAATAATATTTCATACTAAATTATATTAAAATAAATAATTTAATATTTTTAAAATTAATCTTTTCTAAAATTATACATTTTCTTTAGATCCTCTAATATTTCGTATACTATAGGACAAACTTTACTATTATTAACTACGGTTAGTAAACTATATAATCTTTCTTTTTTATTTGTATAAAGGGTAATCTTGGCAAGACTTTGGTAAACATTCCCATTTACTGACCTTTAAATTATCAACTTAATTAACTATTTTTGCTTACTATTTTCCAAAATGTAATAATCTATTGTTGGTATTGTTTTTATAAGAAAAACATATTCAGTAAAATACATTAATATCTCCGAAGAATCTCCCTTTGAATAATATCCTTCGGGAACATCATCATTTCTTGACATTGTACCTTTAAAAAATTTGATAAAGTGAGGATTTGCCTTATTTATTTTAGACAAATATTCCTTAGCTTTTTGGTCATTCCCTTGTTTATAATAAAGGACAAATAAGGGAAATAGCATTTCCAAGTGTTGCTCGGGATATTTTTTATGTAATTTAAGCATCTCATTTTCATCTTCTAAATAAGCATATATTGCCATGAGTAAATATCTAGCACCAGTATTATCATTTTCATTTAATCTAAGAATTTCCTCACAAATACTTAAAGCTTGTTTTATCTTACCATCTAATAGTAGGAACTTTGCTTTCATGTATAGTCCCCTAATATAAGGCCTAGTTTCAAAAAGTCCATAAAAATGGCCAATGTTATCCTTTTTAAAGTAATTTTCGTTTTTTAACCTGTTTTTTTCAAATTCTAATCCTTCCTCTAATAATTTTTCACTTTTTAAAGGATTGTCCTCCAATTGAACTTGAAATAATAAAGCATCAAAACATTCTGGACACATATCATATGCTTTTTTTGCATATTTTAGTGCTTGAGCCTTTGATTTAGCATTTTCTGCTTTTTCTAAAAGTTCATATGCATTATCTAATAAGGTGTTTTCATATTCAATTTCATCTGCATTGTATTTTTTTATAAATTCTTGTAATTTTTCATTTAATTCTTTTTCATCTTTAGCATCTACATTTTTTAAAAACTCATTAATCATATTATTTAATTTATTATTCATTTATTTTACGTATATACTCCCTACTTCTTCTTTTTTTTATCTTTTTCGCCGATGTATTTGCAAATAATATACCATGTTATATTATTTTAATCAACTACTATTGTGCATTGTTAGCAATTTATTTGACATTTATCGTATTATATAATAGAATTATAAATACCTGGAGCCGTAGCCAAGTGGTAAGGCGTGGGTCTGCAAAACCTTGATTCACCGGTTCAAATCCGGTCGGCTCCTCCATTGGGAAATCTATCCGAACTTTTCGGGCATTAAAATACATTTCATCTCTAATAAAGATGATTTTTTATTAAAACAAAAAATCCCCATAGGTCATTTTGATATATTTTCAAACTTCCTATGAAGTTAATTATTTTAAACATAATAATCAATGAAACTAACAAATATTAACACTACTTGGTAATTTATATGGTAAAATAGTAGTATTTAAAGAAAAAATAAATTGGTCAGACGCGTCTGACTAATTTCAAAAGGAGAAATTATGATAGAAAAAGCCAACAATAAAATGATTGCAGAAATTACTAATTTAGTAGAAGAAACTAAATCTAATTTAGCTAATCAAATCAATAAATCTATTATTTATGTGTATTGGAATATAGGAAGAATAATAGTATCAAACGAAAATGAATTTAACAACCGATTAGAATATGGTAAAGAAATTTTAAAAGGGTTATCAGATGAACTTACTAAATATTTAGGAAAAGGATATTCTATATCTAATTTGAAATATATGAGAGCTTTTTATAAAACATATCCAAACTTTGATGAATTAAATGAAAAATTAAGCTGGTCACATTATTGTGAATTGATGATTATTAAGGACATAGATAAACGTAATTTTTATGAAAAAGAATGTATTAATTCAAATTGGTCTGTAAGAGAATTAAAAAGACAATTAGATA
>CANQZX010000002.1 GCA_947628445.1 uncultured Bacilli bacterium
ATTAAAATTTGACAAAAAAATAACCATTTTATAATGGTTTGCAAAGTTTTCTTGATTTAAAACTGATAAATTTCCGAGTATGACATGTAAATAATAAAAGAATTTTAAAATTTATTTGACTTAATATATGATACAAATATATAATTAAAAGGAAGGTAGGGGTCTTAATGAAAAACAAACTTCCTATTTCAAGTAAAATATTAATTGGTTGTTTACTCATAACAATTTCTTTAATAGTGTACCAACATAATAATCCACGGATAGAAATAATTAAAAACCATGAAACTAAAAAAACTGGTAATTTAATTAGTATGATGATTGAACAAGATGATGGTAGTTATGAAGAAAGAAAAGAAAATACTTGGCCTGGCGATGAGTATGTTTTTAATGCTGAGAATAGTAAATGTGAAAATGGGAGTGAAATAACTTTTGAAGATGGAAAGGTGAAAGTAACATCTATTAAGAGTGATAAATGTTATGCTTATTTTGATTTAAAAAAAACGATAGAAAGATTATGTAAAAATCAAGAATTTGCTAGTTGTGTAGTAAATAATTATCAATTAGATAATACGATTATTTATCATAATACAGAAGCATTAGCCAATACAAATATAGCGAATAAAGAATTAAGTGCCAATGATAATAGTTATCGCTATAGTGGAGCAAGTAATATTATAAATAATTTCGTCTGCTTAGATGGAAAAAGTAGTTCTGGTGAATGTCAAAATGGTGATGCAGATTTATACCGGATAATAGGTTTCTTCCCTAATAAATCAGGCGAATATGAAATGAAATTAATTAAATATGACTATGCAACGAAAGAAGAATTAGGAGATAAAGCAACAGCCAATGGTGGGGCATATTATGGTAATTATAGATATTATACCGAAGACAATTACAAAGGAAATAATGCTGCAAATATAGCAGGATATTATCGGAATTACACAGGATCAGGAACCACTAATAATATGTGGCAAAAAAGTAACTTAAATCAAATAAACTTGAATCAATTCTATTTAAGTTATATAACTACAAAAGTAAGTAATTTAAGGAGCCATATAACAGAACATGATTGGACAACAGGAGGTTTCCCATCTTCAAGTATCTATAATGCTCAACAAGTATATAATAAGGAACTAGGAGAAGAAAAATTACAAACAGGTGCCAACAATTGTTATGACGACGTTTATACTACAGGAGCAAGAGCATGTAAAGACGAAGATCTAACATATCCAGACGAAATAGGTTTAATGTACGTAAGTGATTATGGTTATGCTGCCTATCCCGAAGCCTGGAATCAATATGTATCATCTAGTTCAAGTGGATATGGTAGCGAAGTAGTAAGAGAAAATAACTGGATGTATATGGGATTAAATGACTGGACAATTTCTCGTAGGTCGGACCATGGCTTCCTTGCGTTTCTTGTCGGCAATACGGGCTATGCGGGCAACTACAACATGGCCACCAGCAGTGGCGTGCGGCCAACCTTCTATTTAGACTCTTCGACCAAAATAACAAGTGGTGATGGCAGTAAGACCAATCCATACCGTCTTAGTTGGTAAATTTAGACTAGAGATAAATTAAATTTATATGGCTTATTTTCATTTGAAACAGTGATGAAAATAAGCCTTTATTTTTCCTTTTCCTTTATGGACTTTTGAAGAGAAATTTAGTAAAATTATTATTAGGTGGGATTATGGAAAAACAAGTAAAAAAATTTAAAGTTGTGGATGAAGCGTTTACTTGTTTTAATTGTGGTTTGTTAGTTAAACCTTTGGGTTATACAGCTCGCGATCATTGCCCTAATTGCCTGTATAGTAAACATGTTGATATAAATCCGGGAGATCGGTTAAATTTTTGCCAAGGAGTTTTAAAGCCTATTGGAATTGAAAAATATAAAGATACTTTTAAAATCATCTATCAATGTACAAAATGTGGTATAACCCATAAAAATATTATGGCCCGCGATGATAATATGGATTTAATTATTGAACTTTCGAAAGGAGTACTATGAAAAAGTTAATTTTAGTTGATGGTAATAATTTGATGTTTCGTTCTTATTATGCAACGGCTTACTCGGGCAGTATTATGCGTAATTCTAAAGGTTTCCCGACAAATGCCTTATATGGCTTTGCGGCCATGCTCAATAAAATAATTTTAGAAGAAAAACCGGTTTATATGTGTGTGGCTTTTGATATTGGCAAAAACTTTCGGAAACAAGAATACGATTTTTATAAAGAAGGCCGGATTGCCATGCCCGAAGAACTGAAAATGCAAATGCCCGTAGCTCGCGAAATATTAGATGCTTTAAATATTAAATATTTAGAATTAGAGCCTTATGAGGCCGATGATATCATTGGGACACTTGTTAAAATGACCGAAGCCGATAAAGATTTTGCTTCGACGATTGTTTCAAGTGATAAAGATTTACTGCAATTAATAAGTAAAGAAACCGAAGTTAAACTTTTGAAACAAACCGGTTATATTCGCTATACCAAAGAACAATTTGAAACTGATTATGGCTTTGAACCAATTAAAATGATTGATTTAAAAGCCCTAATGGGGGATGCCTCCGACAATATCCCGGGTGTTAAAGGAATTGGTGAAAAAACAGCCATCAAATTAATTCAAGAATATGGGAGCTTGGAAAACTTATACGAACATATTGATACGGTAACCGGCAAAACGCAAGAAAAGTTAATTAATGATCGCGATAATGCTTTTATGAGTAAAAAGATTGCAACTATCTATCGGGATGTACCGCTTAATATTACCCTAGAAGATTTAAAAATGGGTAAAGCTAAAGATAATCTTTGGGATTTATTCCAAGATTTAGAATTTTTCTCTTTATTAAAAAGTATGATGGTCCCCAATAAAAAAGAGGTTACAGAAATTAATGCTCAAGTAATTAAAAGCACGAAAAATCTTAATTTAGATGATGAGATTGCCATTTATGTTGAACTAAATGATCCTAATTATCATATCGCCCGCAATATTGGGATGGGGATTAAAGATTCAAAAGGTACGTATTTTGTTGAACACGAAAATGTCAAGAAAGTTTTAGAAGAAATTAAAGATAAAAAAATAATCACTTATGATGCCAAAAAAATCATGGGGAATTTCCATCTTAAAATTAATTGTACTTTTGACCTTATGATCGCGGCTTATCTTTGCAATTATGTGGTGAAAGATGATTTAGCATATTTAATGCAACAATTTGATTATGAAATTGATTTCTTTGATACATTTATGAAAAAAGTGGCCAAAAATATCAATGATTTTATTACGAAAAAGGTAACTTTTGTTTACGAAATGCAAGAAACTTTTTTAACAAAATTAAAAGAAAATAATTATTATGATTTATTTACCAAAATTGAAATGCCTTTACTTTATGTTTTAAGTGCGATGGAAACGGAAGGCATTAAAGTCGAAAAAGACGTTTTAGAACAAATGAAGGGTGAAATTGAACTGGCTATCGATAAATTAAAAACGGCTATTTATGCTGATGCGGGCTGTGAGTTTAACATTGGTAGTCCCAAACAATTAGGTGAAGTTTTATTTGATAAAATGCAATTAGCAGTTGGTAAGAAAAATAAAACTGGTTATAAAACGGATGTTAAAGTTTTAGAAAAACTAAAAGGCAAACATCCAATTATTGAAAAGATTTTAGAATATCGCAATTTAACTAAAATATATTCAACTTATATTGAGGGATTAGAAAATTATATTTTAGAAGATGGTAAAATTCATACGATTTATAAACAAACTTTAACGCGGACGGGGCGCCTTTCTTCCGTTGATCCTAATTTACAAAATATTCCGGTTCGAGAAGAATTAGGTCGAAATATTCGGAAGGCCTTTGTGCCCGTGAATGATTGTTTCCTAAGCGCCGATTACTCGCAAATAGAGTTGCGGATTTTAGCTCATATTTCTAATTGTGAACCCTTGATTGAGGCCTTTAAAAATGGCGAAGATATTCATACAAAAGTAGCCAGTGATATTTATGAAATTGCGCCAAGTGAGGTAACCAAAAAGATGCGCCGGACTGCTAAGGCGGTAATTTTTGGGATTGTCTATGGCATCAGTGGTTTTGGCCTAGGAGAAAACTTAAATATTTCGCGGAAAGAAGCCGATGAGTTTATTGCAAAATATTATCATTTATATCCGGAGGTTAAAAATTATATGGACGAAATAATTGCTAAAACCCACGAAATAGGTTATGTTACAACGCTTTTTGGCCGGCGGAGAGTAATTGATGAAATAAATCAAACAAATTATATGGTGCGTATGATGGGGGAAAGAATGGCTTTAAATACCCCAATTCAAGGAACAAGTGCTGATATTATGAAACTGGCCATGATAAATGTTTATCAAAGATTTAATGAAGAACATATTACGAGTAAAATATTGCTTCAAGTTCACGATGAAATTATCATTGATTGTAAAAATGAAGAGTTAGATAAAATCAAACAAATTGTCAAAGAAGAAATGGAAAATGTCTTTCCGCTTCGCGTACCTTTAAAAGTCGAAATGGATACGGGAGTTAATTGGTACGATACTAAATAGCAACAAAAGATTGACAAAAAGTAAATTAGTTAGTATATTATTAATACATAGCAAATGCTATGTTAAAAAGCGGTGAACCTGGCCATTAAACGAGGAACTAAAAAAGCGGTGAACCTGGCCATTAAACAAGGAACTAATAAAGCGGTGTACCCAGCCATTAAATTGGGAACTAAAAAAGTGGTTAGAAATAAAAAGCTAACCTTTTATTTTGGGCAAAATAAGAGTATAATGAAAATAATTAAGGGGGAAGGGTTATGTTTTTAAATTTTATAATTGTTAATGTTGATGAAAAGTACTGTGATTATTTAAGAAAGTATGATGGGTTAGTGCCTTTGAATCATTTTGTGAAAGAAAAACGACCTTTTATTGGCATTTTGTTTCAGATTCACAATGTGGAATATTTTGCACCATTATCTAGTCCTAAAGCCAAACATTTGAAAATGAAAAATATGTTGGATTTTGTAAAAATTGATCATGGACGTTTAGGAGTAATAAATTTTAATAATATGATACCAGTTACTTCTAAAAATTATGCGGTGGTTGATTTAGATGATACTAATCCTATGCAACTTAAATATATGACTCTTTTGAAAAAACAATTGCATTGGTTAAATGAAAATAAAAGTAAAATTATTTATAAAGCGGATAGTTTATATGCTTTATATATTGCCAAACTCTTACCTAAAAGGATTGCGCAAAGATGTTGTAATTTTCCCTTATTAGAGGAAAAATGTGTAATATATAATCAAGAAAAGGAGAATAATTATGCCAGAAATAGCTGAGGTAGAAACTGTTAGAAATACATTAAAAAAACAAATATTACATAAAAAGATTAAAGATGTGCAAGTTTTATATTCGAAAATGATTGAAAGTGATCTTGCTACTTTTAAAAAAGATTTAATGGGGGATGAGTTTATTGATATTAAAAGAAGAGGTAAATGGTTAATATTTGAATTACATAATCATTATTTATTATCCCATTTACGCATGGAAGGAAAGTTTTTTCTTAAAAAAAGTGATGATGAGGTTGCTAAACATGAACATGTAATTATTACTTTTAGTGATAATACCGATTTAAGATATCATGATACGCGGAAATTTGGCCGGATGAATTTAATTCCTAAAGAGGCCTTAACAAGTACGGAATGTATTCAAAAACAGGGTTTAGAACCATGTGATAAAGCTTTAACCGCGGCTTATTTGCTAGCGAAATTTAAAAATAAAAAATTAGCCATTAAAACGGTATTATTAGATCAAACAATTATCAGTGGCTTAGGTAATATTTATGCTAATGAGGTTTTATTTTATGCTCGGATTAATCCTTTAAAAGCGGCCTCTAAATTAAACGAAAAAGAATGTGCGTTAATCTGTGAAGGAGCAGCTAAAATAATTAAGGAAGCCATTGCAATGGGTGGAACCACCATTAAAAGTTATACCTCATCTTTAGGGGTAACTGGTCGCTTTCAACAAAAATTAAAAGTGCATAAAAAAATGGACCAACCTTGTCCCATTTGTGGAGCACCCATAAAATGCGAAAAAGTTAATGGCCGCAGTACGTATTATTGTCCTAATTGTCAAAAGTAATTATTTAAATTCTAAATAAAAGTTAGCATCAAAATTATGTTCTTCTAGAACCGTCTCGCCGATATCGGCTTCATGCATGGCTTCATTATTAACTAAGAAGTAAGTATGGAAAAGATAATCGACGAGATTTTTATTGACATCATAAGAGACAGGATCATCCCAAGTTAAGTCAATATGAACCCATTCGTTATTGTAATAAACGGCATTCCAAATATGACCGGTTTTAGAATAACTGATGGCATCAGGTGTAGTTGCAATTTTATAATTATCGATGCCGAGCTTTGTTAAATAAATGGCTAAAAGATCAGTATAACCAACACAAGTTGCATAACCATCAAAGATGGCTCCATAGGCGGTATTGGATTTATAAGGACTGGTATCTTTTTCGTTTCGTTCAATATCATATCTCGTGTGTTCGACGATATAATCGTGAACGGTTTTTATTTGGTCATAGACATCCATATCATCTTTAATAATTTCTTTTAAGATGCGATCGGCTTCGGCATCAATTTTTAATTTATCTTCTTCCGGATATAAAAACTTGACATTTAAAGTTATTTCGCCGGAATCACTAATGACCGTATCAATGCTCGAAAAACTATTAAAAGGATGGACATAATTATTGATATGCGTATAAATTAATTCATCTTTGGAGATTTTTTCCATGTCACTTAAACATTTTTCATATTCCTTAGGACAATAAAAGGTAAAAGTATCCCACCCGTTATCAATTGTCGTATAAATAATATTTAATAAATCTTGGTAAGAGTAGGGAATAAAAGTATTTGATCTTTGGACATATAAATAATCCTTCTTTTTGGTATAAGCATTTAAAGGATGCATGACTAATTCAGGACCTTTACTAATGGCTTCGGCTAAAAAGGTGGATACGGGATTAAGAAAGATGATAGTAGCACTTAAAATTAAAATGGAAATAATTAAAAAGATTATTTTTTTCACTGCTATCACCTTATATTTAAATAATATCAAAAAAAAACGAAGTTAACAATTAAATTACTTCATTTTTTTAACTTTTTCTGTTAATCTTGATTTTTGTCTATCAGCAGTATTCTTTTTTATAAGACCTTTACTAACCGCTTTGTCCGTATATTTTTGAATATCCTTTAATAGAGCTTCTGCTTTTTCGGTTTCGCCAGCAGCGATGGCTTTTTCACAGTTTTTAATTAAGTTAGCCACCCGCATTTTAAGTTCATGGTTATTCGCTGTTTTCTTAGCAATAACTTTTATTGCTTTCTTTGAACTTTTAATATTAGCCATTTTATCGCTCCTTCCTCGTTACTTAAATAATTCTAACAAAAAAATGGTAAATAAGCAAGTAAAAATCGGTTGTTTCTATTACTTATAATATTTTTTATCTTCTGATATATGATTTAGTTAATTTTCGGATTTGCATCGTGTCGGCTCTTTGTTCTTCCGGTAATTCACTTAATGTCACTTGGGGTACTTCTTCAAGTTCCCGATAAGCATATTGTTTTTTTAATTTTTGAACCTCTTTTGATGTAGCCTCAATCTTTTCTTGATTAAGATGGATACAATAATTTAATTTATTCATTTGGCTATTTAATTTGTGTTTGGTTCCAATCACGGCACTCGTAACAATTTTTGTAAAAATTAAGGTTAAATCGCCAATTCCAATTAAAGTATTAAGAATTGTTAATTCACTAAAACCAATGAAAGTAATTGGCGTTATAGCTAAAAAGAAAATTAGAAAACCATTAATTTTTTTGATAAAACTAAGACCATCAATAATTTCCTCAATTAATTCTAAATAAGTTTGCTTTTCCTTGTTTAATTTTTCTATAGTATTTTCATATTTTAATATTTCACTTGTATTATCAATATCGGTATTCGTTTCAATGACTAGGGCATCATCACAATCACTGGTCACTTCATAAGTATTTTTCTTTATCGTACTAAATAAATCCAAGTACATTTTTTCTCACCTCGTTTTTTATTATAGTCGAGTTGCATAAAATTAGCAAGGAAAAATATGCCATTGTGTTAAATCGGTTATTTCTCTCACATTATATGCGATTTTTATTTAATTAATTTGCGAATTTGCATCGTTTCGACACGTTGTTCTTGAGGTAAATCATTGATTGGGGGAATTTTCGTTAATTCATGATAAGCAAATTGCTGCTTTAAATTGGTAATTTCCTTAGTGATAATATCAATTTGTTCTTGATTATGATAAATCTTTTCTTCATAAACAGTCATTTTTTCTTTTAATTTTCTTTTTGAACCAATAGTCATGGGCATAATTAATTTTCCTAAAGCTAGGCCAATTGTGCCAATTCCCAGAAAAAAATTAATAATATTTAATTTGCTAAAACCCAAACAAGAAAGGGGTGTCAATATTATTGCTAAAATAAGAAGCCGATTATAAATAGTAATAAAATGCAGATCACTACTTAAGTTTAATAAATTTTCGGTAGTCATGTGATTAATTTTTTTTAAATTTTCAATACGATTTTCTTTTTCAAAAATCGTACTAGTATTATCAATGTCTGTATTAGTTTCAATGATATGATATTCATTATCATCACTTATAACCTCATAAAGGTTTTTCTTAGGTGTATTAAATAAATCTAAGTACATTTTTTCTCACCTAGTTATTTATTGTAGTCGAATTGCATAAAATTAGCAAGAAAAATATGCCATGATTTAATTTCGACAAATTTTATGCTAAAAAAGCTTTATAGTATGGTTGATGCTTATGAAAAAAAGATTTAAGGGAAGAAATAAAGTTGGCAGATTTATACTTAAAACCATAATCCTTCTGGGTGTGGTTGGTTTTTCCTTTGCCTTTTTCTTTAAAATATTTTATGCCAAAATCAATCTTAATTTAGATAATGAAATTTATTTAAATTATTTAGTTCATGATGCTTTAGGTAATTATAGTATAACGGATTTAGCTTCTTTAAATAGTACCGAGTTTTTATTAAAGTATTCTTTAGGCCTTGAAAAAGTAGATAATTTGGTGGCAAAAGAAGAAGTAAATGAAAGTCCTTTGGAAGTAGAAAAAGAAAAACCGAAGGATGATGAAAATTCTTCTTTAAATCAAGAACCATTAGTATATTTATTTAATTCTCATCAAACAGAAGGGTATAAAACCAACTTTTTAGATAATTTCAATATTAATAATACCGTATTAATTGGTTCGTATATTTTGAAAGAATATTTAACAGATTTAGGAATTGGAACCATTGTAGAAGAGCAAAAGGTTGCCGATGTTTTAAAAAATAATGGTTGGAAATATGGCTCAAGTTATCGGGCTAGTCGGCTTTTACTAGAGGATGCCAAAAATAATCATCCCTCTTTAAAATATTTTATCGATATTCATCGGGATGCGGGGCAAATATCATCGACGCCGGTGGCAATTGCCGGAGCTAAATACGCCAAATTAATGTTTGTCGTGGGTTTAGATAATCCTAACTATGCCGTTAATCTTGCCGAGACCGAAAAACTAAATGAACTTTTAAAAGCCGAGAATGTTTCCTTATCTCGGGGGATTATTAAAAAACAAGGAAAGGGTGTTAATGGCGTCTATAATCAAGATTTTGCTCCCTATACATTTTTAATTGAGGTAGGTGGGGAATACAATACCATTGAAGAAATTAATAATTCTTTAAAGATCTTAGCTAAAGTATTACATAAATATATCACGGAGACCGAAAATGGACAAAAAGAAACCTAATCGGTGGGGTCAGTTATTAACGATTGCCTTTATTGTTTTTTTAGGCCTTTTTATTGCTAGTAAAAGTGGTTATTACGAGGCCCAATTAAATAATAAAGTCATCCTTACGGATAAACAAATTGCCAAATTTGAAGAAGATGTCTTAAATGGGGAGGTTGTCGATGTTAATTCTTATTTGGAGGAAGATCGGAAAGATTACGCGAATAATTTTACAAAAGCTGGTGATAAGTTTACGGAGGTCATCGAAGATTTTATTACGGATGGCTTAGGGGAAATATTTGAGGTTTTAAAAACCTTATTTGCTTAAATACATGTCAAACGATGTAAAATTATTTTGTAAATAAATGTCAGTTATAGTATAATACATAATAGGTGTTTCAGATGGAAGAAAAAAGGATTCGCAACTTTTCAATTATTGCCCATATTGATCATGGTAAGAGTACTTTGGCCGACCGCATTTTGGAGCTAACCCATGCGGTTGAAAAAAGAGAAATGAAAGATCAAATCCTAGACAATATGGATTTGGAACGGGAAAGAGGTATCACCATTAAATTAAATGCGGTGCAACTTAATTACCATTATCAAGATGAAGATTATACTTTAAACTTAATTGATACCCCGGGCCATGTGGATTTTTCTTATGAGGTTTCGCGTTCCCTGGCCGCTTGTGAAGGAGCTATTTTAGTCGTCGATGCTGCGCAAGGAATTGAAGCCCAAACTTTAGCTAATCTTTATCTAGCTTTAGAAAATGATTTAACTATTATTCCGGTTATTAATAAAATTGATTTACCCAATGCCGATGTGCCTCGCGTTACTAAAGAATTAGAAAAAACTTTAGGTTTTAAAAAAGAAGATATTATTTTATGTAGTGCCAAAACTGGGGAAGGGGTAGAAAAAATCCTAGAAGCCATCGTGAGACGTATTCCAGCCCCCATTGTGCAAGTTGCTCAACCAACGCGAGCTTTAATTTTTGATAGTTATTTTGATGCCTATCGGGGCGTTATTCTCCTGGTTAAAGTTGTCGAAGGCAAAATTGCCGTCGGAGATAAAATCAAATGTTTAGCCAGTCAAAATGTTTTTGAGGTAGTTGAATTAGGCGTTCATACACCGAAGGAGAAAAAAAAGCAGGAATTATTAAGTGGTGATGTCGGCTTTATTGCTGCGGCCATTAAGGATATTGCTAGTGTTTCGGTGGGAGATACCGTTACCGTTGAGGGTCGGGAAAACCCTCATCCCCTTGCTGGATATCGGCCGATGAAACCAATGGTTTTCTCGGGAATTTTTCCGACGGAACCTAATAAGTTTGATGATTTAAAAGAAGCTTTAAATAAATTAAGACTAAATGATGCGGCTTTGAGTTTTGAACCGGAAACCTCCGCGGCTTTAGGTTTTGGCTTTCGCGTTGGCTTTTTAGGGTTACTGCACATGGATGTGGTTATTACCCGAATTGAAAGGGAATTTGGCCTTGATATAATTGCAACCTCTCCCAGTGTTATTTATGATATAATGTTAACGGACGGGACGAAGTTGCAAATTGATTCGCCTCATAAAATGCCGGATCGGGTTAAAATCAAAGAAATAAAAGAACCCTATATTTACACCAATATTATTGCCCCGAGTGCCTATATTGGTCCTATTATGGAATTATGCCAAAATAAGCGGGGTATTTACCAAAGTGTAGATTATATTGACGAGACTCGAATTAATGTCCATTACGAGATCCCTTTATCGGAAATTGTTTACGATTTCTATGATAAATTGAAAAGTTTTACGAAAGGTTATGCTTCTTTTGATTATGAACTTAGTAGTTATCGACCAAGTGATTTAGTCAAAATGGATATTTTACTTAATGGTGAGGTTGTCGATGCGCTAAGTGTTATTGTCCATAAGGATTTTGCCTATAGTAAAGGCCGGGCTATTGTAAGTAAGCTTCGGGAACTAATTCCCCGACAAATGTTTCAAATTCCGATTCAAGCGAGCATTGGCTCCAAAGTAATTGCTCGGGAAAACATTAGTGCATTACGCAAAAATGTCTTAGCCAAATGTTATGGTGGCGATGTCAGTCGGAAAAGAAAATTATTAGAAAAACAAAAGGAAGGAAAGAAAAGAATGAAAATGGTGGGCTCGGTGGAAGTTCCCCAAGAAGCCTTTTTAGCCATTTTAAGTGAGGAGTGAGAAGATGGAAAAGAAAATGAATGAAGAAAGATTAAATGATCGACAAATTAGAATGTTTGTCAAAAGAATTGCCCCCGAAGAAGAGGGACAATTACAATTTATTGCGAAGGTGGCTTTAACCTTTGGCTTAAGATATAGTCAAATTGCCAAAATATTTCGCATCCCTGATGAACAAGTTGGGCCGCTTTTACGGAAATATAGTGCGAAAAATATCATAAATGGCCTAGATAATTTATATAGTTATGGTTTTAAAGAACCAGATCTAGTTTTAAATGAGTTTTATGATTACATTAATAATTTATATCAAGCTTATTTAAATCGTAATCGCGAAGATGTGGTGAATTTACTTGGCGAAATAAACGATATTGCTTTTGCTCGTTTTCATAAAAATCATGAAGCTGGAGCCAAAATTACCCCCGAAGAAGCGGTTGCTATAATTAAATATCAAGTTAAATATTTTATAACCAATGTTAGTTTATGTAAACTGGCTAAAATAAATAATGATGAGTTAAAAAAATGTCATGAAATGGTGGCTCAAGTTGATCCGGTTTTAGCCGAAGATTGTCAAAAAATTATTGAACTGCAAACCAAAGATAATAATCAAATCGAATATTACAGCAAAATGAAAAGTGTGCAAGCAAACATTAATCGTTATTCAAGGTAACTATGGCGGCGAGTGTTTATATTCACATTCCCTTTTGTCGCCATATTTGTTCGTATTGTGATTTTTGCAAATTTTTGTATAACGAAAAATGGGTTAAAGTATATTTACAGACCTTAGAAAAAGAAATTCAAGATCGTTATTTAGATGAAGAAATTAAAACTATTTATATTGGTGGGGGAACACCTTCAGCTTTAGCTTTAAGTGATTTAACGCGTCTTTTTGAAATTATTGCGCCCTTTAATTTAGCCCCAAGTTACGAGTTTACTTTTGAATGTAATATTGAAGATATTAATGCGGATTTACTTTTGCTTTTAAAACAAAATGGCGTTAATCGCTTAAGTATTGGCATTGAATCTTTTAAAGTAGAGAACTTAGAACTAATGAATCGGCGGCCTTTAACCTTCAAAGAAGCTCAGGAAAAAGTAAACTTATGTCGCCAATATGGTTTTACTAATATCAACCTAGATTTAATGTATGCTTTACCGAAGCAAACACTTCGCGATTTAAAAAAGGATTTAAAACTTTTTTTACGGTTAAAGCCGGAACATATTAGTACTTATAGTTTAATGATTGAAGATCATACCAAATTAAAGGTGGAAGCCACTGAACCCATTGCAGAAGAATTAGATTATTTAATGTTTGAAACCATTAGAAAATATTTAAAAAAGTATAAGCATTATGAGGTAAGTAATTTTGCTCTAGATGGTTTTGAAGCCAAGCATAATTTAACTTATTGGCACAATGAAGAATATTATGGTTTTGGTCTAGGGGCCGCGGGTTATATTGAAGATGTGCGTTATGAAAATACCAAGAGCCTAAAAAAATATTTGTTAGGCGAATATGTCGAAAGCGAAGAAATTGTCAAAGGTAAAGATAAAATGGATTATGAATTAATGTTGGGTTTACGCTTAGGCCAAGGCGTGAGTTTAGATGCTTTTAAAGCCAAATATGGCGTTGATTTAAAAGCGGTTTATGATTTAACTAAGCTTTTCCAAAATAAAGATTTAATTGAAAAAAAAGGATATATTTTTATTAATCCGGGTAAACTATATGTAATGAATGAAATTTTATTGAAAATAATTTAAAGGTGAGATTTTATGTTACATAGTTTGACAGTTTTAAATGGGGAATTGTCGCCAGCATTTGAGGCGAATAATTTAATGTATACAGTTGCCGTTAAAGATGATGTTACGGCTTTAGAATTGGATTATGTTTTGGCTGATGAAGCCGAAATCCAGATTCTTGGCAATAATGACTTTACCGCGGGCGAAAATACCGTAATGTTAGAAATTACCCAGGGCGAAAAAAATGAGGTCTATACATTATTAGTAACCAAAGAAGCGATGGCAACAACCAGTACAACTTTAATTGAACCTGAACATTTGGAGGTTCAAAAAAACTTGCCCGATTATGTAGCTCCTTTAATTGCAATAATTTGTTTTCTTTTAATTTTCTTTTTCTTTTGGTTAATCTTTATTCCGAAAAAACATAAAAAATAACCACTTTAGTATAAATTACTAAGGTGATTTTTTTTATGAATTATATTTTACATCGGGGTTATCATCAAACTAAAGCTGAAGAAAATAAGTTGCCGGCTTTCCAAAAGGGCTTAAGTGATGAACGCTATATTGGCATTGAAACGGATATTCGGCAAACAAAAGATGAGGTTTTTGTTTTATATCACGATCCTTTATTTAAGGGCAAATTAGTAAAATCTTGTTCTTATGCCGAATTAAAAAAAGCAGGCATTATTCGGCTTAAAGATTTACTAAATATTACAACAAATAAAATTTTACTTTTAGAAATAAAAGATTTTAATCTTAATCTTACCAAATTGCTAAAATTATTGGCTAAATATCCGCGGAAGATTTATTTAATGAGTTTTAGTAATAAAGTTATAGCCCAATTAAAGAAATTAAATTGTCCTTATAAATTGGGAATATTAAATTATGTTTTTAATACTTTAGATAATTATCCGTATGATTTTATTTGTCTTTTAAATGATACGATAGATGAGGTCGTTTTAAAAAGCTATCAGCGTCTAAACATTGAGGTAATTGGTTATGGAATTAGGCATAAAAGTGGAATGTATGCCGATATTACGTATATAATCGAAAATACAATCCTCGATGAATAATTGGGGCTTGTCATTAACTCTAAGTTGTGTTATAGTGTAATTGTACTAGTACAGATAGTACAAAGGAGGATATATGATAGAACTCAAAAACTTAAGCAAAAGTTTTACCAAAGGTCATGATGTTTTAGCCGGCTTAACTTGTCAGATTCCGGATAATGCTATTTATGGTTTGGTGGGGGCTAATGGTGCCGGAAAATCGACATTGCTGCGGATTATCAATAGCATCTACCGAGCTGATAAGGGCCAAGTGTTAATTGATGGAGTAGATGTTTTTGATAACGAAGAACTTAAAAAAGAAATGGTTTTTGTTCCCGACGATTTATTTTTCTTTTCTTCTTATTCGTTATATCAAATGGCGAAATTTTATCAAGCCCTTTATCCCAAGTTTGCCATTTCATTTGTCTTAAAAGAAGCCAAAACCTTGCACCTGGATATTAACCAAAATATTGCATCTTTTTCCAAGGGGATGAAAAGACAATGTGCTTTACTTTGTGCTTTAGCCACAAAAGCCAAATACTTATTTTTTGATGAAACTTTTGATGGTTTAGATCCGGTTATTCGGAAACACTTTAAAAACCTTTTAGTAAAACAAATGATGAAACAAGATACCACGATTATTATGACGAGTCATAATCTACGGGAACTGGAAGATATTTGTGATAACTTGGGTTTACTTTACAAAGGAAAAATATTATTTGAAGGGGAAATTGCTAGTTTAAAAACTGATATGGTGAAAGTCCAAATTTCCTTAAAAGGGGATTTTGATGAAAAAACTTTTGCCGATTTGGATGTTTTAGCGTATAAAAAAATCGGGCAAGTGGCAACTTTGATTTTAAAAGATGGGCCTCTGGCCAAAAAGAAATTACCAAAATTAAAACCAATTATTCTCGACTTTTTACCACTTACGTTAGAAGAAATGTTTGTTTATCAAATGGAGGCGTTAGGATATGAATTCAATGAAGTTCTTTAATTTTAAATTTTTCAAAGAAAATTGTAAACAAGCCAAGGGATTAATAATTTTCTTTTTGGGACTTTTACCCTTAATCACAATTATTGTTTTAATTCAACAATTAATGAGTCAAAATTATGTTCAGAATTTTCAAAATTATGGCTTAGCCACTTATTTTTTAAGCTTCTTAATACCCGTGGCTTTGGCCTTAGCCCTTTTTGGCTTTGTTTTCAAAAAGAAAAGTGTGGACTTTTATTTAGCCCAACCTTTAAATCGAAAAACGATTTTTTTAACAAACTATTTAGGTGGTCTAGCCCTTTTACTTTTGATAATTATTATGAATACCATTATCTTAGCCATTTTTGGGGCTGCAACCGAATTAGTTTTACCTTTTAAAATGTTACTAGATTATTTTGTTTATTTTACCGTGACTTACTTTTTTATCTTTAGTATTGTGACCTTGGCGATATCTTTAGCCGGGAACTTTATTACGAGTTTAATTTTAAGTATTTTAATTATTGCTTTAGTACCTTTTTTAAAAGCCGTCAATTGGACTTATAAAGAAAATGGTAATCAAATACGGGTATATTGTAATGCGGAGATTTGTCCAATTAAAAATAATCAAGATAAGGAATATCACTATTTATATATGCAATATGATTTAGCCAATTATAATTTTACGACTCCGGTCGCTTTGCCTTTTATTGCTGATTTCCGAGTTGGGGATGTGGTAAGAACCATTATCTTAACCATCATTTATAGCCTTTTGGCCTTTATATCTTTTACGAGGCGACCAATGGAAAATAACGAATGCAGTTTTAAAAATAATTTTGTTTATCATTTAGTTAAATGTTTAACACTTTTACCTTTTGGTTTCCTTTGTTTTAGTTATCTAACTATGGGTAACTATAGCGGTTGGCTTATCTTTTTAGTTATCAGTTTAATTTATTTCTTGGCTTATGATTTAATTGCCCAAAAAAGAATTAAACCTCTGCCACTTGTGCTATTTACTTTTATTATAAGTATGAGTTTATATCATGGCATGTATGCCCTTTGGTTACGAATACAAACTAAAGACATTTATATGAAAGATATAACCTCTATTAAAATAAATTATAATGATTTAGATTTGGTTATTACGGAGCCAGATGAAATTCAAACCTTTCTTGGGGAAGGATTAAATATTGATGGCCGCGATTACTATAGTTATAAAGCCAAAATCGAATATCACAAGCAAACTTATACGACCCATTTAAACTTACCGGGCGAAAGTTTTCTTACCGATTATCAAAAAAGGCATAACCTTAAAAGTAATGTTGAGACGACTAATTATGCCAAAATAACGGATGCTTTTGTGAGTTTTTGGGGTAATGATTTAAAAATTAAAGTTGATAATAAATTAATTAATTTACTAGAGGATAATAAAACCAAGGCCATTAAAGAAAAATATAACTTTGCAACATTAGAATTATATTATTATGAAAATCATGAGCTAAAACACATAAGTTATAATGTTGGTCGAAGCGAAGAGTTGGCTAATTTTGTGGCCCATTATATCAATCAAGAGTTTTTAAAACATCAAAAGAGTTTTAATTTCCAATTTATTAATTTGTATAATGAAGAGGCAACTGATATCTACGAACAAGTTTTAGAATATTTTATTTCCAAGAATCCCGCGGATTTTCTTAAGTATCTAAAGGATCATCAAAATGATCCAATTACCGATCATAAATATATTATCGCTATTGCCGAGGATGGTAGTCTAAAACGAACTTTTGCTTATTTAGTAAGTGATTCGACTACTTTAGAAAACCTTTATAACGAGTATTTAGAAAAATATGCCAATGATCCTCATGTCCAAGAATTAATCGCCGAATGTCAAGAAAACGAGATGGGGATTCATGAATATTAATATTGATTATAATGCCCGGAAGCCAATTTATGAACAAATCGTCGAGGCCATTGAGGATTTCGTAGCTCGGGGTTTACTTAAGCCCAACGAACAAATTGCTTCCATTAGAGAACTCGCCTTAACCTTAAGCATTAATCCTAATACTGTCAAAAAGGCCTATGATATTTTAGAAAAACAAAAAATAATTGTTTCCAAATCGACCAAGGGCACCTTTATTGCCGAAGATATCTCGACTGCTCAAGAACATAAAATAGCCTCCTTAATGGAAGAATTAAATACAACTATCGAAAAACTGGAAATTTTGGGACTTACCAAAAAAGATATTATAAAAAAGCTAAAATAAAGTTAAAAACTAATCTCTTAAGCAAAAAAGATTAGTTTTTTGTAACTGTTCAGACTAAAAGACATAATGAAAAGGAACTATAACAAAAAAATAGTTCTTTTATTATTGAAATAACAATTCATCTCTAAATACTTTTTGAATTGATTCATAGGGATTTATTCCTCTTTTTATAGAAGTTTTTGTTAATTTATTTGTCAATTTAGAAGAAATACTTGACCTAAATAGGGATAACTATTTATAATTATTATGAAGGATAGGGATTTGAAATGGCTGAAAAGAAAAGACCCATTTTGCTGCTTAGTCTAATTACAGTCTTAACTTTAATTGTCGCAGTGCTAATTTCTTCTTATGCCTTTTTTGCTTCCCAAACTACGGGCAAGGGCGAGGCCAATATTAAAGCCGAAACTGGGACAACTGATGTTTTAACTTTTGAAATGGGAGAACTTATTAGTATTGATGCTACTTTAGATAATTTTGGCTCAGGGAAAGGTAATATTGCTCAAACCACTAATCCCAAAGCAACTTTAAGAGCTAATGATGCAAATTTCTTAGCTAAAGCCAAATATAATGTTTATTTAGTCCTTGATGAAAATGATTTAATTTTTACAACGGAAAGTAAAACACCTGAAATATTGGTGCAAATCTTTGAACCAAATGGAACCGAAATAAAGAAAATTGAAGGTTTAAACTATTATGAAAATGTTGATGGTCAAGAAGGGGTTAATGGATTTGACATTACCCACCGAGAAGATGCTTTTGCCATTGCCGAAGGTTACGATATTGCTGTAGAAGCTGGGGATGATGGCATCAAAACGCAAACTTGGAAGGTAACCGTAACTTTAGTTAATTTTCAAAATAGTGGCCAAAATGCTAATGTCGGTCATTCTTTAAGTGGTCGGATTTTAATGACTAATCAAAAAGAAGATACTTATCACTTAGCTCATGTTAATACGATAAGTACGGAACATACTACCGATAGTATTGCCGCAACATTAGATGTAACAAGTGGAACTAAAGAAATAACCGAATATTGGTTTGGTATTGAAAATAAAGGCGAGGTCATGGCCGCAGCGGATGATGTTGATGACTTTAATGATTACCATCAAAGTACCACCGGAGCCACTTATACTTTTAATAACCTTACTGATAATACGAATTATATCATTCGCAGTTATGTAGTTGATAAAGAAGGTTTAAAATCTAATGTTTATAAAACGGAAATTGTTGCTACTGATAAATACATTATTCCCCAAATTAATATGGCTACAGCTACAGCTACTAGTTATGATACTATTGAGGTAAAAGTAACCAATGCAACGGATGGAACGAATGTTATTACTAAATACCGATATCAAATAGAAGCTAATGGCAAAGTAATCGCCGATAAAACTGTAACTAAACAGGAAACAACCCATATATTTACGGGTTTGACGGAATTAACCCAATATAAAATAATTATTAATGCTATCGATAGTAAAAATCGCGAATCAACTAATTATGAATTAAATCCAACAACCCTTAAGAAAACAATTGGTAAAGTATGTAAAAATCAAATCTTTGCTAGCTGTGCTATAACCAATTATCAATTAGATAATACGATTATTTATCATAATACTACGGCTTTAGCTAATACGAATATAGCTAATAAAACTTTAAGTGCCAATGATAGTTCTTATCGTTATAGTGGAGCCAGTAATATAGTGGATAATTTTGTCTGTCTCGATGGGACTAGTACAAGTGGTAAATGCCAAAATGGTGATAATGATTTATATCGGATAATTGGTATATTTAAAAATGGATATAGTGAAAGCGAAGATTCTGGCAATTATGAAATAAAATTAATTAAATATGATTATGTTACCAGTAATCAATTGGGAAATTCTGCAGCTTACTTGGGAAATTATTCTCAAACTAAGGATAATTATAAAGGCAGTAATGGTGATAATGTAACTTCTTATTATTGGAATACTACCAATTCATCTAATTCTAATAGTATGTGGAAAGAAAGTAATTTTAATAAAACTAATTTAAATACTTATTATCTTAATACATATTTAGCAAAAGTAAATAAATTGGCTACTAATATAGTTCCTCATTATTGGGAGGTTGGTGGAGTACCAGAAAATAGTAATTTTACCCCTCAAATGGAATATAATAATGAAATTGGTAGCGCTAAATCGACTAAAAAAATGTATTGTTATAATACGGGTAGTAATACCACAAAAAGAACCTGTAATACAACTGATGATATAGTATATCAAGCTAAAATCGGTTTAATGTACCTTAGTGATTATGGTTATGCTGCTTATGCGACTGCTTGGAATACGGCATTATATAACTATACTGAAACTATTAGAAATAATAATTGGATGTTTATGGGCTTATATGAATGGACGATTTCGCGTTATTCTGATTATAATAAATATGCATGGGATATAAATAATGTGGGAAAACCCGCTCCATACGATGTCGATCATGCTATTACTGCAAGACCAAGCTTTTACTTAATTAGTACGGTTAAACTATCAAGTGGAGAAGGTACGTATGATAATCCCTATCGTTTGACTTTAAGTTAATAAAAAAGGAGTAATGAATGAAAAAAAGAGAAAAAAAGTTAATTTTGCTATTGGTTATTATATTGTTAATTTCTGTATTAATAAATAATAATAATAATAATAATAATAATGAAAGAGATCAAAGGTTATTAAGTGTTTATACTAATGAAGAATCTGAATCAAATCTTGCAGAAAAAATAAAATCCCTTTCTAATTGGACTGAAACACCGACAATATACCATCATAATTCTTATTTAACTGATGGTGCTCATGATAATAGTTATAGATTTAATGGTTCAAGCGAAGAGGTTGAAAATTATGTTTGTTTTGGTTATGACAAAGTAGAAGATGATGGCAGCTGTCCTGAAAAATATTTATATCGAATAATTGGAATATTTGATGATGATAAGGATGGAAATTATCAAGTAAAATTAATTAAGAATGATTATGTAAACAAAGATTTTTTAGGAAATGACGGAAATAGCTCGGATAATGGATTTAGTAATACTGAAAATGATACTTATAAAGGCTCTCTTGAATATATAGATAGTTATTATTGGTTAAATCCTAGCGAAGAAATAATTAATGATTGGGAAAATAGTGATTTAAATAAAACAAATCTAAATATTAATTTTATAAATTATATTACCGATTGGAAATACTTAATAGATGAAAATAATTGGCAAGTAGGCGGAATTAATTTAGATAATGTTTTAAATAATGATGCTAGTAGTATTTATGAATATGAATTAGGAAAGAATAAACAAGAAAAAAATTATAAATCACAAATTGGTTTAATGTATGTATCTGATTATATGTATGCGGCGGCTCCTAAATATTGGAAATACAAAAGTTATTCTGTTGATGAAGATGATTATGAATTGGCAGCAGATGAAAATTGGCTATATAATGGGTTAAATGAATGGACAATAAGTAAAAGAGCTGATAATACAGGTAGTATCATATACATAATGAATAATGGTAAAATACAATCATATACTGGAAAAATTAATTATGCTGTAAGGCCAACTTTTTATTTAAAATGGAATGTAAATTATATTGGAGGAGATGGAAAAAAAGAGACCCCATATATAGTTTCAAAACCAACAAATGAAAACGAATATTCTAAAACTTGTAATGATGAAAGTGCAGCATGTATGATAGCTAAAAAATCGTTAACTGATAAAAATATAATATATCACGATGGTAAAGCTGATTATGATGGAATGATTAATGCAGAATTAGAGGCAAATGATTTATCTTATCGTTATAGTGGGGCCAGTGATATAGTGGATAATTTTGTCTGTCTCGATGGGACTAGTACAAGTGGTAAATGTCAAAGTGATAATGATTTATATCGGATAATTGGTATATTTAAAAATGGATATAGTGGAAGCGAAGATTATGGCAATTATGAAATAAAATTAATTAAATATGATTATGTCACCAGTGATCAATTGGGAAAATCTGCAGCTTACTTGGGAAATTATTCTCAAACTAAGGAAAATTATAAAGGCAGTAATGGTGATAATGTAACTTCTTATTACTGGAATTATACGAATACAACTAATTCTAATAGTATGTGGGCTGAAAGTGATTTAAATAAAACTAATTTAAATACTTATTATCTTAATACATATTTGGCAAAAGTAAATAAATTGGCTAATAATATTGTTTCTCATAATTGGGAGGTTAGTGGGGTACCAGATAATAGTAATTTTACAGTTCAAACCTTTTATAATAATGAAATTGGTAGTGCTAAATCAACTAAAAAGATGATTTGTATGAAAGCAGGTAGCAATACTACTACAAGGACATGTACTAGTGCTGATTATACACTTGATGCTAAAATTGGCCTTATGTATATCAGTGATTATGGCTATGCTTCTTATTCAACAGCATGGAATACAGCATTGGCTAGTTATACTGATACAATAAGAGATAATAATTGGATGTTGATGGGCTTGTATGAATGGACGATTTCGCGTTATTCTGATAATTATAAATATGCATGGGATATAAATAATGTGGGAAAACCCGCTCCATATGATGTTACCCATGCTATTACTGCAAGACCATGCTTTTACTTAATTAGTACGGTTAAATTAGCCAGTGGGGAAGGTACGCATGATAATCCTTATCGTTTGACTTTAAGTTAATAGATGGGAAAATAATTTATTTTCCTTTTTCTTTGTGGTAAAATTGATTTAAGGAAGTGTTAAAATGTTAAAAGAATTTAAAAAATTTATTGCCCGGGGAAATGTTTTGGATTTAGCGGTGGGTGTTATCGTCGGTGGGGCTTTTAGTGCCATTATTACCAGTTTAGTAAATAATATTTTTACGCCAATTATTGGTCTTATTTTAGGCGGCGTGGATTTTTCTAATTTAGCTATTACTTTTAAAGATACCAAGATTATGTATGGGGCTTTTATTCAAAGTGTGATTGACTTTTTAATCGTCGCGTTTTGTTTGTTTATTGTCGTTAAAATTGTCAATAAGTTTAGTCATAAAAAAGAAGAGGTTAAAAAAGAAGCAAAATCGGCCGAATTAAAAACTTTAGAAGAAATAAGAGATTTACTTAAAAAATGAAATATACCTTTAGTGATGGCACAACTGTTTTATGTGAAATAGTTCGGAAGAAAAATAAAAATCTTTATTTTCGTTTTAATGAAGATTTAACTTTAGTAATTACGGCCCCTTTATATATAAGTGTTAAAGAAATTGAAAAATTAATTGCTCAAAATGAAGAATCTTTATGGCGGATGTATTCTAAAATGGAAGAACGAGTTAAAGATGATGATAAATTTAAATATTTAGGAAATAAATATTATATTGTTATCGATGAAACAAAAGAACAAGTTTTTCTGGAAGGTAAAAATGTTTATACGCCGAGTACGGAGGCTTTAGATAGTTTTTTAAATCGGGAAATGTTGCGGGTTTTTAATGAAGAGATGGAAATTGCTAAAAAGTGTTTTCGGAATTTGCCGGAGTTTACTTTAAGAACCAGAAAGATGAAAACAAGATGGGGGGTTAATGACACCAAGAAAAAAATTATTACATTAAATACGGAATTAATAAAAAGAGATATTACGGCTATTGATTATGTGATAATTCATGAACTTTGTCATTTTTATGAACCCAACCATAGTAAGGCCTTTTGGCAATTGGTCGGCGAGGCCTGTCCGAAATATAAAGAAATAAGAAAGAGTTTAAAGGATTAAAATGGAAATAACAAGTTTACAAAACAGTAAAGTTAAATATTGGGTATTTTTAAAAAATAAAAAAGTGCGCGATGAACATAGGGAGTTTATCATCGAAGGCGATCATTTACTAAAAGAAGCTCAAGCCCATGGTATTTTAAAAGAAACAATTAGTATTGATGATCCGGCTTGTGATTATTTAGTAACTAAAGAAATTATGCAAAAAATAAGTGGGCAAAAGAGTATTAGTTCCACGATTGGTATTTGTGCCTTTTTAAAAGAAGAAAAGCCCACGGGGCAAATTCTCATTTTAGATAATTTGCAAGATCCAGGAAACTTAGGGACGATTATTCGGAGTGCCGTGGCTTTTCATTTTACGACGATTATTTTAAGTATGGATTCGGTGGATTTATATAATGAAAAAGTGATTCGGGCTAGTGAAGGAATGATTTTTCAAGTTAATATTTTAAGACGAGATTTAAAAACAATTATTCCATCTTTAAAAAATGATGGTTATTTAATCGTTGGTACCTCTGTAACCAAGGGCGAAGATATTAAAACTATAAAAAATAAAAAACTTGCCATAGTAATTGGCAATGAAGGGCAAGGAATAAGCTTACCAGTAAAATCATTATGCGATAAAATGACTTATCTTCCGATGGAAAAGAGTTGTGAATCCTTAAATGCCGGCATTGCGGCTTCCATTTTGATGTATGAGGTTTATCATGAATGATTTTGTTTTGGTGGGTCAAATTGTGGCCTTGCATGGGTTGGATGGCAAGGTAAAAGTAATAAGTGATACAAACTTAAAAGAAAAGATTTTTGTTGTCGGACAAAACCTTTATGTCGGGGAAAATTATCAAGCATTAAAAATAAATAGTTATCAAACCTCAGGCAAATACGATTTATTATCTTTTATGGATTTTTTAGCTAGTGACCTAGTTGCTGCTTTTATAGGCCAAAACTTATATGTTAAATTAAGCGAATTACATTTAGCTAAAGATGAATATTTAACGGGTGAATTAATGGGGGCCAAAATCTACGAAAATAACAAAGATTTAGGATGTGTTAAAGAAATCTTAAAAGGAAAAGCCTACAACTATTTAAAATGTAAAAATAGGAAAGAATATTTAATTCCTTTAATTAAGGAATATATTGTAGAGTTTAACCGGGAAAAGAAAATCATAATTACCCAAGGGGTTGAACAATTAATGGATTTAAAATAACGAGTTAATGTAGTATAATAAAGAAAAAAAGCGAGGCAATTTATGAAAATTGATATTTTGACATTATTTCCTAATTTGTTTACCAATTTTTTAACCGAATCGATTATGAAGCGGGCCCAAGAAAAAAATTTAATTAAAATAAATGTTATTAATTTTCGCGATTATACCCCTTTAAATAATGGGCAAGTAGATGATACTCCTTATGGGGGTGGTCCAGGCATGGTCATTCGGTGTGAACCGATATTTGCCTGCTTAGATGAAATTAAAACGAAAGATTCGTATGTAATTATGTTAAGTCCTAGTGGCCAAACATTTAATCAGGCTAGGGCCGTTAAGTTAAGTAAGAAAAAACATATCATATTATTATGTGGCCGATATGAAGGTTTTGATGAGCGAATTAAAACTTTGGTGGATTTAGAGCTAAGTATTGGTGATTTTGTTTTAACAGGGGGCGAGGTTCCCGCGATGGCAGTAGTTGATGCCATTACCCGTTTAATTCCTGGCGTCATTAATGAAGAAAGTTTAGTTAGTGAATCATTCACGGATCATTTACTTGATTATCCAACTTATACTAAGCCCAGCGAATATCGAGGCTTAAAGGTGCCAGAGGTTTTATTATCTGGGGATCATGCTAAAATTGCCGAATATCGCCAAAAGGCGCAACTTACGCAAACGAAGGCCAATAGACCAGATATTATGGAGTCAGAAAATGAGTAACTATGTTGTGAAAAAAAAGACTAGTAAAAAAATGACCATTCATTATCAAGAAAGTGAGGGTTATAGTTTTCACCCTAAAGGGGCTAATTATGAAACTATTGCCAAAGTAACAATTGTCGATAATGATTTAAAGAAAAATGTTATTGAGGCTAAAATCAGTCGCGATTATCAAAAGATTGTAAAACAAATATATGATATGTTAAATGAAAGTAGCGATGATTCTAGCAATGTTTTGACAGCTTATACGGAATTAGACCGGTTAAGAAAAATTTTTTTAACTAAATATGCCAAATTAGTGAAAAAAGAAATGCTAGTTAAATATTTGAAAAAATTACAAATTTTAGAATTAGAAATTAAAAAATTAATGTTGAGTGTCTATCGTTCTTATGAAATGAAAGTAGACTTTGAAAGGGAAGGAAAGAGTCGATGAAAACCAAAAAAATCATCGTTTGGGGTGCAATTGTTTTAATTATTGTTATGGGCTTGGTTAGCTACCTTTTATGGGGCCGGCACTATACGGTAATATTTGATTCCCAAAGTACCAATAATTATGCGGCTCAAACAATTCGCATTGGCCAAAAAGTTACGAAACCTAATGACCCTGCCCGCGTTGGGTATATCTTTTTAGGTTGGTATAAAGATAATGAAAAATATGATTTTACAGAGCCGGTTAAAAAAGATTTAACGCTAGTAGCTAAATGGCAAGAAATAGTTGATAAATCATGAAAAAACGCAATCAAAAAATAAAAAAAGCAAGTATTATTAGTATTATTACTAATGGCTTTTTATTTGTCCTAAAATCTGGCATTGGTTTTTTAACAAATTCTCAAGCCATGATTGCCGATGCCTTTAATAGTTTAACCGATATTTTATCTTCTTTTATGTCTTTTATTGGTAATCATATTGCTAGTATTCCTTCCGATGATGATCATAATTTAGGTCATGGCAAAGCCGAATATATTTATTCTTTATTTATTAGTTGGATGATGTTTATGCTTAGTATCAAAGTAGGGTATGATGCTATATTATCTTTCTTTCAGCCTCAAAGTTTCCATTTTTCCATCTTTTTAATTATTGTTTGTCTTGTGACAATTATGACGAAATTAATGCTTTATTTTTATCAACGGAAAATTGCTTTAAACTATAATTCTTTACTTATGGAAGCCAGTTTTAAAGATCATCGCAATGATGTTATCATTACCTCTTTCAATTTAATGGCGGCGCTTTTTAGTTTTTATCATTTTTATCTTTTCGATAGTCTTGTCGGTTTTGGTATCGCAATTTGGATTTTTCTTACCGCTTTAAAAATTATGAAAAAAAGTTATGATGTTTTAATGGATAAATCTTTTTCCATGGCTACCAAAAATAAAGTCCTAGCTATTATTGAAAAATATCCCGAAATAAAACGGATTAATCATTTTAATTCTACTCCCGTCGGGTATCAATACCAAATTAGCTTTACGATATTTGTCGATGGCAATCTAAAGACTTTTGCCAGTCACGAAATTGCCAACAAACTAGAAAAAGAAATTATTAAAAATTTACCCGAAATCTATTTAGTGGTTATTCATGTTAATCCGCTTTAAGTTTTTTTTAATCTCGCTAATGAAGGGCGATTTATTTTGCCAGGGATATAAAAGATAAACCTCATTACGGGTTCGGGTTAAAGCTACATAAAAAAGGCGTCGTTCTTCGGCATAAAGCATTTTTTCCTCATCTTTTTGCAACTCATTAATAAGCCGGTTATTGACAATTTTATTCGGAAAACCATATAAAGAATCGGTTAAATTAATGAGAATAACCACATCGGCTTCTAAGCCTTTAGCCGAATGGACCGTTAAATATTTAATCAGTTTATTTTGAAAAAGAAAGGTATCGTTATCTAATTGCCCTGCCGGATAAAACTTTTTTAAATCAAAATTATTCCGGCCTAGTATTAAAATATCGTCATACTTTAAAATAATTTTTTGTAATAACCGGCGAAAGGCGCGTTGGGCATTAAAATAAGGTTTAAAACGCAAAGGCTTTTTTAAATGTTTAGAACTTAATAGTTCTTTTTTTATTTGCCGGGGATTTTGGGTAATAAAATGACATGAAACATTAATTAATTCTTGACTATTGCGATAAGTATATTTAAGCTTTAGGATTTGCGAATCAGGAACAAGTTGGGTAAAATTTAAAAAAATATTGATATAGCAACCCGAAAACTTAAATATTGATTGGTAGTCATCACCGACAACAAAGATTTTAGCTTCTGTAGCCGCGCGCATATGAGCAATCAGATTCCACCTAACTTGCGAGGTATCTTGAAACTCATCAATAATGATATAACGGTATTTTTTATAATTAGCACAATACTTTGTGGCAGCAATAATTAAATCATCAAAATCATAGGAATTAGTACTTTTTAACTCGCTATTATAACAAGCCATAACATTTAAAATTAATTTCATTAAAAGAAAATCATATTTAGATATTTTTTTAAGATCCGCAATAGTCTTATTATTAGTTTTATATAAACTAATAAAGGTCATAATTATTTTGGTTAATTCCCGAAATGCTCTACTTTCTAAAAACGCGGGGTAATCTTTTAAACCATAAGATTTTATAATTTGCTTTTGTAATGGTTCTTCATTTAATTGGTAAAAGTATTCCTCAGTTACATAGGCTAACAAATCGGGTGGGGCAATATGATAAGTAACTTGATTGTATTTTAAAATACTGATTGCTAATTTATGAAAAGTATAAATATCCACGGGATAATTAATTTTCCGTTTTAAATCATCGACACTTTTATTGGTAAAAGAAATAACCAGTATCTCTTCCGGACGGATTTTTTGATTATTTATTAAATAGGCAATTTTATGGGTTATGGTAAAAGTTTTACCACTGCCCGCGGCAGCGATTAATAATGTAGATTTGGTTGTCTCAATGGCTGCTTGTTGAAATTGATCAGGTTTAGTTTCTAACATAATAATTCCTTTCTTATTATGTTCTATCCCTTTGTAATGTAACAATTTAATTTTTTCTTGTCAAGACCTAGCAAAAGATATATAATAAACGGCAATGAGGTGGAATATGTACAGTTTAGAAAATATCCAAACCGGTTTAAAAAATATTAAATCCATTCCCGAATTAGGGGCTTTTAAGAAAATGGTTTTGACTAATTTAATCGCGGAACATGATAAGCAAGAAAAGCTTTTTAGAAGAAAAATTCGATTTTTGCAAGTAAGTATTACGGCGTTAATAATTTTTATTTTAGGAATTTTAAGTTTAATATTAGATCCTAATTTATTGTTTTTAGCTATTTTTTCTAGTTTTGGGCTTTATGGTGGCGTTATGGTTGCAACAATTGTTACTATTCACAGATAAATTATGCAAAAATAATTTTTCCCACTTTTGGTATTAAAATTGATATAAAATTGGAAATTAAAATCTAAAAAGTAAATATTTTTTGTATACTTCTCCCACTTTGAAGAAAATGGTGTTTTTAACAACTTTTTTCTGAAATAACTGCAAACCAATATATTATCTAGATTTGCGAGTTTTTTTAAAAAAATCTGTGAATAGTAACGCAACAATTATCGAAAAATATTATCATAATTGGCAAGAAACTAGTAAAAATAATTATGTGGAAAGAAGTTTTACCCTTGGCGAAATGTTTATTAAACGGCAAGAAGAATTAAGTGTGTCTCCTGTAAAGAAGGCAAGTAATGCGCATCCCGGAGAAAAAGCCAAAATTATCAAACCTGTTATTAAGGAAGAAGTCCAAGAAGAAGAAATTGATTATGATAAATATTTGATTTTAGCTTCCGATGAAGAATTAATTAATTTTTATCATTTAACTCCTGATAGTGTTTATTATGCTTGTGATATGCATGTCATAAAGTCAATTCGGAATTATTTTGAATTGATGGGTGAAAATATCTATGAAGGAGATAAAAAAGCCTTATATTCGGTTTTAAAAAAGATTTATGATCGGTCTTGTGAACCAAAATTAGAAAGAAAGCTTAAAAATAACTAAGTTTTTTTCTTTTAAATTAAATTAGCAAATGTTATAATAAATTATGGTGACTAACAATGAATAAAACCCAAGTGGAAATCAATCTTCCAGATTTAGTAAATAATATTACAGAAATTAATACTCATAATCCATATGAGACCAAAATTATTGATATGCGCAATAATTGTTTTGGGTTAGGAACATTTTTAGTTAATACCTTTGCCCAAAATGGGTTTACTTATGGTTTAGTTACCGATTTAAAAGAAGCTTTAAGCGTTCGAAAATACAATCAAGAATTACCTTTGATTGTTAGTAGTGAACTTTGGGAAGATGAAATCTATGATGCCATCAATAATAATTTAATTTTAATGGTGAGTAATTTAACTTATTTAAAAAGTTTGGTTTTAAAAAATCTTAAAGATGATTTAGCAATTCATTTATTCGTGGATAATGGAGCTAATTGGACAGGATTTGCGAATTATCAAGCTTTAAGTGAGGCGATTGGCCTTATTAATCAAAATAGCCATTTACTATTAACGGGGATTTGTACGGAGTTTACAACTTATGGTTTTGATGATGCCGATTATTATCATCAAGTGCATAATTTTTTAAATACCCTTGAACCGCTTAATACGGATGGATTATTAGTATACGCGAATGAACCATTATTGTATCATCCCCAAATGCCGAAAATAAATGGTCTAAAACTAGATTTAGCCGTTTTCGGTTTACCCCAAAGCTTTAATGATTTGAATTGGCGCCGAGCTAAAAAAATTGCTAAATTATATCCGGGAGAAGAATTTAACAATTGGGATATGCCATTAAAACTTGCTTTTGCTCTAACGGCTCCGGTAATTGGGTTAAAAGATGTTGCCGCGGGAACCTTAATTGGGCGGAATTATCGCGTTGGGGAAGATATCAAAATCGCCCGAATTGCCATTGGGCATAAGGATGGGGTAACTAAAGCCCTAAAAGTAGTGGTTATTAATGATAAAATTTGTGATTGCTTAACTGATAGTCTTACCGAAATGGTGGTAAAAGTAGATGATTCTATTGCCGTAGGGGATAAAGCCTATTTAATAAGTGATTTTAATAATATTAATAGTGTCTTACTTAATTTAAAAACTAATCGTTATTATTTAATGAGTTTATTAAATAATAATTTGCCACGGGTATATTATCAGGACGATCAAGCGGAAGAAATAAATTATTAAAATTACGTTACTATTCACAGCTAAAATGTCCAAAAATTAATTTTTCCCACTTTTGGTATTAAAAATGATGTAAAAATATAAATTGACATATAAAAAACAAATATTTTTTATATACATCTCCCACTTTGAAAAAAAACGACATTTTTTACAATTTTTACTGAAATAACTGCAAACCCTTATATTATCTAGATTTGTAAGATTTTTTTAAAATCGGCTGTGAATAGTAACAAAATTACGTGTAAAGTGCCAAAAAATGATTGCATTATTAATTTTCTTATAGTATAATTGGTATTGACATCGAGTTATTGCATATATTTACGATGGGCGCTTAGCTCAGTTGGTTAG
>CANQZX010000003.1 GCA_947628445.1 uncultured Bacilli bacterium
TTGATTAAAATTTGTCTTTTTCATAAAAAATATACCTCGTTTTCTAAATGACAAATAAACCAATGAGATATATAATAAACTTATAAAGAGGATAAATCAATAATCCTCGCCGGATAGGCATTACTTTCTTTTACGGAAAAGAAAGTAATCAAAGAAGCCGGGAAGATAATAAATATTCCTCCGGAGGCACTTTCTTGATAAGAAAGTGGAAAGAACTTTTTCAACGACTTATTTCCCATCAATGTATATATCGGGAATTTCTAACAATAATCAATGACAGATTAAAAAACCTTGCAAATATATATATATATATATAATAAAAGGGAAAGTAGGGCATATAAATGAAAAAGAAAATAGCAATCATAATATTAGTTTTAATAAGTATAATAGGATTAATCTATAGACAACATCTAAATAAAGAAAAAGATAATAATAAAGAAATGATTGCTATTTTTTTAGAAACAGAAAAAGGGACGGGTAAGTATCAAAGAAGCAGCTTAAAAAACTGGTCTTTTGGTGATGAATACGTCATTAATATTCAAAAAAGCTATTGTAAAAATGGTGGCCTTTTAAGATGGAATCAAGAAACGAAAAAAATAAGTGCCAAAATAAAAGGCAGCGATGAATGCTATGTTTATTTTGATAAAGATGAATATGGAACCAAAGAGCATCCTTATTTAATTCAAACCATTGAAGATTTAGTAAGATTAAGTAATAGTGTTAATATTGATAATGTTAACTATTCTGGAAAGTATTTTCTTTTAACAAATGATTTAGATTTTCAAGATAAAAGTGATTATGAAGATGCCAACAGAACTGATTTTGGTGATATCAATGGGCAAAATGGTAATGAGGCTTTAATAACCGAATTAACCACGGGCAGTGGTTTTATCCCTATTGGAAAAGATATTAATAGTAATTATTTTCAAGGGACATTTGATGGGGGAAATAAAAGAATTGATAACCTATATATTGTTAATACAAGTAATGTCCGGAAAAATATTGGATTATTTGGCAACACTAATATTAATACAACAATAAAAAATTTAACAGTATCTGGATCAATGATAAGAACCACAAATGGGGAAATGGGAGGTTTAATAGCCCGGGCTGATGGAACACTTAATATTGAAAATTGTCATAACGAAGTAACTCTTAATAGTAGTTCAGAAATAAATACTGCCGCTGGATTGTTAGGCAGCCTTGGTGGTGGAAGTAGTGCAACGATAAAAAATAGTAGTAATCGTGGACAAATAAATGGTGGGGAAAATGCCGCAGGTTTAGTTGCATATGTCGGAGGAGCTTTAACTGTCGAAAATAGTGTAAATTATGGTGAAATAAGTAATAATGTGGGTCCTTATGCCGGTGGCATAATCGGCCGTGACAATGCAGCTGATCGAGAAAAGACAATAATTAATTCCCATAATGAGGGAATAATTAAAAGTAAAAATTATGCGGGTGGGTTAATTGGTAGTACATTAGGAAATGTTACAATTAAAAAATGTTATAATGCTAGTAAGGCTGAAACTCTGGGTATATATGCTGGCGGACTAATAGGTTACTCCTCTAATAGTATTAATATTCAAAATAGTTATAATTTAGCTACTATTAAAGGCCTAGATGATAACGTTACTTGGGTTGGTGGTTTGATTGCTACAATGGGAGGTACGCAAATTGTCACTAGCAAAATAACTAATTCATATAACACTGGTAACATTACTGGTTCATTTAGAACCGGGGGAATTGTGAGCTTAATTTGGGATGCGGAAGTAATTATGGATAAATGTTTTAACACGGGGGATATTGTAAACTTAGGTAGTGGTACTTCTTATGCTGGGGGATTAACCAGTGCAGCAGGTTTAAATAAATTAACTGATGGGAATCTCATTATTTTGAATAGTTATAATACAGGAAATATTACAAATCAATCTGAGGTTGAAAATGGTAATGAAACGGCTTCTGGTTTAATTGGAGCAAG
Organism: uncultured Bacilli bacterium; assembly: GCA_947628445.1. Lineage (GTDB taxonomy): Bacteria > Bacillota_I > Bacilli_A > RF39 > UBA660 > Onthocola_B. Next base: position 1,979 of record CANQZX010000003.1, read on the forward strand.
TTTTACTAACAGTAATTATCAGGTATTAGTTTTTAATTCATACAATACAGGCAATATTATTGCTGATAATTTTGCCAACGGAATTATTAAAAATTTCCAAGAATTACTATTTTTAAAAAATACTTTTAATATAGGCAACGTAAAAGCTGAAGTAAATTATGGTATTGGCCAAATTGGCAATAATATAACTAATGTTGCTAATAATTATTATTTAGATAATGTAAGTAATGGTAGTAATATTGCAAATGTTGGTAGTAAAATGAAAATGGAAAGTATGAAACAACAAACATTTGTTGATGAACTAAATAAAAATATTGCAAATATTAATTTAGAAGAAATAAATGAATTATTAAAAGGGTATACGTTAAGTAAATGGCAATTAGGAAGCAATGGCTATCCCGAACTAATAAATAATTAAAAATTTCCTCCAGCCCCTTGCAAATATATATATATATATATAATTAAAGGGAAAGTAGGGTATTTAGATGAAAAAGAAAATAGCAATAAGTATATTAATTTTAATCAGTATAATTGGCCTAATCTATAAACAATATCTAAATAAAGAAAAAATTACTGACAAAGAAATGATTGCTATTTTTTTAGAAGCCGAAAAAGGAACCGGCAAATATCAAAGAAGCAGTTTAAAAAACTGGTCTCTAGAGGAAGAATATGCCATTAATATGCGTAAAAGCTATTGTAAGAATGGTGGCCTTTTAAAATGGGATCAAGAAACGAAAAAAATAAGTGTCAAAATAAAAGGCAGTGATGAATGTTATGTTTATTTTGATAAAGATGAATATGGAACTAAAGAACATCCTTATTTAATTCAAACCATTGAAGATTTAGTAAGATTAAGTATCGAAGTAAAAGCTGGTAAAAATTATGCTGGCCAATATTTTCTTTTAACTAATGATTTAGATTTTCAAGATAAAAATGACTATGCAGATGCCAATACTCAAGAATTTGGTGATATTAATGGTATTAATGGCCCAGAACCTTTAATAGATGAATTAATGACTGGTACTGGTTTTCCACCGATAGGCATCAATGCTCCCCAAACAGGTTTCCAAGGTAATTTTGATGGTGGGAATCATCGTATAGATAATTTATATATTGCTAATTATTCTAATGCAGGTATAAGGTATGTGGGCTTATTTGGCTTTGTTTCGGGCTCAGTTAGAATTAATAATTTGACAATCGCGGGATTAATTGATCTTAATGATTCTAATGAAATTGGTGGTATTGTGGGGAATACTTGGGGTTCGGATGTTATTATTGAAAAATGTACTAGTGAAGTTGATATAAATGGCTATACCGCTGTTGGGGGCATAGTTGGTAGTGGGGGTAATTTAACAATTAAAGATTGCATCAATAAAGGTCATATAACTGGGGAAGGATTTATAGGCGGCATAATTGGTTATCAAAGTGGTAATATCGAAATTAATAATTGTGTAAATGAAGGTAATTTAGATGTTGATCGCTCTTCAGTAGGGGGAATATTAGGTTATAGTAGTACCGTTGCGGGTACTACTACAACCATCAAACAAACAGTTAATCGTGGTAACATTGTTAATGGAACCGCTTATTCTAATGTTAGTGGTATAGTTGGCCATGCGGGTGGTAAATTAACTTTAAGAAATGTTGCTAATATTGGTTCGGTTAATAATAAGTCTTTAGGTTATACCGCTGGTTTAATTGCTTGGGGCGATAAAACCAATTTTAATATAAATATTGATCAGTCGTATAATGAAGCGACAATAACGGGTTTGTCAAATACCGGTGGTTTAATTGGCAATTCTTCAACCAATGATATTTTTATCACAAACTCATATAATAAAGGAGATGTAAGTGGCGGTAATTCAACAACGCATGGTTTGGCTGCCGCCCAAGATGGTAATCTTTTTCTTTTAAATACATTTAATGCTGGCAATATTGTAACGCCTAATAATGACGGAAATGGTATAGTTAGTAATCTAGGTACGGAACAAATAAAAATATATAATTCTTATAATATCGGTAAATCATTATATGGAATTGGTAATTTTAAAAATCCTAATAATGTTACTTTAACCAATGTTTATTATTTACAAAGTAATAGTTCTTTGGGCAGTAATAAAGATGGTAGTAGAGCTTTAACAGTTTCCCAAATGCAAAATGAAGAAAATATCGATAATACTAAATTTTTAGATAGATTAAATAATGTGGTAAATGATTTAAATAATCAAAAATTAGAAACAATTGACACTGGTTTACATGGATATAAATTAAATAAATGGCACCAAGATACTAATCAATATCCGGCTTTAGTTAATGAATAATTGCTAAAAAAATCTTTTTCTAAATAGGAAAATGAAAAAGATTTTTTCTTTTGGTATTTTTTTGCAATATTTTTTCAAAAAATACTTGATTTTTTTTTTTTTTTTTTGATAGTATGGGAGATAGAAAGGATATGATAGAAATGGATAGAAAAAATACTTTGCTTTTAACAGTGATTGCAATAGCAACATTATTGGTGGCAGTTGTCGGAGCAACATTTGCCTTCTTCACTTCTCAAGTTCAAGGAAAGGCACAAACTGACGTTAGTGTCACAACCCAAACCGTAAATAGTTCAGCTTTTAATAGTGGCGACCCAATTTATTTAAGAGCTAACATGGCTAATTTCTCTGATACTTACAAAAATGTCCGGATTAAAGGTAAAGGTCCCGAAAGTGAACCCCAAGGTAATGATACGGATTATGCTAATGCGCAAACTTATGCGGTGTCAAAGCCAAGCGTTAAATACGATATTGGTAGTGGTACAACTGGTAAACAATACTTATGTTATACAGCAAAATTAGTGGTTGAAAAAAATACTTTTGAATATTCAGCAAAAAATCCTCATGAAGATGGCCATCAAGATTACTCTACAAAAGCTAGTGAAAATAGTGGTAAAATGCCTGAATTAGTAATAACGATCAAAAAAGATGGTGAAGAAATTAAATCATTTGATCAAGATGCTTTAAAGTATTTAACAGATATTGTAACGATTAGAACATATGACACTATTCAAGAAGCGGAAGCTGATAAAGAATTACCACATTCAGCTGGAACAGAAGATCAATTAAATGGTTTTGATATCACTAAAGCAGAGGTAAAATCATATGATATTGTTAATCCTAAATCTGCAACCCCTGGTGAAGGCAGTGCAAGTAATCCCAAATTATTTGTTTTATATGGTGAAGCTAGTGATTCTGTCGAAGATCAATGGGAAGTAGAAGTAACAATTGTAAATTATGATTTTAATCAAAATGATAATGCTAGTGTTGCTGATGGAAAGACTGTTGAATTCCAAGGTAAAATTGTATTAGAATCTGCAGAAACTTGTCCGGAAGATGCTAAGATAGCATCATAAATTAGTATATATTTTTAATTAAATATAGAAGAGAAAAATTTTTTCGGTCCAGGTTATTGTAAAATAACCTTTTTCTCTTTACAAAATTTATTAAAATTTATTGACTTTTATATTTTTTCCCGTTATTATTAATAATAGGAAGGAGAATGGAGAAAAAATGGACCGAAAAAATACTTTATTATTAACAGTAATTGCGATAGCAACATTACTTGTTGCAGTTGTGGGGGCAACGTTTGCGTTCTTTTCTGCACAAAACTTTGGAAATGGGAAAACGGATGTCAACGTTAAGACTGAAACAACAACTAGCATTGTCTTTGATCAAAGTAATAATATTGATATCTTAGCAAATATGTCAAACTTTACTCAAGATGATATCCAAGATACAGATATTAATACGCAACCATCAGATGATCCAGTACAAAATCCTCATACAATGGGTAAAACTACACCATCTGTAACTTTAACTGGGGCATCAACTTTACAAGATGCTAATAAAGATAAAGTTTGTTATTCTGCAACATTAAAAGTCTATAAAAATACTTTTACTTATGATCCAACAGATGAAAAAGAATTTAACCAAAAAAAAGCAGAATTGTTATTAGTTGTTAAAAAGACTCCACAAAGTAAAGAAGAAAAAGCTTATACCAATACAGACATTGAAGATAGTCCTGACACTTATAAGTATGTAGCAGATGTAAGTAGTTATTTTGATACACATAGTTTTAATACTACATATGCTGATCTTAAAGGTTTTGACATTACGACTTTAGGTAGTGCTGCGGATTGTCTTGATGAAAATGGCGGTTTTAAAGAAGACACTTGTGCAACAACTGATTTTAAAATTCCAGTATTTAGTGATGATGATAATTTTTCAGATCCTACAAAGAAATATATCCATGTGTTAGAAGCTGGCAAAGATCAAAAAGCTTCTGATAAATGGGAAGTAGCAGTATATTTCTTAAATCATGATAAAGAACAAAACTACAATAGTGCTGGTAAACGGTTTGCGGCTAAATTTGTTTTACAAACTGTTGATTGCACTACTGGTCTAGCAACTAAAGGTGAATAAAATTAGACCATAATTTGTGGTCTTTTTTTTTGCTTAAAAAAATAGTACAATTAGAGGGGAAGTGAGATTATGATTGGTTTAATTTTTACGTTAATAAGTGGTTTGTTTTTTTTAATTGGCATCTTCCTTTATCAATTTAGTAAACATAAAAAAGATTTGACGATTATGGCAACATCCTGTGCTTTTGTGGTTATTTTAGGTTTAATTATATTTGATTTAGCGCCAGAGATCATGGAATTAAAAAAATGGTGGACGTTAATTTTTATTGTAATTGGTTTACTTTTCTTAAAACTTTTTGATTTAATTTTACCGCATCATGAACACCATCACCATGATAATGATTATGAATTACAAGATCATGTTCTGCATTTAAGTCATATTGGTTTAATTACGATTATTGCTTTAGTATTACATAATATTTTCGAGGGGTTTGGTTTATATAGTTTAAGCGAGACGGATGTAAAAGCGGGCTTTTTGATGTGTATAGGCATCGGGTTTCATAATTTACCCTTAGGTTTACAAATGGGAAGTAGTTTTAATCATAAAAAGAATCTCTTTTATTTAATTATTTTAATTCTATCAACCTTTTTTGGCGGCCTTTTCGCTATGTTATTTGGTGCGATTCCCGATGTTTTAGCCAGTATTATTTTGTGTTTAGTAATGGGCATGATTCTTCATCTATTATTATTTGAATTACTTGGCGAAATTATTAATAACCGGCAGCAAAAAGAAACAATGTATGGTATAATAATAGGGACAATCATATTAATTATTATTAATTTACTTTAGGAAGGAGTAAAAAAATGAAAAAAGTATTAGTCACCGGAGCCGCCGGCACAGTGGGCCAACAAGTATTAAAGTATCTTTTAAGTGAAGGTAAATACGAAATCGCGGCTTTAGATTTAAAAAATAATAAATCAATGCAAAAATTAAAAAAATATAAAAAACGGGTTAATGTTATCTATGGTGATGTTTGTAATCGTGTTTTAATTGAGGCCTTAGTTAAGGATTTCGATATTTGTATTCATTTGGCTAGTGTTACCTCTGTCCTTGGCGATTTAAAAAAAGGCTTAGCCCACGAAATTGATTTTAAAGGGACGGAAAACATTGTTCGGGCCATAAGTTATTATAATCCCGATTGTCATTTATTTTATCCTTCCGCGATGGCTTTATACAAAGAAAAAGAAGATGTTACAAGCCAAAGTGCGGTTAAAGTTAATGAATTAGATTATTATTTAAAAGCCAAATTAGAAAGTGAAAATTTAATTAAGAAAAAATTAAAAAATTATACGATTTATCGTTTTCCTTATCTATTAAGTGATTTTAATGAATCAATGACTTTTGATGCGAAGAAAAATGATACTTTGGCTTGTATTACCAAAGAAGATGCGGCTTATAGTTTAGTTAAAGGAATTAATTATTTAAAAGAATTGAATAAAAAAACCTTTAATGTTACTAGTAGTTTTACGTTAGTTTATCATGATTTTATTAAAAAAGCTTTAAGAGCTTATGGTTTGACCTGGAAATATATTGCTTCGCGGTTATTCTTAGATAAAAAGGATTATCCGACGAGCCAAGATCAAAAATTAAATGACATAATTCATTATCAAACGAGTACGCTTTCAGATTACTATGCCCATTTAAAAAATCAAGGCAAGAAGCGAAAAGTTAGTCGGTTTATTACTAATCTATTTGTGAAGGAGCCCAAATGATAGGGTTGGCCTTATCCGGAGGGAGTGTCCGGGGGGCTTACGAAGTCGGTTGCTTTTGGGCTTTTAAAAAATGTCATATCAAGTTTGATGGTTTTGTGGGAACCAGTATTGGTTCTTTTAATGCGGCTTTTTTAGCCGCGGGGCGCGAACGCGAATTATTGCGTTTTTGGCAAAATGTTAAAGTAGGAGAGTTACTTGGTTTAGATGAAAAGCTAGTGACGGCTTTAATTAATAAACATAAAAAATTAAATGATTATAAAACTTTAGCCGTGCAATTTTCCCAAATCATTAAAAATAAGGGTTTAAATACTTCGGGAATTAAAAATTTATTGGAAGAATTTGAAATTGAAGAAGATATCCGGAAAAGTAAAAAAGATTATGGCTTAGTAACCGTTCGGTTAAAACCCTTAAAGCCCTTGTATGTTTTTAAGGAAAATATACCATTTGGGAAAATGAATGAATATATTTTAGGTAGTTGTTATCATCCGGTTTTCAAATACGAAAAGATAATTGATGATAAATATTATATTGATGGGGGCTTTTACGATGCCATGCCGGTCAATATGTTAATTGAAAAAAACTATGAACATATTTATGCTATAGACCTTAGAGCCGTGGGCATTAAACAACTAACTAAAGATAAAAGTCGGGTGACGATTTTAAAACCGAGTCGTTCTTTAGGCAGTATCTTTACTTTAGATCAAAATTTAATTCGTGATAACATTAAATTAGGTTATTATGATACCTTAAAAGTTATTAAAAAGTTAGATGGAAAAAAGTATCTGTTTAAAAAGTTAAAACCTAGGGCCTATACCAAGATGGTAAGCCGGGTAAATCCCAAAACATTAAAAGAAATGCGATTATTATTTAATAAAAAGAATGATCGGGATTTAGTAATTGCCATTGCCGAATATTTAATGAAAAAGAGTGACTTTACGTACTATAAAGTATATAATATTAAAAGAGTTATGCGCCAAATGCGGAAAATGAAAATAAAACCCGTGGGCGTTGAACGCTTTGTACAAGCATTAAAATTATAGGAGGACAATATGGGAAGAGCATATGAAGTAAGAAAATATAGTATTCAAAAAACGGGGGCAGCAAAGGGAAAAATTTATACTACCTTTGCAAAAGAAATTTATCTTGCGGCCAAAAAGGGATTACCTGATCCCGATAGTAATGTTATTTTAAAACGGTTAATTGATAAAGCCAAAAAGCAACAAGTACCGAGTGATATTATCAATCGGGCTATTGAAAAAGCTAAGGGTGTTGGGGGCGAAGACTATCATGAAGTTGTTTATGAGGGCTTTGGTCCGGGGGCCTCAACTTTTATCATTAAATGTTTAACGGATAATGTAAACCGGACGGTGGGGATGGTGCGCGCAGCTTTTAATAAAGTTAATAAAAGTTTAGGGGTTACCAATTCTGTTGCCTATAACTATGATCATTTAGGAATTGTTTCTTTTAAATATGTTAATGAAGAAGAAATCTTTAATGCTTTACTAGAAGCCGGAATAGAACCGGTGGATTTTGAAAGCGTTGATGGTGAAATTATCATTAGTGTTAATCCTACGGATATGAATCCTTTAAAAGATTTATTAGAAAAATTAGTGCCTAATGTGGAATTTATTTTGGACGAAGTTGGTATGTATGCCAAAGATAAAATAACGCTTACGGGCGAAGATAAAGAAATTTATGATCGTTTATATAAGTTATTAGATGAAATAGAAGATGTTTCCGAAATTTATACGAATGTGGAAATGTAAAAACCAATTCCAAAAAAACTCCCTAAGTGGAGTTTTTTTGGAATAGAACTTATTGCAATTTTGAACTAAATAAGTTAAAATAATAGTAAGTAAGGGGATTAAAATATGGAAATAGATCGAAGTTATTATTTAAATAAGCTTATTAAAGCGGAAAATGATAAATTAATTAAAGTAATAACCGGCATAAGAAGATGCGGTAAATCGTATTTACTTAATGAAATTTTTTATCATTATTTATTAAATAAAAATGTTAAAGAAAATCATATTATTAAAATTGCTTTTGATGATGCTGATTTTGAAGAATTACGGAATTCCCAAAATTTAAGCAAATACATAAAATCACAAATTAAAGATAAGGAAATATATTATTGCTTATTGGATGAAATTCAATTAGTTCCTAATTTTGAAACGGTTTTAAATGGATTATTAAGAATAAAAAATATTGATATTTATGTTACTGGTAGTAATTCTAAATTTCTATCTTCGGATATTATTACGGAATTTCGTGGCCGCGGCGAAGAAATAAAAATGTATCCTTTAAGTTTTGCAGAATTTATGTCAGTTTATAAAGGTGATAAAATGGACGGCTGGTTAGATTATTGTACTTATGGAGGATTACCACTTGTCGTTTTAATGAATGATGAAGAAAGAAAAATGAATTATTTAAAAGATCAGCAACTAAATGTTTATATTAATGATGTTATTGAAAGAAATAATATTAAAAATGATATTGAGTTAATTAATTTAGTTAATATAATCTCTTCCAGTATTGGATCTTTGTCTAATCCTAAAAAAATTGCTGATACTTTTAAAGGCAATATGGGAATTACGATTGATCCTAAAACTATTAGTTTATATTTAAAATATTTAGAAGAGGCCTTTATTATTGAAAAAGCTACCAGATATGATGTTAAAGGACGGAAATATCTTTTAACGCCATATAAATTTTATTTTAGCGATTTAGGAATTCGTAATTCATTTATTAATTTTCGCCAAGTGGAAGAAACTCATATTATGGAAAATATTATATATTTAGAGTTAAAGCGTCGGGGATATAATGTTGATGTTGGTATTGTTCCAATTAAATCAAACAATAATTATAAACAATTAGAAATTGATTTTGTAGCTAATAAAGGAAATAATAAAATTTATATTCAATCGGCATTTAGTATTGCGGATGATGCTAAAAAAGCTCAAGAACAACAATCATTATTGCGCATAAAAGATTCTTTTAAAAAATATGTTATTGTAAAAGACTATATCAAAACAACGCGAGATGAAAATGGCATAATTATAATGAATATTTTTGATTTTTTGTTAGATAAAAATAGTTTAGATTATTAAAGAAACGAGGGTATTATGACAGTTTATGAAGATTTGAAATGGCGGGGTTTAATTCAAGATATATCGGATCCCGAATTAATTGCTAAATTAAACGCGGGAGGTTTAACTTTTTATATTGGAACTGATCCCACGGCTGATTCGATGCATATTGGTCATTATTCGTCTTTTTTAATTTCGAAAAGATTAGCCAAAGCCGGCCATCATCCGATTTTACTAGTGGGGGGTGCTACGGGTTTAATTGGCGATCCTAAACCGACGAGTGAAAGACCCATGATTAGTAAAGAAGAAGTTTTAAAAAACTTTGCGGGTTTAAAAGCCCAAGCCGAAAAAATTTTTGGTTTTGAAGTTGTCAATAACTATGATTGGACTAAAGATATTAATGTTTTAGATTTTTTAAGAGATTATGGAAAATATTTTAATATTAATTATATGTTAGCCAAAGATAAAGTTAAATCGCGGTTAGAAAGTGGCATTACTTATGCGGAGTTTTCTTATATGATTTTACAAGCCCTTGATTTTCTTCATCTATACGAAACTAGAAATTGTACTTTACAAGTGGCAGGTTCCGATCAATGGGGTAATATTACCTCCGGGATTGAACTTATTCGGAAAAAACTCGATAAAACGGCGTATGGTATGGTTATGCCTTTAGTTACCGATTCTCATGGAGTTAAGTTTGGGAAAACGGAAGGTAACGCTTTATGGCTTGATAAAAATAAAACCTCGGCTTATGAATTATATCAATATTTAATTAATCTAGAAGATAGCATGATCATTGATTATTTGAAAAAATTAACATTCTTAACACCCGAAGAAATTAGCGCATACGAAAAACAAAATACGGAACATCCGGAATTAAGAGCGGCCCATAAAAGATTAGCTCAAGAAATTATCACGGATATTCATGGGGCTGAAGAATATGAACATGCTCTTAAGATTAGTGAATCCTTATTTAGTGATAAAATTTGGAATCTAAGTAGCGAAGATATTATTTCAAGTTTAAAAGATTTACCTAATTTTACGGTTACCGAAGGTATTAATATTTTAGATTTACTGGTCGATAATGGTATTTGCAGTAGTAAAAGGGAAGCCCGCGAAATGGTAAGTGGCAAGGCCATTAGTATTAATAATGTTAAAATAACGGATTTAGATGCCGTTGTTACCCAAAAGATGGCGATTGATGGCCAAGTTTTACTAATTAAACGGGGGAAGAAAAATTATTATTTAGCATTAATGAAGTAGGTGGAAAAATGATTTTTAAAGCAGAATATGATAAAAGCTTATACGCAATTTATTTAGGCTGTAATGCCAAGATGCGGCAAGAACTAAAAAAAATCATTTTAGATATTCCCGATTCTTTAATTCAAGATATTTGTTTTGCTGCTAGTAGTGAAGAAGCCATTCATCACGATACTTTAAAAAATGAAACAATTGATAATTTTGATTTATATACATATGATGAAGGTTTTATGTTATATAAACAAAGTTATCGTCCCGAGTATGATGGTTATACTACAGATTGGGCTTTAGGTTTAAAGAAATTTCCCCATCTTACCACTTTAGCTAAGGAAGAATTAATTTATTTAGGGACCTTTTATTCGATGCAAGATTATCCTAATTATAGTTTTCATTTAACTTTAACTGCGGAAGGGCCTATTTTAGTTGCCAATGGTCAAGTTTTAGCCCAATTAAATTATGAACAAGTTCCGGAAAAAATATCTTCAACGACTTTATTTAATTTACCAAAACCAACATCAAAAAGTCGGCAACTTAGGCGATTATTCAAACCAAATTATGCTCCTTTCATAAGATAAAATGAAAGGAGTTTTTTTAAGATGAGATATCCCATGCCTTATAACACTTATAATGAACGGCAATTTGTAGTGCCTTTTTTACTTGGTGGTCTAGCCGGAGGAGCAGCTGTGGGTTTAACAAGACCGCGGCCAATTTATAATGTAGCGCCTTATCAACCATATCCCCCATATGGTTATAATGCTCCTTATTATAATAGTTCTTATAGTTATTATGTCCCTTATCGTTAATAGATATTAGCGCCTTCACTTTTTAAAAAGTTTAGAATAATGGCTAAAAAAAGAAAATAAATTATAATAGTGGAACCGCCATAACTTAAAAAGGGAAGGGGAATACCAATAATCGGTAAGAGACCGAGATTCATGCCAATATTAATCACCTCTTGAAATAAGAAAAGACAAATAAAACTAATGACAAATAGTTTTATTTTTTTACTGGTAATTTTTTTTAAAACTTTAATTAAAAATAAATCGAGAACCAAGTAGGATAAAAGAATTAAAAAACCACTTAAAAGGCCAAAATTACCAATATTAAAAGCAAAAATAAAATCAGTGGGGGCCTCGGGAATATATAAACTAATTTTATTAAGTCCGGTGCCCCATAAACCAGCACTGCCCACGACAATTAAAGCATTTTTGAGTTGATAACTGCTATTGGTGGTAAACTTTAAGATTCGTTCAACGCGATAGAAAAAACTGGTACCAATTAGCTTAATTAAAAGTTCTTGGCCAAATAAATAAAGGAGGGTAAAGGTCGTAAGAAAGGAAAGAAAAATTATGGTTAAAAGCCCAAACCACCATTTACTGATGGGAGCAAAGATCAGCATACTAATTAAAATTAAAAGATAAAAAATAATGGCTCCGGTGTCGGGTTCTAGGAAAACTAAAAGGGAAGGAATGAACGTAATAAGGGCGGTTTTTAAAATTAATTTTAGTTCGTCTTTTTTGTCTTTTATTTTACTTTGACTAATAACTTGGGCTAAATATAGGGCCAGGGTAAACTTAACTAGTTCACTTGGTTGAAAAGTCAAAAAGCCCAAACTAAACCAGGCCTTAGCCCCATTGATAGTGCGACCAAAAACTAAAACTAAAGCCAGTAAAATAATTGAAAGTAAATAAAGTATAAAACTATATTTAAAAAGTTCTTTGAGATTTAATTTCTGGACGATAATAATTAATAAAAAACCTAATAAATACCAAAGCATTTGTTTTAGTAAATGGAGTTCGTATGTTGATTTAATTAGTTTGGCGTTTTGCATATTAAAAAAACTAATAATCATAATTATTAACAAAGGAATAAAAAGGGCACTATAGTATTTTTTCTTGGTTTTCATATCCTTATTATGGTTCAATTATCAAATTTTATCATAAAATATGGTGAGGTGGAATTATGGCCAAATTACCTAGTGTTTATGCCAATCCAATTAATAAAAAATTAAATAATGTGCAAGAAACTTATCGCAGCAGTGAAGATCGCGTCGTTAAAACCAATAGTCCCCAAGATATCAGTAAAAAAATTAATGAAATATTTAGCCGGAAAGATCACGTTTATAAAAGTAAAGTGAAAATAACTTTTAAAAATGGGACGAAAGTTGTCGATATTGTCGGTTATACCAATTTGAATTTATTAACTTTGGATGGTAGTTTAATTAAAATAACAGATATTTTGGATATCGAAAAGATTTAGAAAAGTTGATGGGAACATCAATTTTTTTTAAAAGAGAAATTGACATATTATTCCGTCGTCGGTATAATATATTAAACGAGGTGATTGGATGCAAATTAAAGAAGCGAGTCAAAAATGGCGTATTAGTCCGCGGCGGATTAGACAATTAATTCAAGATGGCCGGATTGCCGGGGCTAAAAAAATTGGAACTGTATGGTTTATTCCGGATGAGGCCACGAAACCGGCGGATAAAAGATTTAAGGATAAAACCGAGATTATTCTTAATTTACCGGCGGATTACTTTAAAAATATTGATGCTAAATTAGCCCAATTAAATAAAATGCGCCCTTTAGCACCAACGACTTTAAAAACTTTAGAAGAAAATAATATTTTAAATTGGACGTATAATAGTAATGCCATCGAAGGTAATACTTTAACACTACGGGAAACTAAAGTCGTTTTAGAAGGAATTACCATTGGGGGAAAATCGGTTAGAGAACATTTAGAGGTTATTAATCACCGCGAGGCCATTTTATTTTTAGAAGAGTTAATTAAAGATAAAGTAGCAATGTCCGAATGGTATATTAAAAGTATTCATAGTTTGATTTTAAAAGAAATTGATTCGGAGAATGCGGGTAAATATCGTCTAGCCAATGTCCAAATATCCGGAGCTTCCCTAACGCCACCTGATTATTTAAAAGTTCCCGAAGCAATGGCTAATTTAATGATGCGTTATGCACATTGGGATAAGTATCATCCTTTAATTAAAGCGGCTTTATTGCACGGGGAGTTTGTCTTTATTCATCCGTTTGTTGATGGTAATGGGCGAACTGCTCGGTTATTAATGAACTTTGAGGCCATGCAAAAAGGGTATTTACCAATAATTATTAAAACGAATGCGCGGGCCAAATATTATGAGGCCTTAGATAAAGCCATGGTAACGCATGATTATACGGATTTTGTTAAACTTATTGCTAGCGAAGAAGATAAAATATTAGATCAATATTTAAAAATGTTTAAAGATTAACTTATAAAAAAAGTATATCAGATTATGTCTTCGATATACTTTTTTAATTGCTTAGCATTTTTGCCAAAGATTATTTTTAATTGGTTATCAATTTCGACAATTCCTTTGGCGCCTAATTTCTGAATGGCTTCTTTATCGGCTAAGGAAACATCTTTTAAAATTACTTTGAAACGACTCATGTTATATTCGGCATTGATAATATTATCTTTGCCTCCTAGATAAGTAATTAATTTATTAGCTTCAATATGAAAATCTCTTTTGGTTAATTTAACAATAATTAGGGAAATTATAATTAAAACAACTGCAATTATTAAATATTGAACTATTGTTGACATATCTATCACCTTTTACATTATACTATAATTTTAAAAAAATTAAAACCCTAACGAAGCAAGCACGTATTTTTTAAATAATCATAAATTATTAATGAGAATACATGAAAGGGTGAAAAAAGATGAATAACAATAATACAAATAATGAACAACAAGGCAGCTGCATTAATGAAATACTTTGTGTCATTTTAGTTTTGCAAGAAAATGCTTGCCCCGATAATTGCTTACAAACCTGTGATCGACCAGTTTTAGGTGGCGGCGCTAATTGCTTAATTTGCAACACAAGACCAGTAATGCTTTACACTTGTTGCGGTAATGGAACACCTTGGAGTATGCCAATAAATAAAGATTCTACGGAGGATTGTGCGGGGGCTGGTCAAACGGCTACTTGCTCAAATGTCTTCCGGGTGGAAAAAATTGAAGGAAATTGTTGTACCTTCCGCGTTTTAGCACCAAATGATGATACGACAAGTGTCCTACCATATGTGGCAACCAATGTCTTCTTTACAATGGATTGTAGTTGTTTATGTTCAATTAGATGCTTATCAGATACATATGTAGATTGTCTTTGCTAGTTTAAATTAAGGCCTGCAAAGGCTTTTTTATTTGACATATTCGAAAATTATGTTAAGATATATGGCAAAAAGGAAGATATTATGGAAAAAATTGATTTTGAATTAATGCAAAAAGCACACCAAAAATTACATCGTAAGGCTAGTGAAGCCCATATTTTAGAATATATTGAAAGTTTTAAAGAATATTTTTTACAACTTAATTTAAACCAATTATTAAATATTATTGATGAAAATTTATTAATGACCGTAACTTTTGGTGATGATAGTTTTGCCGATACCTGGTTTAGTTGTGAATTACATCATACTGGTTTAGATGAAAATGCTCGTAAAGAAGATTATAAAAATGATGCTTGGCAAGGTTTAATGAAAATATTTGGTTATTATTTTAAAGATAATGAATATGTCAATAATGCTAGTACTAGAATAATTAAAAAGTTTGCTTTGGATTTAGCGCAAAGTCCAGATTTATGTCGTTATAAAGTTCGACAATTTGGCGATATTTATAGTGGTGAGTTCACCGGCTACATTTATTTAAATAATCTTTTTGCTGCGTTAGATAGTAAAGGTTTTACGGATTGTTATAGTATTAATTATAATTATGATAAGCAAACTTATGAATTAGTTTTTGATAAAAACGCGATATTAGCTAGTATGAAAACTAAAACTTTGAAAAAAGAAGGGTAAGAGAAGGAAAAGAAATTTTCTTTCTTTTTTTAGGGGATTTTGATATAATTAACTTGGGTTGATAAATATGAAATTAAAAAAAATTGTCGGCTTTATTGTTTTAGCTTTAGTTTTAGCAAGTGCTGGGTATATTGTTTACCGCATTATTGATGATAAACGAGCTTGGAAAGTCGAAATAACGGAAGAAGAAATTAATGTTCGGAGTAAACATAATTTATATGAAGCGAAGTTAGCAACCGTCAAAAAGGGCGAAACATATCGGGTTTTAGAGATTTATTTAAAAGATCGCCGGTATGTTTGGTATAAAATAAAATTAGCTAAAGATAAAACCGGTTGGATTGCCAGTGGCCGGAATAATCCGTATGTAAAAGAAATTAATAATCCGAATGTCGAAGATGCTGAGACAGGGGAATCATATGTTTTAGATTATAAAGCTCCGGTGGTAAAGTTTGATGAGGATGTTTATCATGTTTATGATATTAAAAGTATTTCTTATGATCATATTACGATAGAAGAAGATTCGGAATATAAAATTGAACATAAAGTCTATTATGAAGAAAAACCCGAAGATAGTGATATACCGCAATATTGGATTCAATATATTGTGACGGATGAAGCCGGTAATCAAACGCGAAAGGTCCAAAAAATCGAATTTGATATTGAACCAAATAGTAATCAAGTATTAGATTTTGCAACAGAGTTTAAAAGATAAAATGTCAAAGGTTGCCAATTGACATTTTTCTTTACTAAAAAACTTTTTTTTGGTTGAATTTTTGATATAATTAATTATATGGTGGTAGTAAATGAAAAAGTTTAAATTAAAAAAAGATATTCCTTCTTTTTGGGTGTTTTTAATAACTTTTACTTATTTAGAATTAGTTTTTAAAATTGTGGCTAAAGTTAATATTTTTTCGCTTAATACCTTGAATAATTTATTATTTATCCTCTTTTTTAGTTTAGTTTGTCAATTTCTTGTTTCTTTGTTTTCCTCGAAGATTGCCGATATTATTTTACCCATTATTATAGTTATGGTAACCATTTTTTATAGTATTCAAATAGTGGTTTATAATATTTTTGGTTTTTATTTTACTTTTTCCCTTTTGGGGGCAACGAATCAAGTTTTAGAATTTGCTGGTGATATGTTTCGCTTGATTTGGCAAAATGTTTTATATTTAATCGTTTTATTTATACCGACGATTTTAGTTTTTGTCTTAAGTAAAAATATCAAATATAATCATTTAAGTGGTAAAAAAACTTGGGTATTTTTACCGCTTATTTTCGTGAGCTATGGTTTATTTGCGGTTAGTTTATTAATTGGCAAAAATATGGAGGCCTCTCCTTATAAACTATATTATGAAACCAGAAATATGGAGCTAAGTTTAAAAAGATTAGGTGTTGTTGATAGCATGTTTTTGGATTTAGAAAGATCAATTTTTGGGTTTAATGAAAAAATAACGATTTTAGATAATGGGGAAGAACAAGTAGTAGGCCCCAATGGTAATGAAGAAAATCCGATTACTTATGAATATAATAATTTAGATTATGATTTTAGTAGTTTAATTAGTAAAGCCAGTGGGACAGTTAAAAGTATGCACCAATATTTTGA
Organism: uncultured Bacilli bacterium; assembly: GCA_947628445.1. Classification (GTDB taxonomy): domain Bacteria; phylum Bacillota_I; class Bacilli_A; order RF39; family UBA660; genus Onthocola_B. Next base: position 18,962 of record CANQZX010000003.1, read on the forward strand.
AAATGAAACCGGGACATTACAAAATGAATATACGGGTTATTTTAAAGATAAGAACTTAATTTTATTTATGGCCGAAAGCTTTAACGAAATTGCCGTTGATCCTAAACTTACGCCAACATTATACAAATTAGTCAATAATGGTTTTGTTTTTGATAATTTCTATACGCCAACGATAAGTAGTACTATTGGGGGCGAGTTTCAAGAAGTTACGGGCTTAGTGGCCGCGGATGGTTTTATCAATCCTTGGAAAGCCGGGACAAATAGTTTTCCGTTTGGCTTAGGTACGATGTTTAAAAAGGCTGGTTTTTTAACTCATGCTTATCATGACCATTCTTATACTTTCCAAAGTCGGTATAAATATTTAAAGGCCTTGGGCTTTGATAATTTCTTAGGTTGTAAAAATGGTTTAGAAACGCGCATTAATTGTGATATTTGGCCCGAGAGTGATGTGGAAATGATCGAGGCTACTTTCGATGATTATGGCACCAGTGGGAAACAGTTTTTCACATATTATGTCACGGTAAGTGGCCATGGGGGTTATGCTTGGAGTGGTAATAATATGAGTAAGAAGCATCGTTCGGAGGTCGCTGATTTACCATATAGTGAAGATGTTAAGGCCTATTTAGCCGCCCAAATTGAACTTGATAAGGCTTTGGAATTATTAATTCAAAAGTTAAGTGAGGCGGGTATTCTAGATGATACGGTTATTGCTTTAGTTGGCGATCATTATCCTTATATGTTAGGTGTCGATGCCGTCAATGAGGTAGCCAAAGCGCCTAAAGATGCGGTTATTGAAATCAATCATAGTAATTTCATTTTGTGGAATAATAAAATGGCTAAAGTTAAAGTTAGCAAAGTCGGTAGTCAAATTGATGTTTTGCCAACGCTTTATAATATCTTTGGTTTAAAATATGATTCCCGGTTAATCATCGGTAAAGATATTTTAAGTACTGAACCAGGTCTTGCCATTTTTGATAATCGGTCGTGGGTAAGTGATAAGGGCTCTTATTATGCAGCCTCAAGTAAGTTTGTGCCACGCGATGGAGTTGAGGTCGAAGATGGATATGTATCTTACATGAATAAAGTTGTTGGTAACAAAATTAATATGAGTAAACTAATTTTAACTGAAAATTATTATCAATATTTTTAAAAGGAGAACATTATGTGTGGAATTGTTGGATTTATTGATCAAACGCCTAATAAAAAGCCTATTATTGAGCGCATGAGTGCGAAAATTGCCCATCGGGGACCCGATGGGGAAGGCTTTTATTTCCATGATGATGTGGCTTTAGCCCATCGGCGCCTTTCCATTATCGATTTAAAGGGTGGCGCTCAACCGATGTTTAATGAGGATAAATCGCTCGTTGTTATTTTTAATGGCGAAATTTATAACTACTTAGAATTAAAAAAAGAATTGGCTTCCAAGCATCAATTTGCAACCCAAAGCGATACGGAAGTTTTACTTCATGGTTATGAGACCTGGGGAAAGGATTTACCTAAACACTTAAGGGGTATGTTTGCTTTTGCGATTTATGATACGAAACAAAAAAGTTTATTTTTAGCCCGGGATAATTTTGGGATCAAGCCCCTTTATTATGCCAAGATGAATGATACCTTTATGTTTGCTTCTGAGATTAAAGCGTTATTAGAACATCCTAATTTTACGAAGGAACTTAATAAAAAACTATTAGGCCCTTATTTATCTTTTAGTTTTACCCCGACAACCGAAACATTTTTTACCGGTGTTTATCGCTTAGATGCGGGCTGTAGTTTAACTTATCAAAATGGCAAAATCACGATTGATCGTTATTTTCAAAAAGAGTTTAAAACTAAAGAAATGACCTATGAAGATGCTGTTAAAGCGATTGGAAAGATTATGACCGATTCCGTTTCCAAACACCTTTTAAGTGATGTGGAGGTGGGCTCTTTTCTTTCCAGTGGTGTCGATTCTTCTTATTTAGTCGCTTTAGCCCGGCCCGATAAAACTTATACCGTCGGTTATGATATTGCCGCTTACAATGAAATTGCTTATGCGGAAGATTTAGCGGCAAAATTAAAAATAAATAATACCTCGAAGGTGATTACAAAAGCCGAATATATGGCTGTTATTCCCAAAATTATGTATCATTTAGATGAACCGGCTTCCGATCCGGCGGCCGTAGCTTTATATTTCGTGGCGCAACTGGCTAGTAAAGATGTCAAAGTTGTCTTATCCGGCGAGGGTTCCGATGAGTTTTTTGGCGGTTATAATATCTATCGGCAAGATGTCGATTGGGCTTGGTATAATAAAATTCCTTATTTTATACGCCATGCCATTGCCTGCTTTTGTCGTCTTTTACCAGAAGTTAAAGGTGTTAATTTTCTGATTCGTCGGGGCGAAAAACTAGAAAATTCCTATATTGGGGTTAACCGCGTCTTTGGCGATAAAGAAGTTAAAAAAACATTAAAGGATAAAAATTATTTAAAAAATCAAGAAGTGACGGCCCAAACTTATCAAAATTATGCTGGTGAAAGTGACATTGTCAAAATGCAAGCCATCGATATGGATTTTTGGTTAATGAAAGATATTTTACTCAAAGCCGACCGGATGACGATGGCCTCATCTTTAGAAGGGCGCGTTCCATTTATCGATAAAGAGGTCTTTAAAGTGGCCTCTAGTTTACCGATGAATTATAAAGTAACTAAAGAAAATACCAAAGTTGCTTTGCGGGATGCGGCAAAAAAAGTGATTCCCAATGAGGCTTATAAAAAGAAAAAATTGGGCTTTCCGGTTCCGGTTCGGGAATGGATGCGGGAAGATGATTTTTACAATATGATTAAAAAGGCCTTTTTAACCGAGGCAGCCCAAGAGTTTTTTAACCAAAAATATTTATTAAAACTTTTAGATGATCATAAAAATAAACGGAAAGATAATTATCGGAAAGTGTGGACCGTTTATTGTTTCTTAGTTTGGTATCAAACTTTTTTTGCCCCCGAAGTCTAAGGGCTATGATATAATGAATTAGGTGATATCATGGAATACGTTATAATAGGTCTTTTAAGTTTAATTTTAGTTTTACTAATCATTTTACTTTTACGCAAACACAATAATAATGATTTAACCGAAAGATTAGGCCATTTTGAAGCCAATATCAATAAAGAAATTGGTAATTTTAAGTTTGATTTTACCAAAGAATTATTAAATGATTTTGAAAAATTAAATGAAAAAATAGAACGGAAATTATCGTTAATTAATGATGCTGTTAATGAACGCTTAGATCAAAATTTTGAAAAAAGTAATAAAACTTTTATGAGTGTTTTAGAACGTTTAACCAAAATTGATGAGGCTCAAAAGAAAATTGATAGTTTGAGTAGTGATATAGTCTCTTTACAAAGTGTTTTAACTGATAAAAAGACGCGGGGAACTTTTGGGGAGGTTAATCTCGAATACATTTTAAATAATGCTTTTGGTTCACGTTCGAGTGGCATCTATGAAACGCAACATAAGTTTAGTAATGGTTATATTGTCGATTGCTTGCTTTATGCCCCAGCCCCATTAGGAACGATTGCGATAGACTCCAAGTTTCCTTTGGAAAACTATCAACGCATGACGGATAAATCGAAAACGAAAGAAGAACGGTTGCAAGCGGAAAAATTATTTGTCGGGGATGTGAAAAAACATATTACGGCAATTGCCGAGAAATATATTATCCCGGGAGAAACGACGGAAGAAGCCATTATGTTTTTGCCGGCGGAAGCGATATTCGCCGAAATTAATGCATATCATCCTGATTTAATTCAATTTGCTTATAATAAAAAGGTCTGGATTACAGGACCAACCACTTTAATCAGTACCTTATCCATCATTAGTATGATTATTAAAAATATGGAACGCGATAAATATGCTAAGGTAATTCACGAAGAATTAAATAAATTAAGTGTCGAATTTACCCGGTATAAAGAAAGATGGGATAAACTATCGCGGAATGTTAAAAGTGTTAATCAAAGTATTGAAGAATTACATACCACGAGTGAAAAAATTCAAAAACGGTTTGCAAGTATCAATGGTGTCGAAATTGATAAATTGCAAAATACGCCAGAATTAGACCAACTAGAAGATATTAAATAAAAATAATTATGATATAATGAAAAAAGAAAAAGAGGAGATTTAGATGACGAATAAATTAGCGGCATTTTTTGTTAAAACTTTTGGCTTTTTAGGAACAACATTACTCGGTAAAAACTTAACGATTTTTTTAGTTTCTTTAATGCCTATTTTAGAGCTTCGGGGTGGCATGATTGCAGCCTGTTTGTTGGGTTTAAATCCTTATTGGAGCTTGCTTGTTTGTATTATTGCCAATATTATTCCGATACCTTTAATTTTATGGTTTATTACTCCCGTCTTCGATTGGTTTAAGAAAAAGAAATTTTTAAAAGGTTTTGCTAATTGGTGTGAACGCCATGCCCAAAAGAATTTAGGAAAAATTGATTCTTTAAAATATTATGGTTTATTTGTCTTTGTAGCCGTTCCACTTCCCACAACCGGAGCCTGGACTGGCTGTTTAATCGCGGCTCTTTTGGGCTTAGATAAGAAAAAATCCATGTTGGCCGCCATGGCAGGTGTTTTAGTGGCGGGCTTAATTATGTTAGTCGTATCCTATGGCATTTTAGGAGGCATCTGCGGATGAAAATATATCTAATAAGTAACAATTTAGTGTTAAATGATATAACTTACGAAACCGAAATGGCTCTCGATTTAAAAAGAGCCACGCGGCCTTTAGCAATTGAAGGGGAAAAAGCAGCTTTTAAACTGGCTCAAAAATTGCCGGTCGAATTTTTATATTCTTCCGCGTATGCCTCGGCTTTAGCTACGGCTAAATATTTTAGTGAAGCATCAGGCATTAATATAAACATCAATCACCATTTAGATGATGCTAAAATTGGTTCGATGGGGCGCCACAATATTAAAATGTTGCGCTTTATGCAAGAACGAAACTTTGATTATAAATATCCAAGTGGTGAAAGCTTAAATGAAACTAAATTAAGAGTAAGTAAAGCATTTGGCGATATTTTAAAAAATAATCGGGATACGGCTGTTGTAACTCATAAAAGAACAATTATGGCTTTATTGCTTAAATATTGCACCACGGGTTATAATTTAAATGAGCGCTTAATTTTAAGTTATAATGATAAAGTGATCTTAGATGATAGTGAAAATGATATCGATGTTTTAGTCTTAACAATCGAAGATGGTAAAATTATGGATATTGATAATTTAGAAGAATAAAGGAAGGGAAAAGTTATGGAAATACCAGTAAAAATTATGATTAGTAATCGCCATGTGCATTTAACGGAAGAAACTTATTATAAGTTATTTGATGAAGAATTGACTAAATACAAGGATTTAAATCAAATTGGGCAATTCGCGGCCAACCAAAAGTTAACAGTTAGAACGGCGGCTGGCGAATTTGAAAATGTGCGGATTGTGGGACCATTTCGCTCTTACAATCAAATTGAAATTGCCGCTAGCGATGCGCGAAAATTAAAAATTAATCCTCCGGTTCGGCGCAGCGGCGAGGTTGAAGGGGCCGCGGAGGTTGAACTAGTTACGCCTAAAGCCACAATTAAACTTGCTAATTGTATTATTGCTAATCGGCATGTGCATTTTAATCCAAAACAAGCGGAGGAATTAGGTATTCGCCATAAAGATAATTTAGAATTGCAAATTGATGGTATTAAACGAGGCACCATTGATCTTGAGGCTTCTGTAACTGATAGTGGTTATTTTGAAGTTCATTTAGATGTCGATGATGCCAATGCCTTTTTACTCGAAAATGGGACGGAGGCTACATTAATTATCTAGAAAGGACGATTTATGGCTTGGCAAATTGGTAAGATAAAAATTGCAAACCCGATTGTTTTAGCTCCCATGGCGGGAATATCTAATCCCACCTATATTAAAATTTGTGCGGAAATGGGTTGTGGTTATGCGATTACCGAATTAATTAGTTCGGAAGCTATTGTGCGAAATAATGCAAAGACCTTTGCAATGCTTAAAGGACTGGAACAAATAAAAATTCCGGTAGCTATTCAAATCTTTGGTGCTAATCCCGAGACGATGGCGGAAGCCGCCAAAATCTTGGTTACAAAGTTTCACCACCAAGGGCCAATCGATATTAATATGGGGTGTCCGGTTCCTAAAATTGCTTTACGAAATGAAGCGGGCAGTGCCTTACTGAAAAATCCCGCTTTAATTAAAAAAATTGTGGAAGCGGTAGTTGAGGCCGTCGATGTCCCAGTTACAGTTAAAATCCGGAGTGGCTGGGATGAGGCTAGTATCAATGCTGTTCTAGTCGCTCAAATATGTGAGGCCGCGGGCGCTCAAGCCATTACCGTTCATGCGCGCACTAGAGCCCAAGGTTATAGTGGCAAAGCCAATTGGCAAATCATTAAAGATGTGGTCGAGGCCGTTAAAATCCCAGTTATTGGCAATGGTGATGTCCTAACTTGCTACGATGCGAAACGAATGTTAATGGAAACCGGTTGTACAGCGGTCATGATTGGCCGGGCGCTTTTAGGTAATCCGTGGTTAATAAAAGATTGTTTAACCTACTTAAAAGATGAAACACCACCCGAAACCGTGGGGATAGAAGAAAAACTGCAAATGATGCGGTATCATTTTGAAAAACTTGTTAAACTCCAAGGGGAAAAAGTAGCCGTATTAGAAATGCGGACGCAATTTATGCATTATTTAAAAGGTATACCCGAAAGCAAAGGTATTAAAGAAAAATTGTGTTTAGCCAAAAGTTCAAAAGAAATTATGCAGATTTTAGATACCTATGAACAGGAATTATTGCAGGAGAAGTAATTCTCCTTTTTTGGTAAAAAATTTTAAATTTTACCAGTCCAACCTCTTGCCAAAATATATATATATATAATTAAAGGGAAAGTGAGACATAAAAAATAAAAATGGGAAGAAAAAAATATGTCATAATTTTTGTTGTAACAATGATTATAACAATGATAGTATCAAGTTATGCTTATTTCTTTATCATGGATGAAAAAGAGTCTCCCATTGGTGCGGAAGCTGGAACCACCGATGTTTTAACTTTCCAAGCCGGAAATCAAATAAAAATCGATGCCGATATATATAATTTTGGTAAAAAAGACAGTAATATTACACAAGAAACAGAAGCTAAAGCGACGTTAATTCCCAACAATGCCACGAATGAAGCTCATGATAAATACAATGTGTTTTTGTTAATCGAAGATAATAATTTAATCTATACCACTCCAGAAGAAGAAGCCGAATTAGTTGTTAAAATAACCAATCCAAATGGCGATCCAATTAAGAATCTTGAAGATTTAAAAAAAATTGGTGAAGATAGTTTTGATATTACAAATAAATCGGGAACATATTTAGTTGCCCAAGATTACGAAATCGATGCTAAAGATGGAATAACTAATCAAACTTGGAAAACGGAAGTAACTTTAATAAATTTAAAAACCAGTCAAAATGGGAATGCTGGTCATAGTTTCACGGGCAAAATATATATTACTAAAGAAGATATGAAAAACTATATAAGTCCCGAAATAAATATGATTGATGTCGACACAACTAGTGAAGAAATAGATGCTACTTTGAAATATCAAGAGGGTAGTAATAGTATAGAAGAGTACTATTTCGGTATTAGAAAAGAAGGCAGTGAAGAGAAAATAGAATATGCTGCTAGCAAAGAAGATCATTTTGCCTTTGCAGGTTTAGAATCTGGCACTGATTATGAGATATATAGTTATGCTAAGGATGAAGCCGGTATCTATTCTAACAAAGTAGAAACAATTGCTAAAACCGATGGTTATAAACGTCCAAAAATAAATAATGTTGAAATAATAAAAAGCTATGAAGATGATGGGGGAAAATTAGACATCAAAGTTGCCGCGACGGGATATGAAAGTGCAATCGAAAAGTATTACTATAGTATCGATGGCTTAGAATATATTGAAAGCTCAACTGCTGAAAAAGTATATACTGGTTTGGAAGAAGGACATAAATATAAAGTAAGTATCATGGTTGAAGATGGTAATGAAAGAGAATCAAGTGAATATAGCAAAAGAAAAATCATCGACGAACAAGTAATAATTACTTTTGAAGGAAATAATAACGAGGTAAGTAGTAACGAAAAAAGATGTTTAATTGATTATGAAAAAGGTCAAAGTAGTTGTGCGATAGAAACCCCTAAAATTACAGCTAATAGTAAAACCCCTGAAGTAGTGGGTTTTAGTAGTGCGGCTTTAAAACACGAAAAAGAAATCGGCGTTGAAGAAACCTTAGAGGTAAGTGAAGATAAAACATATTATGCCCAAACGAAAAAAAGTCCTGAAGCAATAACACTATCCTTTAATAAAAATGGGGCTGGCAGTCAAACTGATGAAAAAAATGTTGCTCAAACAACCAATACAGTAACGAGAACATGTACGAAGCCCGAAGCTTGGAATGGCGAAACCCAAGCGGGATGCGATATAACTAGCCCAGAAATAGTTGGTAGTGAAAATACGCCAATAGTAGTTGGTTATGCGCAAACAGCAGATGCGAAAAAAAGTGATTGGGAAGTAAATACGTCTAAAACCTTAAGTAGTAATGCAACATGGTATGCCCAAACAAAGAAAGCGTCCGAAGATATAACAATAACCTTTGATAAAAATGGGGCGGTAAGTCAAACCGATGCAAATAATGTTGCTCAAACAACTAATACAGTAACGAGAACATGCACGAAGCCTGAAGCTTGGAATGGAGCACCACAAGAAGGTTGTAGCATAACCAGTCCTGAAATAGTTGGTAGTGAAAATACCCCAACAGTAGTTGGTTATGCCCCAACAGCAGATGCGAAAAAAAGTGAATGGATCCAAAATACTGCTAAAACTTTAAGTAGTAATGCAACTTGGTATGCCCAAACGAAAAAAGAAGCTGAAGATGTAACAATAACCTTTGATAAAAATGGGGCCGGCAGTCAAACTGATGCTAATGGAACAGCCCAAACATCCAATACGGTAACGAGAACTTGTATGAAAACAGAGGCCTGGAATGGAGAAATCCAATCCGGTTGTAGCATAACCAGTCCTAAAATTGCCGGTAGTGAAAATACCCCAACAGTAGTAGGTTATGCCCAAACAGCTACTGCCCAAAAGAGTGAATGGGAAGTTGACACGTCTAAAACTTTAAGTAGTAGTGCGACTTGGTATGCCCAAACGAAAAAAGAAGCTGAAGATGTAACGATAACTTTTGATAAAAATGGGGCTGGTAGTCAAACTGATGCTAATGGGGCCACCCAAACAACAGATACAGTAACCAGAAAATGTACGAAGCCTGAAGCTTGGAATGGAGCACAGCAAAAGGGCTGTGATATAACCAGTCCTAAAATAACCGGTAGTACAAATACCCCAACAGTAGTCGGTTATGCGCCAACGGCAGATGCGAAAAAAAGTGAATGGGGAGCGGAAACAGCTAAAACTTTAACTCAAAACGCAACGTGGTATGCTCAAACCAAAAAAGATGCAGCAACTTATACGGCAACATTTACTAAAGATGCCCATGTAAGTGCTGTGGGAGCAAATAGTAGTTGTAATACGCCGGAAGCTTGGAATGGGGAAACGAAAGATAGTAATTGTAATATTAGTCTAGCAACAATAACCCCAGAAACGGGTTATTTAGTAGATGGTTGGTATAATGGTGATGTTCGCGTAGGAAATGTGGGAGCCAATATTTCTTTAACTGGTAATGTCTCATATACTGGCAAAGCAGCAACTCCTAATTTGGTCTTAAATAGTGCCAGTGCCAGTGAAATGAAAGTAACTGCCAGTGTAAATCCTACAACTGCACCTTTAACAGGCTATCAATTTAGTACTGATAATAGTAGTTGGACCACTAGTAGTACCAGTGGGGGACATACTTTTAGTGTTAATGCTACTAGTAATTATACTTTGTATGCAAAAATAACTGATAAAAGTAATAATAGTGTAATTAAAAATGTGGTATACAATAATCCCGTAAATGAAAGTGCAACCATTGATGCTAGTAAGACTAAATGGAACAGTTTAACAGTAACAATCAATGCCACAGCTAAAAGTGCAGGAATAAGTAAATATTATTGTACAGTCGATGGAACAACTTGGGTAAGTAGTACAACTAATACTTGTACAATTAATAACTTAGATCCTAGTACAACTTATAATATTAAAACCTACGTCGAAGATGTCAATAATCGGAAATCAGAAGAAAAAACAGTAAGTGGCACCACAGCCGTATATATTTATCCGACGGTTACAATTAATTATTTTATCTTACAAGATGATAAAATTTTAGTTAATTATACTGGTACCGATGGAACCGGGGTCATAACAACCTATAGTATATATGTAAATAACCAAAAGGTAGCAGATGTCAGTAATGGTGCCGGAACATTTGATTATGAATATGTTGAAGAGTTTACACCGGCAACAACATATAAGATCAAGATACAAGCTACCGATAATAATAAAAATAGTAAAGGTGCTTTTATGACATCGCAATTTAGCAATGAAGTAGCAGCTGTTACAGAATATGAAGAAGATTTTACTTATAATGCTGAAACGGAATATTATACTTTTGAAGCTCCGGGAACGGGAAATTATAAGTTTGAATTATGGGGTGCCCAAGGTGGTAAATCGTTAAATAATAATGCGGCAGGTACGGCCGGTGGTAAAGGGGCCTATACTAGTGGTGAAATTTATCTAGAGAAAGGAACAATATTTTATATTTATGTCGGCGGAGCTGGGGCTAATGGTGCTAAAGGGAAAAACTCTGCTGGAGGTTATAATGGCGGTGGTAGAGGTACTTGGGATAATGCCGATGATGAAACAGCCGGCGGCGGTGGCGGTGCTACCGATATTCGGTTAGAAAGTGGAACTTGGGACGATTTTGATTCCTTAAAATCCCGAATCATGGTTGCTGCCGGTGGTGGTGGTGCATCATGGACTTATTCAGTTGGCTATGGTGGTGGTTTAGAGTCAAATAATGTCTTTAGTGCCAATTTATATGCTACCCAAACTAGTGGTTATGCTTTTGGTAAAGGAAAAAATGGCTCAGGAACAGGAGACAGCGATGGTGTCGGTGGCGGTGGTTCGGGCTACTATGGTGGTAAATCCCAAAATGTAGCTTCAAAATCATCTGGTGCTGGCGGCTCATCGTTTATTTCAGGCCATGAGGGTTGTAATGCTATCGCAGCAACGGCAACAGCCGATGCCATAGAGCATACTGGTACGGCTGATCACTACAGTGAATTTAAGTTTACAGATACTTTAATGATTGACGGTGGAGGCCATATTTGGACAACTCAAAAAGGATCTAATTTAGGTATGCCTAACCATGATGGAACAGGCAATATGACCGGTAATACAGGTAATGGCTATGCTAAAGTGACATTTCTAGATTCAACACAAAAAACCAGAGATTATGATTATATTGGTCATTCAGAAAAATTTGTTGCTCCGGCGACAGGAACCTATATTCTTGAGGTTTGGGGAGCTAGAGGGGGTGGCAATGGAGGACTAGGTGGTTATTCATACGGCAATGTTAATTTAACTAAAGGTGATAAACTATATATTACTGTTGGAAGCCAAGGCGGTCATAATGGTGGCGGCTATAATGGTGGCGGTAGTGGTCAATATCAAGCTGGTAGTACAGCTCCTGCGGGTTATGGTGGCGGCGGTGCTACTCATATTGCAACAGTTACTGGTAAATTATCAAGTTTAAGTGCCAATCAATCAGCGGTTGTTATTGTTGCTGGCGGCGGCGGTGGAGCTGGAGAAAATGGTAATGCCGGCGGTTCTGGTGGTGG
>CANQZX010000004.1 GCA_947628445.1 uncultured Bacilli bacterium
ATAAATATTTATTTTCATTGTCGTTTGTTTCTTGAAGACGAACGTAGTGAGACGGAAAGGAATGTTTAGAAAAATGAGTAATAAAGAAACACATTATACGGATAGTGATATTCAAGTTTTAGAGGGCTTAGAAGCTGTTCGAAAAAGACCAGGGATGTATATCGGAACAACAGGGGAAAAGGGCTTACATCATTTAGTTTGGGAAATTGTCGATAATGCTGTCGATGAGGCCTTAGCGGGCTTTTGTGATGATATTGAGGTTATTATCGATAAAGGTAATATTATTGAAATTCGCGATGATGGTCGGGGCATGCCCACGGGGATTAACGAAAAAACGGGTTTATCAACTATTGAAACAATTTTCACGGTTTTACATGCCGGTGGTAAATTTGGCGGCGAAGGTTACAAAGTATCCGGTGGTCTTCATGGTGTTGGCGCCAGTGTTGTTAATGCCTTATCTGAATGGTTAGAGGTAACCGTTTATCGTGATCAAAAAATCTATTTTCAAAGATTTGAAAATGGGGGGCATCCTACAGATTCCTTAAAAGTAATCGGTGAATGTGAAGAAAATCGGACGGGGACAACTGTTAGATTTAAAGCAGATCCTGATATTTTCCAAGAAACAACGGTTTATAATTACGATACCTTATATAAAAGATTACAAGAAATTTGTTATTTAAATAAGGGCTTAAGAATTAACCTTTACGATAAACGGGAAGATGAAAAAAGTGACAGTTTTATCTATAATGGTGGAATAATTGAATATGTGCAAATGCTTAATAAAAATAAAACTCCGCTTCATGAAGATATCGTTTATCTTGAAGGGGAAAGTGATGGTATTCAATTAGAGGTAGCATGTCAATACAATGATGGCTATATTCCGGCGATTTATTCTTATACCAACAATATTAATACTTATGAAGGGGGAACCCATGAAGATGGGGTTAAAACGGCCTTAACTAGAGTTATTAACAATTACGCGAAAAATGCCAAAATTATTAAAGATAATGATAATTCTTTAACGGGTGATGATGTTCGAGAAGGTCTTACAATGATTATTTCTTGTAAACATCCTGATCCCCAATTTGAAGGGCAAACGAAAACCAAATTAGGTAATATTGAGGTAAGAAAAATTGCCAGTGATATTTTTGGTAATGGCTTTGAAAGATTTTTATTAGAACATCCAGATATTGCACGGTTAATTGTGGATAAATGTATGACGGCATCCCGGGCCCGGATTGCAGCGAAAAAAGCGCGGGAAATGACGCGAAAAAGTGACTTAGATACACATGTTAATTTTGGAGGCAAATTAGTTGATTGCCAAGAAAAAGACCCGACAACTTGCGAAATATTCTTAGTCGAAGGGGATAGTGCCGGCGGTTCTGCGATTAAAGGTCGCGATAGTATGCATCAAGCAATTTTACCATTAAAAGGAAAAATCTTAAATGTGGAAAAAGCCCGGTTAGATAAGGCCTTAAGTAATGATGAAATTAGGACGATTATTACGGCTTTTGGGACAGGAATTGGTCAAGAATTTGATATTGATAAATTAAGATATGATAAGATTATAATCATGACCGATGCCGATGTCGATGGGGACCATATTCGAGTATTGTTATTAACTTTATTTTATCGGTTCTTCCGTCAAATCGTGGAACAAGGCCATGTTTATGCGGCCACCCCACCTTTATACTGTATTAAGCATGGTAAAACCATTAAATATGTCTTAGATGATGATGAAAAGGATGCTTATATTGCCAAACTTCAAGAAAAAAATACGAATTATGTTTTACTTCGGATGAAAGGTTTAGGGGAAATGGATCCTGAAGAATTAAATGAAACTACTATGGATATTAATAAAAGGATATTAAGACGGATTACAGTGGAAGATATTATTGAGGCCGATGCTGCTTTCAATAAATTAATGGGCGAAGAAGTTGAACCCCGGCGGAAATTTATTGAAGATAATGCTCGTTATGCCACAAACTTAGATATTTAGGAGGGTTTTATGGACGAAGAAAAAAACATTAATAATGAAGAAGAAACAACTGAAGAACAAGTTGACGAAATAATCGAAGACGAAGCACCAAAAGATCGTTTAGCTTTAAATAATATTGTTGAAGAAATTGAAAATTCCTTTTTGAATTATTCCATGAGTGTTATAACCTCGCGGGCTTTACCTGATTTACGCGATGGTTTAAAACCTGTCCATCGCCGGATTTTATTCGATATGTTAGAAAATGGTTTAACTCCTGATAAGCAACATCGAAAAAGTGCCACGATAGTTGGGGATGTAATGGGTAAATATCACCCTCATGGCGACTCATCTATTTACGAAGCCATGGTTAGAATGGCCCAAGATTTTAACTACCGATATATGTTAGTTGATGGTCATGGTAACTTTGGTAATATCATGGGATCTGGCGCTGCCGCTTATCGTTATACGGAAGCCCGGCTGGCCAAGATTTCCATGGAATTATTGCGAGATATTAATAAAAATACAGTTGATTTTGCAAATAACTATGATGACACGCGCCAAGAACCAGTTGTTTTGCCAAGTCGATTTCCGAATGTTTTAGTAAATGGGACAATGGGAATTGCCGTTGGGATGGCGACCAATATTCCACCACATAATTTGGGTGAGGTAATAGATGGTTGTATCGCGGTCATTGATAATCCCGAAATAGATACAATGGGCTTAATGCAAATAGTTAAAGGACCGGATTTTCCAACGGGAGGTATTATTTTAGGTAATTCCGGTATTAAACAGGCCTACGAAACCGGTCGGGGCTCAATTACAATTCGGAGTAAAGCCACAATTGAAGAAAAAAATGGGCGCCAATACATTATTATTGAAGAGGTACCATATGGTGTAAATACTGAAGAATTAAAATTAAAAGTCGCGGACTTAGTTCATAGTAAGGTCTTAGAAGGTATTTCCGATTATCATACCGATTTAAAAAATGGCGTTAAAATAACTATTACCTTGAAAAAAGACGCTAATGCGCAAGTAGTTTTAAATAATTTATACAAACATACGGCTTTTCAAACAAATTTTGGTATTATTTTCTTAATGCTTGACCATGGAGTTCCAAGAACTTTGGGCTTAAAAGACATTTTAAGTAAATATGTTGATCATCAAAGAGAGGTTATCATTCGCCGGACTCAATTTGATTTAGATAAAGATGAAAAAAGAGTTCATATTTTAGAAGGTTTAAAGATTGCCTTAGATAATATTGATGAGGTTATTAAAATTATTCGTGGCGCATTAGACGATGATGAAGCCAAAGCAAAATTAATGGCTAAATTTGGTTTAAGTGAAGCTCAAACCATGGCTATTTTGGAAATGCGACTACGGCGGTTAACCGGCTTAGAAAGAGACAAGATTGAATCCGAATTAGCCGACTTATTAAAAGAAATTGCCGAATTACGGGCATTACTTGCTGATCCGAAAAAGATTGATGCCGTTATTAAAGGTGAACTTACGGAAATTAAAAATAAATATGGTGATGAAAGAAGAACAAAGATTGATTTAACAGCCGTCGATTATATCGAAGATGAATCTTTAATTCCAAATGAAGATGTCCTATTAGTATTAACTGATAAAGGTTATATTAAAAGAACAACCTCTGATACCTTTAAAGCCCAACATCGGGGAGGTAAAGGTATTAAGGGCATGCAAACTAATGATGGCGACTTTGTTAAAGCCATGCTTAACTTATCTAGCCACGATTATGTAATGTTCTTTACTAATTTAGGTAAAGTATATCGTATCAAGGGCTACGAAATACCGGAATTTAGTCGACAATCCAAAGGCTTACCAATTATCAATTTATTACCTTTAGAAAAAGATGAAATTGTTAATTCAGTTATAAGTTGTAATAAAGAAGAAGATACCAAATATTTATTATTTGCAACGAAAAAAGGTATTGTTAAACGGACTTTATTAAATGAATTTGATAATATTCGGACCTCTGGTAAGAAATGTATTACTTTAAAAAGCGATGATGAATTAATTGCGGTTCGTAAAACACAAGGTAATAATCAAGTATTACTAGGATCTAGTTTAGGTCGGATGGTCAAATTTGATGAAAACGATATTCGCGTTATGGGTCGTACGGCCAGTGGCGTCAAAGGTATTAACTTAGGTGATGCTAACTGTATTTGCTGTGAAATTGTTAAAGAAGACGATGTTATTCTCGTAGTTACAGAAAAGGGTTACGGAAAACAAACAAAAGTTTGTGAATATCGAGAAACAAAACGTGGTAGCAAAGGTGTAAAGGCCTTAAATATTACCGAAAAGAATGGACCTTTAGTGGATGTCATTGTTTCAGATAGCGATAAAGATTTAATTTTAATTACTAATTTTGGTATGACAATGCGGATGCCAATAAATCAAATTAATATTTTAGGTCGGAATACCCAAGGTGTTAGATTAATGCACTTAAAAGATAATCAACAAATTTCAACTATTAGTTTGGTCGATCATGAATCGGAAGAAGATGTTGAAAAAACCGATATTGAAACTAACGAAAATGTTGAAGATACATCAAACAACGAGTAAAACAAATAGAATGTTTCACGTGAAACATTCTATTTTTATATAATTAGATAGATATAAAATATTTTTATTAAGTAAAAACTTTTATGGTGTTATAAAAAGAAATTAAATTAAATATAAAAAAATAATTTCTAAAACAATTTACTATATGTTTCACGTGAAACATATAGTAAAAATCTTTATTGTAATTTCAACCGGACCACTTTTAATAAATTAATTCTATATCAAAAAATAATGATAATATTAATTGTTTATTAAAAAATAGAAAATAATAGAGATATTCAATGAATCTAATTAATACGCAAATCGTTAACAATAATATATGTAGTCCTAAGATAATATCAAAATAAATACTTTATTAATGACTAATAATTTGTTATACCACTATTTATAAAAATTTAATAATACAATGTTTCACGTGAAACATTAAGCAAATATAATTGTCTAAACAAATATACTAAATAAACATTGACCAAACAAATGATATTTGATACAATATTGCCGTGCAACAAATATATTGTAACCTGGTCAGAATCGGAAGATAGCAGCCATATCAATCCCTATTTGTGTGCACTTTTATTTTAAATAAAATAATATAAAACAAATGTTTGGGTGATAAAATGAAAAAAGAATATTTTGATCTAGCAATTAAGGAAGCCAAAAAGGCCTATAAAAAGGATGAAATACCGGTTGGCTGCGTTATTGTTTATAATCATAAAACTATTAGTAGGACCCATAATACTCGGGAAAAAAGTAATAATATTCTAGGTCATGCTGAAATAAATGCCATTCAAAAAGCCAGCAAAAAGCTTAAAACATGGAAATTAGATAATTGTGAATTATATGTTACTTTAAAGCCATGTACTATGTGTGAATCCATAATAAGACAATCTAGAATTAAAAAAGTATACTATCTTTTAGATAAATTGGCTAATAAAAGTGAATATACAAAAACAACTTTTGAAAAGATTGATATTTCCAGTGATTATTCGGTATTATTAAGTAATTTTTTTGCAAATAAAAGACATAAAAATTTCAAATAATATGATATAATATTGATATATGGGAGGCACCTATGAGTTATAAAGTATTATATCGTAAATATCGTCCCAATTCCTTTAGTGAAGTTGTGGGGCAAGAAGCAACAGTTAAAATATTAAAAAACTCCATTATCAACGAAAAAATATCCCATGCATATTTATTTTCGGGCCCCAGAGGTACCGGAAAAACTAGCCTGGCGCGCATTTTTGCCAAAGTTATTAATTGCTTAAATCCTAAGGATGGCGAGGCCTGTGGCGAATGTCAAAATTGCCTTAATTTTGGGAGCAATCCCGATATTATTGAGATAGATGCGGCCTCTAATAATGGGGTTGATGAGATAAGAGAATTAATTAATAACGTTAAATTAATGCCTAGCTCAGCAAAATATAAAGTTTATATCATCGACGAAGTACATATGTTAAGTCAAAGTGCGTTTAATGCTTTGTTATTAACTTTAGAAGAACCCCCAAGTCATGTAATATTTATTTTGGCAACCACAAATCTTGAAAGCGTTCCTATAACCATTGTTTCGCGGTGTCAAAAGTTTGAATTCTACCGGATCGGCGAAGATTTAATTACGAAACAATTACAAAATATCTGTGAAAAAGAAAAAATTAAGTATGATCTAGATGGTTTAAAAGAAATTACGGCCTTAGCCGATGGGGGAATGCGGGATGCACTAAGTATGCTCGATCAACTATCTAAAGAAGGCCAAAAAATTGATTTAGATTTAGTTATTAAGGAATTAGGATCCATATCTTTAATTAAAATAAAAGATTTAGTTCAGGCCTTAGATGATGGTAATACATCTACAGTTGTGGAAATCATAAATGATTTAAAAAAGACCAATATAAATTATAAAATAGTGGTTAAAAAAATTATTGAATTATTAAGTCAAAAAGCAGTCGATGTTTTAGAAAACAATAGTGAAAATTACCTAACATACCGAGAAATTAAACGCATAATTTTAGAGTTGAATGACGAATTAAATAAAATAAATATTAATGTAAATCCGTATATCATAATTCAAATGATTTTATTAGATAATGAAACTATGGCTGCAAATTCCGTTCCTATAAAAGAAAGTAAGGTTGAAACAGAAACTGGAAAAAATGAACCAATCTTGGCTAAAGAAACGATAGTTAAAGAAGAACCGGCAAAGCCCGAAAAAAAAGAAGATAGTTTAGATAATAAACCTAAAAAAGAAACTCAAATAAATAATGAATTCCTTAAAGAAATAAGGGTAAATAATTGTTTTGTCGCCGCGAGTAAAGAGGACTTAAATCATTTAAAAGATAATTGGCATGTTTTTCAAGAAGAGTGTCCGGCCAAATTAAAAGGATTATTAATGGATACTGTTCCGGTGGCTTCTTCGCCAGATAATGGCATCTTAATGACCAATATAGAGCATCAATGTATGGAAATTAATAATGAAATTGCTAATATTGAGAAAGAATACCGAAAAAAGTTTAAACAAGCCGTAAAATTAATTTGTTTAGCCAATACGGAATGGGAAGCGGAAAAACAAGAGTTTATAAAAAACAAAAACAATGGTTATAAATATGAATTAAAGAGTGAAGAAGAATTAAAAAAAGAAAATAGTAGTGAAATCGAACAAATTGCTAATGATATTTTTAATGGTGCGAAAATCGAAATTAAATAAAAAAGGAGAGAAATACGATGAATATGCAAAATTTAATGGCTCAAGCCCAAAAATTACAACGGGAAATAACGAAAAAGAAAGAAGAAATCGATAATGAAATATTTCCCGGGAAATATGAATGGGTCGAATTATCTTTTAATGGCAAGAAGGAATTACAAAGTTTTAAAATAACCAAGGAAGGTCCCATCAGTGAAGAAGATAAAGAAATGCTTGAAGATATGATTTTTTTAGCCATCAAAGATGCTTTTAAAAAGATTGATGAAGAAACTAATAAAAAAATGGGCCAATATGCCTCAATGAGTGGTTTAATGTAATTATGAATCAAGAAGTATATCCCGAACCATTACAAAAATTAATTAATTTTTATAAGAAATTACCGGGCATTGGTGAAAAAAATGCCGAAAGAATGGCCTTAGCAACTTATAATTTAGATGACGAAGAATTAACCAAAATGAGTGAAACCTTAACGGGCTTAAAAGAAAAGCTAGTTAATTGTTCAATCTGTGGTCAATTATCGGCAACGGATATTTGTCCCATTTGCCAAGATGAAAATCGCGATCATAACCTTATTTGCATTGTGGAAGATTATAAAAGCGTTTTTTCTTTCGAAAAGGTCGGTAATTATAAAGGAACGTATCATGTTTTAAATGGTTTGATTTCTCCAATTGATAATATTGGACCAGAAAACATTAATATAAGTAGTTTAGTTAAACGAGTCGAAAAATTAGCTAAGCCCGAATTAATTTTAGCATTAAAATCCACGGTTGAAGGGGAAACAACGACGCTTTATATTAAGAAAATATTTGAAAAAAAGGATATTACGATTTCGCGACTTTCTTATGGTATTCCTATGGGGGCTGAAATTGATTACTTAGATATTATTACCTTAGACAAGGCCTTGGAGGATCGCAAAAAAATATCCGAATAAAAAGAAGGACAGGTCATATAATTTTAAAGAGGTAGATTATATGAGCAAGGTCGGAAAATATCTTTTTAAAATCGTTCGTAATATTGTGCTAGCATTTTGTTTTATTTATGGGTTTGATTTAATTGCCTCAGGATTAAACATTGTAATTCCTTTAAATTTTATTACCATTGGTTTAGTTACTTTTTTGGGATTACCGGGTTTACTAGCACTGATTGGAGTATATTTTGTTTTAGTTTAGGAGGTTTAAGTGGTTGTAGCAGCGAAGTTAGCCAATTTAGTTAAATTATATCATGAGCAAAAATTAGCTCATGTTTATTTGCTTGAAACTAACGATATGGCCCAAGCATATCAAGATATTTTAACAATCATCAAACAAATAAACTGTGAAGGTGATTATCAAGAAAACTGCACAACCTGCAATTTATGTAATTTAATTGATCAGGGCAATTTACCATCTTTTATTGAAATAACTCCTGATGGAACAATGATAAAAAAAGAACAAGTATTGGAGTTAAAAAAAAGATTTAGTTATAAACCAATTTATACGCAAAATAATATTTATTTAATAAAAGAAGCCGATAAATTAAATGGCACGGCTGCTAATACGATGTTGAAGTTTATTGAAGAGCCAAGTGAAAATGTAATTGGGTTTTTACTGACAAATAATATTAATAATGTTTTGCCTACGATAAAAAGTCGATGTGAAATCATTAGTTTAAACTATGAAGAAAAAATCGCGGACGATGTTTTAGCTTATCAAGATGTAGCCATTAAATATATTAAGCAAACAGAACTAGTCAAAGTGGATAAAATTATGTATAATAAAAGCGTAATTCTAAATGATTATCCCGAAAGAGCCGATGTTAGCAAAATTTTTAAAATGATTTTCCATATTTATTACGCGAAATACAATGGATCGGAAGATTATGCTTTTTTAAATCATTTAACGACGAAAGAATTAAAAAAACGCGTAAATTTGTTAATAACGTTATTGGATAATCTCGAAACGAATGCAAATTTAGAATTATTATTAGATAAATATGTAATAGAATTGAGTGATGATAATGGCTAAAGTTTATAGTATTGCTTTTAAAGATAATGGGAAAAATTATAATTTTAAATCAAGTGAGGATTATCAAAAAGGCGATTATGTTATTGTGGATACTGACAATGGATTACAATATGGGAAAGTGCAAGCCGAAATAAATTATAAAGGCGAAGTTGCGGAATTAAAACCCATTGTCCGTCTAGCAACAAAGGAAGATGAAGAACAATTTTTGGCGATATTAAGAGAAAGTGCAGAAGCCAAAACAAAATGCATTTCCTTAGTAAAAAATTTGGGACTTAAAATGAATGTTATAAGTGCCCGGTTTTCGTTTGATAAAAATCAATTGCTTTTTGATTTTACGGCCGACGATCGCGTTGATTTTCGAGAATTAGCTAAGAAACTCGCCGGAATTTATCACACCCGGATTGAATTGCACCAAATTGGAGCCCGCGATAAAGCTAAAAAGGTTGGAGGCGTGGGTGTCTGTGGTGAAAAATTATGTTGTCAAAGATTCTTAAATAAAATTGAGGGTGTGGCGATGACAATGGCCAAAAATCAAAATCTCGCACTTAATCCTAGCAAAATTAATGGTGCCTGTGGTCGTTTAATGTGTTGTTTGGCCTATGAAGATGAACTATATGAAAAAAATAATAAAAATATGCCTCAAATTGGGAAAAAGATTGCAACACCTAAAGGTGAAGGCCAAGTTATTAGTGTAAATGTTTTGGAACGCAAATATAAAGTTTTAATTGATGGTAATAAAGAGGAATTTTATGTTGAATAAAATTCGCAAGAACGATCTTTTTGATTATCCCAACCGGTATATTTATCAAGATTTAGATGGTTTTAAGTTTTCATTAGATTCCATTTTATTAGCCGAGTTTGTTAAAATTCATAAAAATGATCAATTAATTTTGGATATGTGCACTGGTAATGCGCCTATTCCGTTAATTCTTTCGACAAGGACAAGCTTACCAATATATGCTTTTGAAATCCAAAAAGAAATTGCTCATTTAGCCGATTTATCTATTAAGGAAAATAATTTAACTGAGCAAATTACCTTGGTAAATGACGATGTTTTAAATCTGCCTTCTTTATTTCCCGGGAAATATTTTGATATAATCACCTGTAATCCCCCATATTTTACTTATGCTAATAAACAAGAATTAAACAAAAGTGATTTAAAAACTATAGCCCGACACGAGGTATTAATAACATTAGATAATATTTTTGCTTTAGCCAGCGCGGCTTTAAAGGAAACGGGTAGCTTTTATTTAGTTCATCGGCCTGAAAGAATTGATGAAATCATTATTACGGCCACTAAATACAAATTAAAGTTGAAAGAATTACAAGTTGTTGTAACGGGGGAAAACCATTTTAAAATTATTTTAATGCGATTTCAAAAACATGGTAACTATGGGGTAAAAATTAATGATATAATAAATGTTAGTAACTTATCGAGTTATCAAAATATATTTCGAAAGGAGTAATTATGAAGTTAATTGTTGGTTTAGGCAATCCTGATCAAGAATATGATGGCACCAGACATAATGTGGGATTCCGCATTGTGGATAATTACTTGGGTGCCGTTAATTGGCAAAATAAAATGCAAGCTCTTTTTTATAAAACCACGATTAATAATGAAATAGTTTATTTTGTAAAGCCCTTAACATACATGAATCTATCCGGTGATGCGGTGGCGGCATATGTAAATTATTTTAAAATTAATCTGGACGATATTTTAATAATTCAAGATGATTTGGACGAAGCTCTAGGTACTTTTAAATTAAAGAAAAAAAGTAGTTCAGGAGGCCATAATGGGATAAAATCGATTATTCAAAGATTGGGTACTGATGATTTTGCCCGGCTAAAAGTTGGTATTGGTAATAATCAAACTGGCGATACCATCGATTTTGTATTAGGTAAATTTAGTGCTCAAGAAGCCGAAATCTTAGCCAAATTACAACCAACTTTTAACGATATTATTACCTCTTTTATTGAAAACGGGATTGCTAAAACTATGAATGTCTATAATACAAAGTAGGGGTTAAAATGGATTTTTTAGATAAAATTTTTAAATATGCCAATGATTATGAAATCTCGGGCTTAACGGATGAATTATGTACAATCTATATCCATAAATTATTTAATTTAAGTAAGGAAAATGTTTTAGTTGTAACTAATTCTTTATATGAAGCCAATATGCTTTTTAATAATTTAGCAACATATACGAATGATGTGGCTCTTTTTCCAATGGATGATTTTCTATCTTCGATGGTTGTGGCGGAAAGTCCCGAACTTAAATATAAAAGATTAGAAACGCTTGATAAATTACGCGATAATAAACATTTAATTATTGTCACTAATTTAATGGGATATTTAAAATTTTTACCTAATGTTGCCAGTGATAATCGGCTAAATATTCAACCAAACATGAATGTAAAAAGAGATGAATTAGTTGAAAAACTTCTTGATTTAGGATATCGGAAAGATTCAATGGTTACCCAAACTGGGGAATTTTCCGTTCGCGGTTTTATTGTAGATATTTTTCCTATTGATGAGGAACATCCTGTTAGAATTGAATTTGATGGTAACTTAATAGATTCACTGCGTTATTTTGATGAAGATACCCAACGCTCTTTAGCTGAAATTACTACGATTAATATTAAAGCCGTTGCCGAAATTAAAACAGATGTGCCAAGTTCTTTAGTTGATTATGCCAAAAATCCTAAAGTGATTTTTATTGATAAAACGCAAATTGAGGCCGCTTATCACAAACTTGCCGAAGATGTTTTTGAATATAAAAATCATAATCAAATTGCGGCCAAATTAATGTATGAGTTAAACGATTTTAATCCCAGTTATACAACTTATTTAAATAAATTTGGTACGGGAAAAAATAACTATCATGCTACGACAATTGGCAATTATAATTTAGATTTTCCCCGTTTGGAAAGTGATATCGCTAAGTACAAAAAACAAGGTAAAGAGGTAATTTTGGCTTTATCAAATAATAAACAAATAGCTAAAATTAAAGAATATTTACCGAATGTTACAATTCTAAAACAAAAAATTAATCATGGTTTTATGATCGATAAATATGTTGTCATTGGGGAAAATGATTTAGAAGAAGTTCACCATCAACCAATTAATTATCAAAATAATTACCGTATTGGAAAAAAGATTAAGAGTTTTGATCAATTAGTAAAGGGTGATTATGTAGTCCATTTAGCCCATGGGATTGGGGTTTATCAAGGCATTAAAACGTTAACGGTAAGAGGTATGGCTAAGGATTTTTTAGAAATTGCTTATGAAGGAACCGATAAAATCTATGTTCCGGTGGAAAAAATCGGTAATATTTATAAATATTCGGATAAAGATGGTGCGGTGCCCAAAATTAACAAATTAGGTAGTTTAAACTGGGCGAAAACGAAAAAATATATTGAACATAAGATTAAAGATATTTCCGCGGATTTAATCAAACTTTATCAACAACGAATTAGGGTAGTAGGTGCCAAATATAAAGATTTTGTGGAAGAAGAGGCCTTCGCCAATTCATTTACCTATGAACTTACCAAAGATCAAGAAAAAACGATTCGCGAAATTAATGAAGATTTGAAGAAAAGCGCTCCGATGGACCGACTATTATGTGGGGATGTGGGCTTTGGTAAAACTGAGGTAGCCATGCGGGCGATATTTAAGACTATTTTAAATAATTATCAAGTAATGTATTTATGTCCAACGACCATTTTATCGAAACAACAATTTTTAGTGGCTAAAGAACGTTTTAAAGATTGGCCGATTGAAATTGCTCTTTTGAATCGGCATGTAACTCCCAAAAAAAGCAAAGAAATTATTGATGGTTTAAAAAGTGGTAAAATTGATTTAGTAATTGGTACCCATCGTCTTTTAAGTGAAGATGTGGCTTTTAAGCAATTGGGCTTATTGGTTATTGATGAAGAACAACGCTTTGGCGTAACTCACAAAGAAAAAATTAAAAAATATAAAAATGATGTGAACGTGTTAACTTTAAGTGCGACGCCAATCCCGCGTACATTAAAGATGGCCATGTCGGGCTTAAGAGATTTATCATTAATTGATACGCCCCCGATAAATCGGTATCCGGTCCAAACTTATGTGGTTTTGGAAGATGATTTAATTATTCGCGATGCTATTTATAAAGAATTATCGCGTCACGGACAAATCTTTATTTTGTATAATTATGTCGAATCAATTGAAAAATATCAAGCTCATATTCAAAGTTTGATTCCTGAGGCCCGGATTACTTTTGCCCATGGTCAAATGGAAAAAAATGAATTAGATACAATAATGCAAGATTTTATTGATCAAAAATATGATATTTTAATTTGTACGACCATTATTGAAAGTGGCATTGATATTCCAAATGTTAATACTTTAATTGTTCATGATGCCGATCGTTTTGGTTTAAGTCAACTATATCAAATTCGAGGTCGGGTAGGGCGCAGCAACCGAATTGCCTACGCATATTTGCTATATGCTAAAAACAAAGTTTTAAATGAAATAGCCATTAAAAGATTAGAAACAATTAAAGATTTCACGGAATTAGGTAGTGGTTATCGTATCGCCATGCGCGATTTAAGTATTCGGGGGGCGGGCGATATTTTTGGCGCTTCGCAAGCCGGATTTGTCGATTCCGTCGGGATATCCCTTTATATGAAAATGATTGAAGATGAAATGAAAAAACAACAAGGCATTGCCGTAGAAGAAGAGGATGATTCCCTAAATGTCTTAATTAATGTTGCGACGCACATTAGTGATGATTATGTTAGCGATGAAGATGTTAAAATTGAAATCCATCAAAAAATTAACGAAATTGATTCCTATGCTAAATTACTCGAAATAAAACAAGAATTAGAAGATCGTTTTGGCCAAATTAACAACGATTTACTAGTTTATATGTATGAAGAATGGTTTGAAAAAATTGCCCAAAAACATGGTATTAAAAGAATTACCCAAACAGATCGAATGATTGAAATTGAGTTACCAGAGGAAATATCCGCCACGATTAAGGGGGATAAGCTTTTACTTGAGGCCTTATCCTTAACCCGGAGCTTTAATATCAAATATGCTAACCGGCGAATAACAATCCAATTATTTTATAAGAATTTAGAAAAACATTTTATTTTTTATTTAGTTACATTACTGGAAAAAGTCCTATAAAAAAATCCCGTTTCTTTAATTGCGAAACGGGGTTTTTAAAATTATCGTTTTATTGCTTTTGGATCGCGTTTAAGTTTTAAAGGGATGTTTTGTTTTAAAGGTTTATCATCTAAATAAATTGTTTTATCCACTTTAATGCGATTAGGTTGATTAAGGCTTGCAATTTTAGCTATGTAGTGATCCATTTTGATTAGACAAACCGTAAAATTACTTTGACTTTGAAAAATAGTATTGATATAGTTTTCACTGTCGATATCTAAATAAAATAAATCAAATTGAACATTATCTATTAATTCTTGAATACTAGGATTAACACTATTTTTATTTTCTGCTACATAATTTAACACTGTTTTTATTTTTTTCAAAAGTGTAAAACATTCTACGAATATCATTTCCATTTTTTGATGAAAATCGGCAATAATATCGGAAATATTCATGGTCATATTAAAATCATTAAGGTAATTATTTTTATATTCTAAAAGAATATTTTGTAAGTGAGAATAACCTGGATTAGTTTTATAATGTTCTATTTCGGCATCGAGTTTTTGTTCTAATTCCGCTTTTTTTCCGTACCGGACATTTATACTTTCTAATTGTTCATAAAATGAAGCAAAAGAGCAATTATAGTTAATTTTTTCCTTAATAGATGTTTCATCAATCATATTTACTTTAAAATAATTATCTTTAATTTTTGCATATAAAATACTAATATTGTTTAATGCATTATTGTAAAAACTAGTACAGTCTTGAATGGCAAAACGAGTTAATTTTACCAAAAACATATTTACCAAGCTATTAATATTATCTAGGTAAGAAGAAAGATAACTAGGATAAAGTTTAGGATTTGTTTGATAACATAAAATAGCTTGTTGATAATCGGCTTTTTCTATTAGCCGCGGTTGTTTTAATTGTTCTTTTAAAATACCATGGGCAACATTAATTTGTTGCATTATGGCATCATCAGCTTTTTTATTAATATCAGAGTGGTATTTTTTAGCAAGAGTATAATATGTACTTTTAAGTTTTTCGGCAGTATAATCGTCACTTAAGCCGAAAATAGCTAAGGCCTCTAAATAATTCATAACCTTTTCCCCCTTTTTGGTTGAGACATATCCTAGCATAAAAGTGGGTCTTTGTCAATTTTAAGTATAATACGGGACTAAAAACGCCAAACTAAAAAAAGAATTGGAGTGAAGTACTTGAAAGCAACTGGCGTAACGCGAAAAATCGATGAATTAGGAAGAATAGTTATTCCCAAAGAAATAAGAAGAAACTTAAGTATTCGTGATGGCGAAAACTTAGAAATATTTATTGATAATGAGGCAATTTGTTTAAAAAAGCATTATCAAATGCATAATTTTACCGAAATTGGTAATAAATTATGTCATATTTTAGATTCTTTAATTGAAGCCAACATTTTAATAACGGATCGGGAAACGATTATTAGTGCAAATGAAAAGTGTTTTTCCTTAATTGGCAAAGAAATAAACGAAAAAATCATTAATTTAATTGATGAACGGGAATCATTATTTGACCAAGCAGGCAGTAGTTTAACTTTTGATGATGTAACACTCACCGGCTATTTTTCGATGGCTCCCATTATTTCATCCATGGATTCTTTGGGCATGGTTATAATTAATACGACGAAGCCAGCTGATTACAAATTAATTGTTAAGCTACTTGCTAAAATTCTTGCCGAAAAAGTTGATATTTGTTGATTTTCCCAATTTTAAATGATAAAATGGTCTTAATTGACGAAGAAAAAATGGGTACTTAGAGGAATTTTTTAGAGAGTTTCCACCTGGTGCAAAGGAAATATTGGAATCTAAGGAGTATGAATTTGGGAGTCAAATCGTTTAATCGCGTTAAGATTTAAGAGCATGAAAATAAGTCATGAATTAAGGTGGTACCGCGGGGTAAACTCGTCCTTAGTTTATGACTTTTATTTTTTGGGGAAAGGAGGATTGGCCATAATATTAGTTATAAAAATATGGATGGGTAATAGAATTTATGGAAACAAAAAGATTAATATTTGATTTAGATGGAACTTTGATTAATTGGTGCCCTGAATATCTCGCGGCCTTTAAAAAGGTTTTAGCGGAATATCATGTGGACTTGGATTACCATCGGCAAGGGGAATTTGCAAGCACTTATGAAAAATATTATCCTAATTTTAATTTTCCTGATATGCAGCAACATTTTTATCATACTTTTGGCTTAAATGTTCCCCTTTCTTTCTTCGAAAAATATTTACAATATTTAGGCAAAATGAGTAAAAGAGATGAAAAATTATGCGAGTTACTAGCCGAATTAGAACAAAGTTATGAATTAGTGGTTTTAACCAATTGGTTTAAGTCTTCGCAACTAGAACGATTAAAAAATGCGGGTATTGCCGAGTATTTTCGTGAGATTATCGGCGGCGATGAGTTTATTAAACCCAATCCCCAAAGTTATTTATTAGCGATGGGCAATTGCTGCCCAGAAGAATGTGTGATGATCGGCGATTCTTATGATGTCGATATTAAAGGAGCAATAGATCTCGGAATGCCAGCCATTTATATTGGTCAAGAAGGTGAAAAAATTAAGGTTCCGACGATTGCCAATATTTATGAAATAAGAAAGGTTTTAAAAAGGTGAAAAAAATGAATAAGAAATATTATATTACAACCCCAATTTACTATCCGAGTGCTAATTTTCATATAGGACACTGCTATACGACAATTATTGCTGATGCTTTAGCCCGATATAAAAGATTAAATGGTTATGATGTGTTTTTTCAAACCGGAACGGATGAACATGGCGCGAAGATTGCGCAAAAAGCGGAAGAAAAAGGCGTAAGTCCTAAAGAATATGTCGATGAAATTATTGAAAATGCTAAAGATCTATGGAAACAATTAGGGATTTCCTATGATTATTTTATTCGGACAACGGATGAACAACACGTCAAAGCTGTTCAAGCAATTTTTCAAAAATTATATGATAAAGGTGAAATCTATAAGGGTTCTTATAAAGGTTTATATTGTATTCCTTGTGAATCTTTTTGGACGCCAACGCAACTTGTCGATGGTAAATGCCCCGATTGTGGCCGGGAAGTTAAAGAAGTCACCGAAGAAGCTTACTTCTTTAAATTAAGTCAATATCAAGACAAATTAATAAAATTTTACGAAGAAAATCCGGATTTCATTTTACCATTATCGCGGAAAAATGAACTTATTAACAATTTTATTAAACCGGGGTTAGAAGATTTATGTGTATCGCGAACCTCTGTTAAATGGGGAATTCCAGTGCCAATGGATCCTAATCATGTCATTTATGTTTGGTTAGATGCCTTAACTAACTATATTACATCATTAGGTTATCCTGACGAAAGTGCTGAATTATATCAAAAATATTGGCCGGCAGATTTACATTTGGTCGGTAAAGAAATTACCCGGTTTCACGCAATTATTTGGCCCGCGATTCTGATGGCTTTAGATATTCCATTACCTAAACAAGTTTTTGGCCATGGTTGGTTAGTCATTGATGGGGGTAAAATATCTAAATCTTTGGGTAATTACAAAGATCCGAGGGAATATATTGCTAGTTATGGCGTTGATGCTGTTCGATATTTTGTTTTAAGAGAGGTACCTTTTGGTGCTGATGGAACTTTTTCCGAAGAAGCTTTAATTACGCGGACTAATGCCGATTTAGTAAATAATTTAGGTAATTTAGTTAATCGGACAATTACCATGGCTCATAAATACTTTGATGGTCAAGTACTAAATCCCGAAGCCATGGAAGAAATTGATTGCGATCTACGAAATAGTGCTACTGATTTAAGAAAAAAGGTTGATGCTAAAATGGCTGAACTTAAGGTTAATGAAGCTTTAGAAGAAATATTTGAGGTCTTACGGAAATGTAATAAATATATTGATGATACTACCCCTTGGCTTTTAGCCAAAGACGAAACGCAACAAGCTCGTTTACAAACCGTCATTTATAATATTCTAGAAGCCATTCGGATCTGTGCTATTCTACTAGCTCCATTTATGCCAACAACTAGTCAAAGAATTTTAGATCAATTAAATACCCAAAATAGATCTATTGATTCTCTTGATACCTTCGGTGGCTTAGAAGAAGTAACTTTAAATAAAGCAGAAATATTATTTCAAAGGATTGAGGTTAGTGAATAATTTTTTAGTTGATACCCATGCTCATATTTATAGTGAGTATTACGCTAATATTGCTGATGTTTTAAAAAGAGCCGAAGAAGCGGGCATTAAATATATTATTAATGCGGGGTGTGATACCAAAAGTAACGAAGAAATATTAAAACTTTTAAGTAATTCGGCTCTTTATGGGGTAATTGGGATACATCCCGAAAATGTTCATGAATATACCGATGCGGATTTAGCTTATGTGGAAGAAAATTGTCAAAATCCCAAAATAATTGGAATTGGGGAAATTGGGTTAGATTATCACTATGAAAAAACATCCAAGGAAGAACAAATAAAACTTTTAGAAGCCCAACTAAAAATTGCCGAAAATTATCATAAGCCGGTGGTTATTCACAGTCGGGAGGCCACCCAAGATACGATTGATACCTTAAAGAAATATCATGTCAAAGGCGTAATCCATTCATTCTCGGGAAGCTTAGAGGTAGCAAAAATCTACATTAAAATGGGCTATTTATTAGGAGTCAATGGTGTCGTAACTTTTAAAAATTCTAATATTAAAGATGTTTATCGAGAAATACCTTTAGAAAATATTATTTTAGAAACGGATGCCCCATATTTAACTCCCCATCCTTATCGAGGAAGCCAAAATGAACCCAAATATATTAAAAATATTGCGGAATTTATTGCCGAACTTAAGGGCATAACGGTAGCTGAGGTAGCCCGACAAACCAATGCAAATATTATTAAATTATTTGGCCCAATTTTTTAACAAAATACTCTTGCTTATAAGAGTATTTTGTTTTAAGATAAATGTTGTGCTTAAGGAGGATGTTATGAATAAACAAGAATTAATTAAATTAAAAGAAAACTTAAAAGTGGAAGATGTAGCTAATAAGGAATATTATCAAGCCGAAGATATTTATGTCATGCGAAAACTTAAACCTTTTATGTTAGCTAGTGAAATTATGCGAGAAAATAATGTTGATGGAGCTATTGCTGAGGTTAGTGAAATCTTACCCCAAATGATTTTCGAAGGTGCCCAAAAAGGAATTGATATTGCCAATTTAAATGTAGCCATAAATTACTCTTATTTTGTTACCAAAACTTTTTTGGATTTATGCCAAAAAATGGGTTATAAGGAACCAAAATATAATTACATTACCATAAATGATGTTTTAAATAATTTTTTAGCCATTCAAATGAAATACAGTGCGGATATTTATAGTGGTGATCCCCTTGAAGCTGAAACTTTGAGTCATAATGGCGAAATCTTTATTGTGCGCTTTAGCGAATTTGTGACTAAATTACAAAATAACGGATTTTTAGAAAAAGATGTTCTTAATAATTTTAATGAGTTTTTCGCGGGCAATGGCCGCTTTGGTTTTTATATTCCGTTTGAGCCAAGTTCAAGTCGCGCAAGAAAAATTAATGATAAAAAATAGGACATAAAACTTGTCCTTTTTTCATATAATTTGGGGAATTTACCAATTATCACCAATTGGGGGAATTCTTTGACAATTCGGCCTAAAAATGCTATAATTTATTTATCCAATTAAGGAGGAAAAATGAAAAAAACTTTCAACTATATGATTCGTCTAATATTGGTAGTTTTAATAGTTTTCGTGGCCAATACCAGTGCCAATATTTATGAAACTAAAATTGAAAATAAGAATGTTAATAATACCATTAATTTATCCACGATGGCATTAAAAGTAATCGAGGTTAATAAAGCTAATAAATATTTGCCTAAGGATACTTTTACGGGTGATTTAACTGGTTATGCTTATAATTGTCCTTTATGTGGAGGAACTCTAGGCTGTATGCCAAGTTATAATATTAAGGATGGGACCGTTACTTATCCGGATACCACATACGGAACTGTGCGGATTGTGGCTTCATCTAAAAACTTGCCTTGTGGATCAATTATCCGTTTTAATAGTAATCGGGTTTCGGATAGTGAGGTATATGCTATTGTTTTAGACCGGGGTGTTGGGGGTAATGCCATCGATTTATTAGTGCCCGATGAAGCATACGCTAGTAAATATATTGGTCGAAGCTCAATAACCTATGATGTTTTGCGAAGTGGTTGGGATGAAAGCTAAGAAGAGCTTAGGACAAAACTTTCTAAAAGATAAGAATATAATTAGTCAAATAGCCGCGGAAGTAACGGCTTTTTCAAATGACTTAATTTTAGAAATTGGGCCGGGACATGGCGCTTTAACTGAGGCCTTAGTTCCTTTGAACTCTTATTATTTAGCCTATGAATTAGATCAAGACTTAAAGCCAGAACTTGCTCGTTTTATAAATCCCAAACGGCAAATTATTTTTGCCGATTTTTTGCAAGCTGATTTAAATAATGATTTAAGAAAAATACCTTACGAAAATCTTTATCTCGTGGGGAATTTACCATATTATATTACAACTCCGATATTAGAAAAAATTATTGAAAGTCAAATAAAGGTAAAAAAAATTATTATTATGGTGCAAAAAGAGGTGGGGTGGCGTTTCATGGCCGATGCCCATACCAAAGATTATGGTTATTTTACTCTTTATTTAAGACATTATTTTAATATTTCCAAGGTTTGTGATGTTAGCCGGGAGGCTTTCTGGCCTAAACCTAAAGTTGATAGCATGGTTTTAAAATTAGAACCGCGGGAAAATACCGCCAATCTGGATATGGAAGCTTATCAAATATTCTTAAAAAGATGTTTTCAACAAAAGAGAAAGACTTTAAAAAATAATTTGGGAGCGACCGACTTTGTGAAAGTCAAAGAAATCTTGAAACAATATCATCATGACGAAAATGTTCGGGCCGAAGAATTAAGCGAAGAGGAATTCGTAAGCTTATTTAACCATTTAAATACGAAATAAAACTTTATTTATAGCGTTTAAAATGCTAAAATAATTTTAAGAAGCTATTTTTGGGTTTTAATATGCAAAAAAATCTTGAAAAAAGCGTATTTTTATTATAGAATATATCACAAAATTTGTTTAGGGAAGGGGTATATTATAATGCAAAAGAAGAATATTAAATTATTTTTAATAACTTTACTAACAATATTTTTATTTCCAGGATCAGTTTTCGCCGCGGAAGGTATTTCTTTAAAAGTTAATAAAACCGATTTAAAAGCTGGTGATACAGTTAATATTAGTGCTAAATTACCAAAGGATTATAAAACCTATGCGTTAATGGCCACTTTAACTTATGATGAAAATGTCTTTGAACGAATTAATGATACCAACTTTATGCCTAGTGATCAAACGGTCGAAATTAGTTACAATCCAAGCAACCATAAGTTTGGTTTAATTAACCAATCCGGTCAAGTAGCAAACAATTTATTTCAAATAAGTTTAAAAGTTAAAGATGATGCTAATGTGGGTAAGACCAATATTGCTTTAACTAATATTTCGGCTTCTGATGGGGAAAGTAAAACTAGTTTTCCCCAAGTATCTACCAAAGTCTTAATTACTAGGGATGCTAAAGATGGTGATACCATCCCTAATAATAAAGAAAACACGATAAAGGAAACGCAAGAAAAAACAGTTAAAGTCTTTTCTACCAAACCAATAATAATTGTTTTAAGCATTGGCAGTGTAATATTATTTGGTTTATTAATTTACCTTTTAGTTACCAAAAAAGCTAGTCGTGGCCTATTAATTGGCTTAAATGGAATATTGATTTTAGCCGTGGGAACAATTTTAGTTTTAGTAATCTTAAATGGACAAAAACGCGATGTTAATAACGATGGTATTAAAGATTACGATGATGCCCAAGATATTATTAAATACTTAATTGATATTGAAGGCCAAGGTCAAAATCAAACAAGTGGAAATGCCGACTCTAGCCAAACCGGAAAAAAGCCAAGTTCCAATAGTAATGGTAGTAGCAACACTAAACCCGTAAATAAGGGTAATAGTAACAATAGCAAAGATAATCATAACTCTGATTACGATGTTAATAACGATGGTAAAGTTGATATTGCCGATGCTGGTAGTAGTACTCAAGAAACTACCGAAAAAACAACGGTTAAATTAACGGAAGACAAAGATAATGCTTATTATCTTGATAAGGGAGAGGTAACTTTCCATTTTAATGCCGTGATCAAACCTAGTAATGTTAAAATAGAAAAACTTAAAATTGGTGATAAATATTACGATGTTAAATTAAATGATGGGGTTTATGAATTAACGCTTACTACACCAGATAAAGCTGGTAAATGGCAATTTACGATTACGGATGTCGTTTTAAGTAATGGTAAAACGGTTAAAGTTAATTTAACCCTAATAAAAGATATTTTAAAAGTTAAACCGGCAATTAATAAATTCAATTTAGATGATGAAAAAGGCACCATCAGCTTTAATATGGTTGATCCGGATAAAGCCTTCATTGAAGGAACAGTTAATATTTTTGAAGGTAATGATAAAATAATTAGTCAAAAAGTAAAAGACTCAACTAAAATCAATAATATACCTTTAGAAGCGGATAAAGAATATCATATAGAAATCCTTGGGACTTATGACTTAGATAGTGAAATCTATGATATAGATAATCATTATACCGATGCTGTAATGTTTGATCATGATTATGTTATCGGGGGAGATTATGATTTTGCCTTAACTAATGTAAAAATAACGGATGAATTGCAACCAGGAGAATTACCAATTGTTTCTTTTGAAAGTATGAATACCCGCCAAGCTAAAGTCATTAGTGCCCAATTAACTAACGATAATAAAGCCTTAAAAGATAGCCAAATATCTAAAATTGATGAAAGCAAATATGAATTAATATTATCTGAGGCAAGTATTACACCTGGTGAACATACTGTTGAACTTAATAGTGTCTTATTAGATTCTTTAAAAACTTTTGAAAATCAAAAAGATTATGAAGCGAATACTTTAACCTATACTGTTTTAAAGGAAGCACCAAAAGCGGAAGATATTGTTTTAACGGATAATAAAAATAATAGTTCCATTGATGTTACTTTTAAATTAAATGATAAAAATGATGCAGTTAGCCGTTTGCTTATTGTTTTATTTGATTCAACGAAGAAAATAGCCGCTCGACAAGAAATTAATGCTGAAGAAATCGCGGCTTTAGAAGATAACATAGTCAAGGCTTCATTAAAATACGATAATTCGACCGATGGTTGTTATAATGTGGTTATTTATGCTAACTATGCTTTATCTGATAAATATCATTATAACAATGCCAATATTGGGGAAAAAGATATTTTAAGTCCTAAAGATATTCAAATTTTGGATATGTATTTAATTGATGCAAAGAACAAGCGTATCGAAAGTCCGTATATTTCAAAAGAAAATAGTACTTTTACGGTTGCTTTTGAAATAAATATTGGTAAAGGAATCACTAGTTATCGCTCTTATGGTGGTTTTAATTACATAACCATTAATGGTTTAAACTGTCCAATTAGTACGATTGCTGCTCCCGATGCCAAAACCGGTCGGACCACTTATTTAATTAAAGCGACAGTTAAAGTGCCAAGTGAAGCGGGAATTTTCGAATTAAAAACCAATCGGGTGCAACTGGCTAACAATGCCTATTGGCATATTTATACCGATTATTTTGCTACTAACGAAAAAACGCTTCAAGTAGAAATTTTAAAAGATAAACCAAAGATTACGAACTTAAAAGTAAGTAATGAAGATTATGCCAGTGGCAAAGTAACCTTTGATTTTGATATTGTTTTAGATGCTAAGGCCGGATTAAACGATAATAGCTTTACCGAAGGTATCTTAACTTTAGATGGTAAAACGGGTAGTCCAGAAAAAATAACAACGGCTGGAACGCAACATGTAACTTTTGAAAATGTGACGCCAGACAAAGTTTTAGATTTAATCTTTAATGCAACCTTTGATTTAGATTCTAATACTTTAGATCCAGATAAAAATGAATTAAAGGAAAACATTTTAGAAACTAAGTATGGTTTATATAATAAAGAAACTTATCAAGATGTAACCGTTACCAACGCTACGACGGATAAAAAATATTACGAAAAGAATGAACAAATTAAACTGGGCTTAGATATAACTGGTAAGTTTACCGATTTAGGTTTAAATGTGACCAATGTTGTAATTAACAATAAAGAATATACTTTAACAAAAACGGATACTGGTTATGAGGTAATTCTTGATGGTTATCATAGTGCCGGGGAAAAAGAACTAACAATTACAGATGTTATCTTTGAATATGGTCAAAAAGTGACATTACCAAATAGTTTAAATGTTTCAGTTGAAATCTTAAAAGATCCTGTTAAGTTTAATAACTTAGAATATACCTTTGATAATGATAAAATAAAGGTCATATTAACTAATAAGGATGCGGATAATTCTTTAGTAGATGAAGCCCATGTAATTATTACAGCCGAAAATGGCACGGTTGTTTATAACGATGTTTATAAAAAAGAAATAACCTTGACGAAGGATCCTAATATTATTCGGTACTTTGTCAAAGTTGTTGGTAGTTATGATCGTGATATTGATACAACTAAAAATAGTGATAACTATTATGGCGATGTAACCTTCCTTGATGAAATTATTTCGTTAGATAAAAATAATATTGAATTAAAAAGTATTGTTGATATTAACCTATATAAACAAGAAAAAGATGGCGACTACGATAAAGTTACTTTGATTGAAGAAGTATCGGAGGAAGAATTAAATAAAAATAAAGATGTTTATTTTGTGGAGGCGATATTAGAAGATCAACCAAGTGTCCGGGCTCGGATTAAAGAGGTAACTGTTAAAGATAATCATTTATTTATTATTCTTGATTTAGCTTATGCGACTAAAGGTGGCGATGTTAAAGCCAACGAGGTTTCAATTGATTTTGGGCGAGTTGCCGATAATGGTCTGGCTCGAAATGAATACCATCCCGAAGATGCTTTTAGAACGCTTCTAGCCGAACTTAAAAATAATGATAATATAACTTTAACCCGGAATTATGATGCTAGTGGCATTGAGGTTGATACGACAACTTATGCCGATAAAGTATTTACGGGTACCTTTAATGGGAATGGCTTTACCATTAAAAACTTAACTAAACCACTATATTTAAGTGTTGAAGGCGGAACAGTTGAAAATCTTCGTTTAGAAAGTGTTAATATGAGTCCCGTTAATGGCTCTGGAACAATTGCTCTTACGGCCAAAAAAGCCACGTTCGATCGGATTTTTGTCGATCGTTATACGAAAAATAACAATGTTGATGCTCCGGCAGGGGTAATTGTGGGAACCGCGACTGATTCCACGATTAAGAATTGTCGTGTGACTAACTTTACGATTTCTTCTGGTTGGGCTAATAAACAACAAATTGGGGGCTTAGTTGGTGGCACCTCAAATACAGATGTTATAAATTGTTATGCATCTGGTACCATAACCGGGGGTTGGAATTACCGGGCTGGTTTAATCGGGATGATTAGTACTGGTGGTACAATTGCCAACAATTACGCGAAAGTTAACCTAGATAGTGGTATGGGTCGTAACCTTATTTGTGGTGTGGCCTGTGGTGGTTCAAATGCCATCTTTAAAAATAACTTAAGTTTAAGTTATGGTGTAATTGATTACCCAATCTCCGGCAATCGGAAGGAAAGCACCAACAACTACTATGTTGTATCCGGATCTAATCCTGATTCGAAAGTCGAAACGGAAATCAAAATTACGAACGAAGATATCACGCCAGAATTATTTAGTAGTAAACTTAATTTTACAAGTGATAATTGGTATTTAAATAATGTCTCTAGTGATAACTTACCAGTTTTACAAGCCGAAAGAAAAGCCATCGTCGATAGTGCGGAAAATACTGATTATGACGAAAATAAAGAAAACTTATATAATAATTTACTTAAATTAATGCCTTACTATGATGGTAATAAAATTGTTAAAGCCGGTAAAAACATTACGGATGAAAACTTAATTAATAAAAAGATTCAACATCTTGTGGCTCTTGATAATCAAGGTAATATTGTAACCTACTTAACGAATGAAGATGTCCGAAAAGTGGCTAAATTAATAATTGTTTATACCGATAAAACGAAAGCCCAATA
Organism: uncultured Bacilli bacterium; assembly: GCA_947628445.1. Taxonomy (GTDB): domain Bacteria; phylum Bacillota_I; class Bacilli_A; order RF39; family UBA660; genus Onthocola_B. Next base: position 26,661 of record CANQZX010000004.1, read on the forward strand.
TGATATTAAGTACGATAAAACTTATGATATGGTGGCTTCTTATCGCATCTTAAGTTTAGGTATTGATTATAACTATCCACATTATGTCATTGATACGAATAGCCAAGTAATTAATAATTTAACTAATTATTTACAAGGCCTAGATTATGGTGGTAACTTAGATATTTTAACAACAGGTAATGATAGCCGAATTTATAAAGATTTCTATAATGATGTAACCAGTAAAGAATTAAAAGAATTCGTTTTAAAATATTTGGCTAATAGTGATTATGTTAATACCTTAAATGATAAACCAATTAATGATTACTTAGAACGAGAAATTAAACAAAATCAAAAACTTGAAAGAGCATTATATACCTACAATTATTTACGGAGATTCTACGATGTAGAAATTGGTAAAATGAAATTGTATGATTTTGTGATGTTTAATATGAAGGGCTTTGGTCAAGATTTAACGCCTGATAAAGTGGCCGATTTATTCTTGAGTGATCCAACGGGTGGTAACTTTAATACGACAGCCACGAATACTCGGTATCGGACCGTTTTAAGTAACTATACAAAATTAGAAAACTTACCAGATTTCTTAGAATATATGGTCAAAGAGTTTAGTGATGAAACCGATATGGCTAACTGGGTTAGAACTCAATTTAAAGGTATTTTAGTCGAAATGCCAATTGAAGGACATCCGGAAATATTGTATACTTTGTGGGATCATTTAACTATTTTAGATAAAAAATATCCAGATGGTTATTTGGCACCACAAGCGCGTAATTATATTTTACCAATCTTGACTTTACCAGAAAATGCCGCTTATATCATTTCTTGTCCCGCCGAATTTATTATTGGTTCCCAAAGAACTTATATGAGTAATCCATTTGATGCGGCGCAAATGACGGCTTTCAAAGCCAAGTTGGAAACTTATACATCCCGGTTACAAAGATATTTCACTACGGCTTATAGCATTCTAGAAGATAAGAGTTTATTTAATGATTCCCATCTCTTTATCTTAGATAAACGGTATACGAAAAATGAAGATGGTACGGGTACTTATAATACGGCTCTTTCTACAACAGATCCATTCCATAAAAACTTTAATGAGGTTATCAATGTTTGGCCAGCCGCGGCCGGCAATAACGCTGCCGCTTGGGGTTATTTCATTGAAATGCAAGCCGCAGGGGTTTTAGATAGTGATTTAACAACCGATGGTTCCCTTGATATTGGTCACGTAACCTTTAAAACTATTACCCACGAATCAGCCCATAATTTAGATGCTCGTTTATTCTTAAGAGATAATGGACGGCGTTATGGCGGTGGTGGAGAAGATTATGCCGATGCTTTCTTAATGCAATCATTCGAAAAGTTTGGCATTGTAATGAATCTATCTATTAACTTTGATTTAAATGCTTTAAATGCGAAGAATCAAGCTGTCGGTTCAAACTTAACGCCAGAACGGATTAATTCCGCAACGAAGATTCACGATTTCTATAATAAGGCCTTTGAAGCCATTTATACGGCCGATTATTTAGAAGCCCAAGCATTCTTGCAATTATCGCATGAAGATCAAGCCAAACTCGCCGTGCAAGTATCATATCCAAACGAAAATAAGATTGTCGAGTTTAAAGATAATGCCAAAGTGCCAAAGGCCTATACGGAATATCTTGGTGACGATGGTCAAATGCATCCAGTTGAACCGAAGACCTACAAAGACGATCCATATGCCCAAAATGTGGCTTATTCAAACACGCAATATACTAATTTGGCTTTAGTTGAAAACTTTGACTTTGATAGTTTAAAAACGATTGACGATTTAGTAGATAAACGCATAATGTTGTATCCGGGTCTTGAGAAAGTTTCTACTTGGGGTCCAGGCCGTTATGGTGGTCAAGGTTATAATGTCGTTCACTGGTATCAACCAAATAACATTTATGGTTTCCCTGATTCTTATTCTTTCAAATGGTTTAGTTATGAAATGTTAGGTTATGCGGGCTATAATGATGGTTTCGTGGAATACGCAAGTAATATCCATTATGAACCAAGAACCTTCTATTCGTCATTATCGGCAACCATTACACCGGTTGATGAAAATACCGGTAAACTGGCTTTAAGTAATGCCAATTATAAAAGCGATGCTATGGCTTTAAAAACCATTACAAATGGTCAATATCAAACTTTTGAAGAATACAAAAAGGCCCGTTTCGCTGATATTGCCGGCAAGTTAGATCGTTTAAATAATGTTGTTAATGCTCGAGAATATGTTCAAAAATTCTATGAGGCCTTAAAAGCCGATGTTAACGATAATACACTTGCTAAAAGTAGTGAGGTACGGTATCAGTTATATAGTACATTGAAAAACAGTACGGACGATTTCCGCGGAGATGTCTATCTAACGGAATGGCAACAAGATGCCTCTAACTTGGATGTTACAAAATAAAAAAACAATAAAGATTATTGAGTTTGGTATCAATAATCTTTTTGTATTTTTTGATTTATAGCGCATATATTTTAGTGGTGAATACTTTTGGATATAAAAAAAGGGGATTTAGTTACCCGGAATAGTTACGATAATGATATGGTTTTTAGAGTTATCAACATAAAAAATGGCACTTTTTATTTAAAAGGGGTTGAAGAACGCCTTTATGCCGACAGCCCCATGGAAGATTTAAAACCCTATAGTGAAGATAATAAAGAAGCAGATTTTGAGGTGGAGATTGAAGCCGATAACCTAGAAAGAGGCGATTATTTTTATTTGCCCCCAAAGGTTTTACATATTGACGGGGATGAAGAGTATCTAAATCGTTGTTTAAAGTTTTATAAAAAAAATAATATCATGGCTATCGGCAAAAAAATAAATGAAAAAAATATTTATGAACAAATTATGGCGTTACTCGTAGAATATAAACCTGATGTGGTCATAATTACAGGCCACGATGCCTACTATCGCAAAAAAGGGGATATTCATGATTTAAAAAATTATAAAAACTCCGAATATTTTATTAAAGCCGTTAAGGTGGCCCGCAAGTATGAAAAAAGTCACGAAAAATTAGTTATTATTGCTGGGGCTTGTCAAAGTAATTACGAAGAATTAATTAAAGCCGGGGCTAATTTTGCTTCAAGTCCCAAACGGGTTAATATTCATACACTTGATCCAGCCATAATTGCGAGCACCATTGCTTTAACTGAAAGAAATAAAGAGATTGATCTAATTGAACTTTTAGATAAAACCAAATATGGCAAAGATGGGATGGGCGGAATTATTTGTAATGGTTTAATGTATGTGGGTTATCCAAGGTAAAGGGGCAAGAAAATGAATCTAAATATTATTAAAAACGAATTACAAAGTAATTTAAATAAAAAGGTTAGAGTCGCAGTCTATGGCCTGCGTAATCGCGTAGATCGTTTCGAAGGGATTCTTTATAAAATCTATCCCAATATTTTTACGATTTTAATCAATGGGGAAGAAAAAAGTTTTACTTATCGGGATGTTATAACTGGGGAGGTAAAAATAAAATATTTGTAAAAATTTAGGGGAAAAATATTGCAAAAATTTACCAAGTAAAGTACAATATATTTAGAACTTGATAATAAATTGGAGGTAAGATAATGGAAATCACAAAAGTTAGAGTTCACAAAGTTGAAAGAGAAGGTTCTCGAATGAAAGGATATGCAACAGTAACCTTAGACGATTGCTTTGTTGTCAGAAATATCCGTATTATTGAAGGAACAGATAAACTATTTATTGCGATGCCTAGTCGGAAAATAGGCGAAGATAAATACGAAGATATCGCTCATCCAATTAATGCTGAAACTAGAGCTATGTTTGAAGAAAAGATTATTGAAGAATACAATAATCCCACTGTTGAAGAAAACGAAGCGGAATAATTAAAAAATTAATAATAATCCTTAAAAACAATAAGGATTATTTTTTTGTGTGTGCCGTGCATGGCATATATCTAGTTGGTGAAAGTCCAATACACGCGTAGGTATCGACGAAGTGTT
>CANQZX010000005.1 GCA_947628445.1 uncultured Bacilli bacterium
ATAGACATTGTCCTATGTGCCAAAATTATCAAAAAGAACTTTGGATTCAAAATGAATCTTCTTATCTTTTAGATTGTCCTTATTTTCATATTGTTACTACTATTCCTTATGAATTAAATGATATTATGCTTTATAATAAAAAAGATTGTTACAACATTTTATTTAAAGCTACTAGTGAATCTATTTTAGAACTTGCCAATGATCCTAAATGGTTAGGTGCTAAGCCAGGTATTACTTCCATCCTTCATACTTGGGGTTCTAATATGGAGTTTCATCCTCATATTCATTCTATTGTTACTGGTGGTGGAATTAACAACAATCAATGGATTAATTGCCAAGAAAATTATCTTTTCAAAGTTCAAGTTTTATCTTCTTTATTTAAAGGTAAATTTTTAGCTTATCTTAAATCTTTAGATTTAAAACTCCCTAATCATTTAAAACATCTTAAAAAGATTAAAAATTTAAATAAGTTTTTAGAACCTTTATATAAAAAAGATTGGATTACTTACATTGAACCACCCAAAGGCAAAGCGGAAAATGTTATTGAATATATTGGTAGATATGCTTTTCGTATTTGTATTTCTAATGAAAGAATTAAAAATATTTCTAATACTTCTGTTACCTTTGAGTACAAAGATTACAAAGATAATGGTATTGTTAAACTTATGACCATCTCAGGCGAAGAATTTATTCGGAGATTTTTACTTCATGTTCTTCCTAAATATTTTACTAAAATCAAACACTATGGTTTACTTACTAATCGTAGCAAAAAATCTATTATTAAGTTATGTCGTATTTTAATTGGACAAAGGATTTTTAGTGATTTTTCTATTTCTATAAAAAAAGAATTGCATAAGTTTTTATGTCCTTCTTGTAAATTCTCCTTATCCAATTCTAATTTTAATTTCTTCCGACTCTAATATTTTATTTCCTTATTTTACTTTTCATTACACTTATTAGTGTAATCTCTTTAACTTTCTTTAATTTTAGTTTTATAACTATTTTGTTATCTTTTTTTTAAGTTAATTGCTTTTTCCTTTTATTTTAAGGATTATTACAATTTTACTTTTTCCTTATAGGACTTTAGTCGTTAGAAATCATAGTACAATGCTGTTATGAAACTTTTTGCTTGCACAAAAACTTTCATAACTTGCTATACATTATATCATAAAATAGGGGTGAAAAAATAACTTTATCGTTTTTTTATTTTGCGCTATAATTAAAGTACGAGGTTGCAAATGAATGATAAGAATATTCAAGATTATCTAGATTATTTAAAATACGAACGAAAACTAGCAAAAAATACCTATGATTCTTATTATGAAAACTTAAAACAAGTTACCACTTATTTTGCCAATCAAAATATTTTATCTTTAACCAAGGATAATATTCGGCAATTTTTAGGACAAATGGAATGTACCGCCAAAACTAAGGCTCATTATCTTACCGTTTTAAACTCTTTTTATAATTACATGATTTTGGTAGGAAAACTTACTAAAAACCCTTGTACGGCCATCAAAATGCCGAAAATTGAAAAGAAACTACCTAATTACTTAACGATAGAAGAGGTAGACCGCCTTTTAGATATTCAGTGCCTAAAACCCTTAGATTACCGTAATAAAGCGATGCTAGAAACATTGTATGCCACCGGTACTCGCATTAGTGAATTAATTAATTTAAAGTTTAACGAAATTAGTTTTGATGATTGTACCATTAGAATAATGGGGAAGGGGAAGAAAGAGCGAATTATTCCTATTGGGGATGTGGCCCTAAATTATTTAAAATTATATATTAATGATTATCGGCGGTTTCTTTTAAAAAACAATACTGATTATATTTTCTTAAATAAAAATGGTGATCCCATTAGTCGCGTTGGTTTTTTTAAAATATTAAAAGAACTTTGTCGCAAAGCGGGAATAAAAAAAGATGTTTCACCCCACACTTTGCGCCATTCTTTTGCGACCCATCTTTTAAATAATGGGGCGGATTTGCGAATAATCCAAGAATTACTAGGCCATGAAAACTTGAGTACTACTGAAATATATTCTCATATTTCCAATAAAAAACTCGAAGAAGATTATCAAAATCATCCTCGAGCTAAAATAGAAAAAGAATAGAAATAAAATAAATTATTATTTCCTAACTATCTACTTTCTGAATTACGAGCATTATTTCTAGCTGAATTGCGGGCACTATTTTTGGATTTATTATTAGCTTTGTTACTGCATCTAGATTGATTATTAGCTCTATTATTATTTCTAGCGTTACTCATATTTCTCTTACCTCCCAATATTATTATGGTTTAATTTAAGGTATTAATTCATATAATTTAGGGGTGATGGTATGGAAATAATTGGTGCTTTATTAATTTCAACTTTAGCCGGGCTTTCCACTATTCTAGGGGGATTAGTCATTCTTTTTAAATTTAAAGAAGAAAATATTACCAAATTTATTACGGCTTCCTTGGCCTTTTCTTTAAGTATTATGATTGGGATTAGTATTACTGATTTAATTCCCGAATCAACCTATATTTTATTACAAACTTATGGTTTAACCAAAGGAATTATTTTATGTCTTATGCTATTTGTCATCGGTATTATTTTAATAAAATATTTAAATAAATTAATTGCTCGGGCCGAGAAAAATAAAAGTGATTTATATAAACTTGGTATCTTAAATATGTTAGCCCTAATTTTACATAATTTTCCAGAAGGAATTGCCACATTTATGAGTTCCTATAAAGATATGGAATTGGGTCTAAAATTAGCTCTAGCCATTTCATTCCATAATATTCCTGAAGGTATCTGTATTGCCGTACCAATCTATTATGCCACTAAATCAAAAAAAGAAGCAATTTTAAAGACATTTTATTCGGGTATTGCCGAACCAATTGGCGCCATACTGGCTTTTATCTTTCTACATAAGTTTATTTCCAATAGTTTAATTAGTTTAATTTTAATTTTAGTTGCCGGGATCATGATTACTTTAGCCATCGATGGGATATTACCTAAAGCTCAGAAGTTTAATTTAAAAAAATACCTATATCTAGGTATTGGAGTAGGGGGAGCATTAATTATTTTTAATTATTTAGTATTTTGATTATTATTATTATTATTATTAATTGCGGTTAAAACACGATTAAGGACATAATCATTTTCGTTAGGATATGAACTATAAAAAGTCATTAAAGGAATATTACAATCCATCAGAATCTTTTTAACTTTTAAATCTCGATCACGCCGTTCAATTTTTTGATGGGATTGGTCATTTAATTCAATTAATAACAGCAATTCAAAATCATTATTAAATATCCCAAAATCAATATTGCGAAATAATTCCGCATGATAACGCGCATTTCGTTTTTCGATGATAGATGCAAGATTTACTTGAGGAACAATAACGTATCCTTTATTTTCTAAAGGTTTAAGTTTACGATAAAAACTTAATTCATTGGCCGATAAAAACTTTTTCGTAACGTAATAAAAATCATCTTCTTGATTATAATTAATATTATTTTGATTATTGATTTTGTAAAGAGGAGTAGGAACATAATAGTAGTTTTTATTTTTTTTATTTTGCTTAAAATCCTTATAACTATAATAAAAACAGACTATTGCCAGTAAAATAAATATCAAAGAGTAAGCAAAAACATAATCAGGTAATTGTGGGGCATAAAAAGCACCAAAGGTTAAATATATTCCTAAAAAGAGTAAAAGATATTTTTTCAAATAAAGCACTTCCTTTGCCATCATTTTAACATATTAGAAAAAAGTTTGCAACAGCTTAGTTAACATAATATATACAGTAAAGTTGTGTAAAATAAAAGATACTATTTCGTATCTTTTTTGTTATCTTCTAGCCACTTTAATAGAATTGTTTCTATTAAGTTTGATAATGTTCTGTTTTCTTCTAGTGCAATATTGTCTAGTATCTTTTTTACATCTTCCGTAGTTCTAAAAGTTATAGTAACTGAATCCATTTTCTTTGCTCCTTTATACAAATATTATAAATTGTTTAATTTTGTATTGAAATGTACACTTGTGTATGCTATTATATACTTGTATACAATATTTGTCTATTGTGTACTAGGCCTATGTCCTACTCATAGGCCGCTCCTTTTAATAGTAGGGGATAGGAGGAAAAATGAAGGAAAAGGTATTGATTCTCAATACTAAACGTGCCAGTTTTACCAAAAATGGTGAAACAGTAGAGTTTACATCTACAACAATTGCACGGTTAGTAGAATCTACAAATAATTTTGTAGGTTATGTATTGGAAGAGATTTCCGGAAAAGCCCAAGATTTTGACACTATTAGCAAATATGTTAATAAACTTGTCAATATTGAGTTTGAATTAAAAAAGGTAGACAGAAAAAACTACCGTTGCAAGTTAACCAAAATAGAAGACATTACGTTATAGTCTACTATCACTTGCAAAAAGGAATAACCTTTACTAAAGAGATAGATAATCTTTATAGTGAAAGGTTAGGAGATAACCGCAAGGTTAACGACATAATCTATTTTAATTGGTTGATTTTAGCCATTTTGGTGCGTTATAAGGGTAAATTGATAAATTATACTACTTATAACGAAATAATGCGTAAACGCTTTATTAGACGTGAAAAATTGCTAAAATTAAAATTAAAGTTCCGTCGACAACCAAAAGTGGTCTACATAGTAGTAAATAACTATCGTAACCGTTGGTAGTCATAAATTGAGTAGGAGAAAGGAGCCACAGAGGTGGAAGGTGTGAAGACAGGTTTGGAAGCTTTAGGAACAATTTTTACGCAAATTATGACTTGGGTTGGTAGTTTAGTATCAACCATTGCGGACCAACCATTACTATTATTACCAGTTGGTATCTTTGTAGTTGGTGCTGTAATTGGACTTGCTGGTCGTTTAATCGGACGTTAGTAAGTCCTTTCTTTTTTAGGAGGTGCTATTTTGTTTGATATTTCAATATTTCTTGACTTTTATTTTACGAAATTTTTGTTTATTGCTAGCGCATTTTATGGGATTTGTCGTCTAGTCTCTTGTTTAGTTAGAGGTAGATAATATGATAAAAGGTTATTTTGGCGTCCCAGGTGTAGGTAAGAGTACTATTCTTGTTCGAGAATATAAAAAGAATAAGCGACGGTATGATCATATTTATACTATAAATATTCAAATACGTGGCGTTACTATGATAGATTATCATGATTTAGAAAAATATAAGTTTAAGAATACTCTTATTCTTTGGGATGAGATAACAATGGACGCTGATAATAGGTCTTTTAAGACATTTTCTAAGGAACTACGTGATTTCTTTTTATTACATCGACATCTTGGTTGTGATATTATTTATTGCACTCAAAACTTTGAAAATGTCGACAAAAAGGTTAGGGATTTGACGTCCGAATTATGGTATATGAGTAAATCCGTTATCCCTGGTTTTCGTTCTTTTACGTCTGCTAAACGGATTTATCGAAAGATTAATATTAACGAGTTTACAAGTGATTTGACCTTAGGATATAGATTTTGTAATTTTTTAGAGATGTTATTTGTATCAAACTTTAAATTGACTTTTCGACCTTTTTACTATCGTTATTTTGATACACATGACGAATTAAGTTTGAAAGGACGTGTTTTATATGAAGAAAAGAATAATATTCTTATTTAGTATTTTTATACTATCTTTTTTCTTCGTGTCTCACGTTAAAGCCGGTTCTGTTGGTATTCGTTATCCTTATGTTGGCCTTTCTGTTGGCGGTAAGTCTTATTCTTTAGGCGATACTGTTCCTTTAGGTACAGGTTATACTCCCGCGACTATTAATTTTCACTGGCGTTCGGACTTTTATATGCAAGAACTTTTTAATGCTTATATTTCTGTTTGTACTAATGGTCCTAGTGGTACATTTAATTCATATTCTGGTCAATTAACTTTTATTGCTGAAATTGGCTCATGTAAGATTAATAATTCTTATAATGGTTCTTTAATGGTTTATCGTTTTGATTCTAATGTTTCCTCTTCTTTTGATTTCCATACAAATGATAATTTGGGCGAATATTATATTTTATATGATATGTCTTTTTCTAGTATTTATATGCTTTATAATACTTTTAGTTATGGTATTTATTTCGATATATTATCTGTTACTATTTTTCCTCAGTCTTCTACTGAATCTTTAGATTTTGAGGCTTCTTTAAAAACTTTAGGTCTTGTATCTACTTTAAGTAATTATTCTAGTAATACAACGTCTTTACTTACTCAAACTAATTCTAAGTTAGACGGTGTTAACTCTAATTTAAATGATTTAAAATCTAAACAAGACCAAACTAACTCTAAGTTAGACGAGGCTAATAAAAAGCAAGATGAGGCTAATAAAAAGTTGGACGATATGAATAATGCTGATATCTCTTCAGAAGATAAGGAACAACCTGATACTAGTAAATATGACGACTTTAAAGATACTGAGGATAGTTTAATGGATATTGCTAAACAGGCCGATATGGGTTCTATTGATATTGGTATTGACGGCAATTCTAGTTCTTTTATTTGGGATACATTAACTAGTTTTCTTAAATCTCATAGTTCTGTGTTTGGTATGTTTATTGCTATTTTATCTATTGGTATTATTAAATTGGCTTTAGGACGGTGATCTTTTGAAAGGTATTATTAATTTTTTTCATTTTTTATCGACTATTATAAAGACCGTTTTCGGTATGGTAATGGATATTATTTCTACTATCGGTATGGTATTCAAATATTTAATATCCATTGTGCAAATTGCTTTTGAAGTTATCGCTACTTTTCCGCCTTGGATTAAAGCATTTGCTATTATAACGTTAAGTATTTCTATTGCTTATTTTGTAATTGGTAGAAATGCTGGAAAGAGTGATTAATTATGGATATAACTTATTTTATGACTTGGTTTTTATCTCAAGTTGTTTCTATTTTTTCTCAAACTTTTAATATTATGGATAATATACAATTCATGGGCACTAGTTTGCTTAAAGTTTTATTAACAATTATGATACTAGTCCCATTAATAACGGTAGTTTTAACTATTGGTCAGTCTGGTTCTGTTTTGGCGGAACGTAGTGAACAGGTACGAAGTAGTGAAAGTTATAAAACTCGTAAATTATCTAAAGCATTTAAAAAATCTGTAAGGAGGACTAAATTATCAAAAAGTTAATTTTATTATTTTTATTAATTTTTATACCTTTTAAGGTTCATGCTGCTACTTATTCTACAACAAATGATTTATTTGAGAATTCTTACACTAATAATTTAGTAGATATGGCTAATTCTCAAATAGAAAATATAACAACTAAAAAGTTTGTTATTTTTCAAACTAACTATGATTATTATTTGGTTACTGCTAATGAATCCGATACTACTTTATCCGGTAACCGTATTACAATGAATAATTCCAAAATTGTACGTGTTTTACGTTTACAAAATGGCTATAACTATTACTATGAATATTCTACAATTAATGAAAATACAACGACTATTAATTTAAATAATATTATTATTTCTAATATTGATACTAGTAGGTCTATTAGTTCTACTAGGTTAGATAATTATATAACTAATAAAAATACGCAATTTACTCTAATTTTTATTTTAGGTCTTGTTTTTGCGATATTTTTAACTAGGGAAAGGATTTAATATGAATATTGAAGAAATTGCTGCTAATATGCTTACAGGTGAACCTATTCATGACGGTATTGTCTTAGGTATTATCTTTGTATGCTTTTATTCTTTTTATAACGCTATATTTGGTGGCTTATTTAGTATTTTTAGAAAATGATTTTATTAGGTTGGTTATCATTATAACAACCTAATAAAATTATTGCTCGAGGTATGGGCGAGATAGCCCATCGCGAAGCGCTACAAATAACCGCTACTACGACTATAAGGTTATTTGTGTTTTTTGTGCATCGTCTGGAAGGTGCATATATTCGGGAAATTATTAAAAAATGGAGGTTTTTTTATAATATGGTTCAATTTTATAAAAAAGATTCTACATCTAGTGAGGAAATTGAAGAAAAACGTTATCGTAATTTTATGTTGTTGCTTTATCCGGAGTGGGGGAGTTATAAAGATTTATTACAAGATATAAAAGGTAGTTTTAAGAATTATGCTTATATAAAGCATATTCCCGAAGAAGAAGAGAAAAAGGAACACGTACATTTAATCTTAAGTCTTGATAATCCTAGAACTGAAAAATCTTTAGCAAAGCGTTTAGAAATTGACCCTAGATTTGTAAACCATATTAAATCTTTGCGAGGTTCTTGTAGGTATTTAGTACATGCTGATAATGAAGATAAATATCAATATGATTTAACACAAGTTATTGTTTCTAATTCTTTTAAAAATACTTATTTTAAAAGTTTTGACGATCTTTTAAGCGAAGAGGAAATATTGGACAATATTTATGGATTTATAAAAGATTATAAATCCATGGACCCAATACATCTAGAAATAGAACTTACAAAATATGTTTGTGCAAATGGTTTTGAAAGAGTATTTAAAAGGTATTACAATACGATAAGTAAAGCAATTATATTTTATTCTCGCCAGGATTAAGTTAACATAATATATATTATTCTGAATATGATATTTTGGCTAAAGTATGGTAAATATTGCTAATTTTATTTAATACATTATTCATTATTAGATTCATTAGATACTTTCCTTACAAATGATCTAGGATGCACGAACAAATTCAAATTAAAAACTTTGCAATTAAGATTTTAAATCTAATTTAAATATTTAAAATGTTTTATATAACCTTATAAATTTATAAGGTTTAATTAATATACCTTATTAAATATAATATAAGGTATATATAACTTTATTCTCCTACTCCCCTCGTTACAGAGCAGGTAGGGGAGTTTAAGCTAAAATTTAGGCTTAAAATAGGTTAAATAGCTATGAAAGATTAAATTAGATAAAATGATGGCTCCCAGACAATCTGAAGCAAAATGAGCTCCTAAATAGATGCGGGAAAAGATAATAGCGAGAGCATATAATCCTAAGAAAAGTGATAATAAAAGACATTTAGTTTTCTTTAAAGTCCCCCACTCTTGCCAAATTACATAAATTAGGAAACTAGCCAAGGTAACCGCAGCCATGGTATGACCACTGGGAAAACTATAACTTTTTTCAATTACTAAAGGAAGTATTGTTGGCCGGGGACGTTTTACCAAAACTTTAATAATATTATTAATAATCGTCGTCACAATCATTAATATTGCTATGTCTTTACCCCTGCCCTTGGGTTTTAAAAGCCAAAATAAAATAATTGTGATGATAATCATAAATAATGTATCACCAAAGGCGGTCACAATTTTAAGTATCAAGGTTAACCTTGAATTAATTAAAGGTGCTATCAAATGATAAATAAAAGCATCAAGCTTATCCATCATTCCAGCTTGGACGAAAAAAATTAAGCCACCAAAAGCACAAATTAAACCAATATCAATTACTATGTCTTTTCTTTTCATAACCCCTACTCGATTACTTCACTTTTAACCCAGTAATACTTATTAGTTTTCGTATTTAATTTAAAGGTATGTTTATAGCGTTGTCCATATTTTTTAAGTAATTTAACATCAACATCTTGCTTTTTTTGATACTTTTCAGTACATTTGGCATCACTTTTAGCCGTTGTATTGTTTAAATAGCACTTACCATCATGGATTTTTAAATATAGATCGTAAATGTAAAAATAGTCATCTTTTTGGACTGTTTTTTTAACCACCCGATAGGTTTTAGGTTCTTCCATTGTCGAATAGACAATAGTTTCCGCTAAACCACAATAATATTTTTTATCAATATATCGACAAATAAGATTATCATCGACATTAAAATCAGGATAATCTTGCAATTCAACATTATACATTTGGCTTAAAACAGGGGCAATATCTGAGGGCGCAAACTCTTTTAAAGTACAGGTATCCCCTTCATAATTATCAGTCGCAAATTTTTTCTTTTGATATATGCAAATATTGCTTTTACTTTGGGCTTTTAAAGTCTTTTCCCCTACTTTATCTTGAATCGTTAGATAAGCACTACATAATTTAATTTGATCAGCTACATCTTTACTTTCAATTTTTCCTTCGCCATAAGCATATAGACCTTCACAATAGGATAAATCATTACTACCTAAATAAGAATATAATTCATTAACTAAATCATTATCGACCTTATTGTTGTTTTTGATAATTAGTAAAATCATAAAAGCCACCAAAAAAAGAACAATTCCCAGTAATAAAATATTAATTAATTTTGGTATTTTTATATTCTTATTTTTCTTCATTTTTAGACCTTTCGTGATTCAATTTCTGCAATTTTTTCAAATACTTCGACAGCATTACTTTCATTTATATCATTATAGCCTAGTTCTCTTAAGGCTTGAATCCGGACCGTCGTTAATTGTTGGGTCCGACTTAGTTTTTCTTCCTTTTTTTGTTCAATTTCTTGTAAAAATAACCGGTGATTTTCGATTACTTTATCTTTGCTGGCATTGCCACTATTGTATAAAGATAAAGCTGTATATAAAATACCTTCAAAAGTAAATTGTTTATCCTCATCATATACATTTTCATCCGGTTTAATAAAGCCATTACTTTTAGCCATATAGGCCAACATATACTTAATTTCGGGAATATTATCTAGTGATTGTAAGAAATAATACAAGTATCTAATGGTATCCGCATTAGTTCCATCCGCATCTTCTTCTAATTTTTCTTTTAAAAGGAAAATTATATTATTTAAAAGTGAACGATTATCTTTAGTTAAACTATCCGTACTAAAACTACATTCCGTTTCACTCGCCGCTTTCATGGTATTATTAAGTCTTTTTTCAACGCTCATTAAATAATCCGTATTAACTTGAATTTTATTAATGGTTTCCTCTTCCCCATCTTCAATATCTAAAAGTTGTAACAATAATAGCTTCTTTTCTTTCGGCCATTTGTCAAGAGAATCTAAAACTAAGTAATTATACACCATTTGCCGCGAAACTCCTAAATATTTAGCTAGTTTAACTTTTGATACCCCTAATTCTTGTAATAATTCGTTTAATCTTTTCACTTACTAACCACTACCTATCTATTTACATCTTCATTATACAAAACTTAACAGTTAAGTGTCAACTTTTTTATGGTAAATACCATATATCAGCATTATGTAATCTGACCTTTTTAATAAAACCACAGCCTAAGCATTCTTCATCTAGGTATAAAACACATGCTTGCCCCGGCGTTACGGCTTTGACCATTTCGGGATATTTAACTCGGATCTCGTTATTGGCTAAATATTCTAGCATCACCGGATAATCTTCGCCCCGATAACGAAACTTAGCGGTACAACTTGTAGGTCGCTCTTCACTTATAAAATTTACATTTTCAATTAAACATTCATCGGAATATAAATATTTTTCATCAAAAGTTACATAAAGGATATTTTGAGCCACATCTTTACCACAGACAAAATGTCTTTTAGTATTGCCCCCGATGCCAACATTTCGTCTTTGACCAATGGTATAATTCATAAGTCCCGTATGCATACCAATAACTTTTTTGGTTGCCACATCAATTATTGGTCCTGGATTCTTCTTTAAATAATTTTGCACAAATTGTTGATAGTGCCGTTCCCCAATAAAACATATTCCCGTCGAATCTTTTTTTTGCGCAACTGGTAAGTTTTCTCTTAAAGCAATTTGGCGAACCTCACTTTTCACATAATCCCCTAAAGGAAATAAAACATTTTTAAATTGTTCCGCTTTAACATCTGCCAAAAAATAACTTTGATCTTTATTTTTATCTTGAGCCCGATATAATTTACCATCTTGAAGTCGTGCATAATGCCCGGTAGCAATATAATCAGCCCCTAATTTCTCGGCTTCTTTAATAAATAAATCAAACTTTATATAGCGATTGCACAACATATCGGGATTAGGTGTCCGTCCTTGGGCTAATTCCGTTAAAAAATATTTAAAGACATAATCCCAATATTCTTGAATAAAATCAACCCGGTGCAATTTAACTTGCAACTTTTCGCAAACCGCTAAAGCATCATTATAATCCTTTTCTTGCGGACAAATATCCGTTGCTAAAGTGATACCTTCACTATCATTATTAATTGAACTATCCCAGTTGCGCATAAATAGCCCTTCAACCTCATAACCAGCGGCTTTTAATAAATATAGCGCAACCGCCGAGTCTACTCCGCCACTTACGCCCACAATTACTTTTTTCATAAAAAATCACAATATTAGTATAACCTAATTTATTATAAATTTAAAGATATTTACCAAATTATCGCCTAAAAAATATAAAAAAAGATCATTAAGGAAAATAAAAAGAAAACAAATGATACCTTTTTTTAAATATAATAAAATATAATCTTTATTTAACTTTCTTTTACCTATTAAAAGTTTGAGGATATAAGAAGCAATTTTTAATAAACTAGGCAAAATTATAAATAGTAAAAAGATAAAGAGTAATTTAGTAATTAGAAGATAAAATAGCCCAAAAATAAAACCTTTAAAATGATAACATAAAATAAAGTTGGCTAAAAGAAAGCCCATTAAAAACCCATTATAAAATAAATAAAATAAAGCTAAAGGCACTCCAATTAGAAAAAAGGAACTAATAATTAAAAAAGGAAAAACTAAAATATGATTTAGAAAATAATTAATCTTTAGGGAACTTAAAGTTGTTATAAAATTAGTAGTACTATTAATTAATAAACTTTGATTAGTTTTATTTAAGAGAAAAACATAACCTATACCACTACCTATACCTAATATCAGTATTATACTTAGAAACAACCATAATTTCTTATTAATGCTTGTCCTCATTTCTATCACCTAAGAAATCATATTGCAAAAGATTAAAAATTATGATAAATTTATTACAAATTGAAGAAGGTGGAAAGTTTGAAAAAGAAAACCATTCAAAAATTATTAATTTGGTTTATGCTCTTAGTTATGATTGGTAGCGTGGTAGCATCAATCTTAGTTTACATAATTTAATACCGTTAAGGTATTTTTTTTATGGTTATAAATTAAAAAGAAAATTAATTAAGGCTTGAAATTTATCCAAAAAGACAAAGACAATTGTTAAAGCTCCAGCTAAAAAAGGCCCATAAGGTACTTCATTATTTTTAGTAATATATAAAGAGGCCACGGAATAAGGTAAAGCTAAAAAAGTCGATAAAATTAGAGTAACTAAACCTAAACGAAAGTTTAAAATTAAGCCTATAATAAAGGCAAATTTGACATCTCCCCCACCCAAAGCATCTCTTTTAAATATTTTTTGGCCGATAAATTGAATAAAAAGCATTACTAAAAAAAGTAATATCGCACTGGCTAAAGAGATTAAAACGGCTTCTTTACCCAGATAAACAAATTTTAAAACGACAATTAAAACAATCGCGATTAGTAAAGGACTATCTAAAATAATCATATAAATAAAATCCGTGATAAAAATAAGTAACATTAAAGTAATTATAATTAAATATAAAAAGTATTGATAACTAAGACCATATAGCAAATAGCCAATTAGGAAAAGAATCCCGGTAGCTAGTTCCATAATTAGATTAATTGAATCTATTTTTTTATGACAATAAGGACATTTACCTTTTTGAAAGATATACGAAAAAATAGGTATTAAATTATACCATTTTAATTGATGCTGACACTCATCGCATATACTTCGCGAAAAGATAAAATCTTGATGCTTAGGTACTCTTAAACCGACAACTAAAAGGAAAGAACCAAAACACAAGCCCAAAATAAATATTAGTATGGCCATTTTCCACCTACTCAATCATGCTATAAATATTAAACATTGGGATAATAACTGCGATAATAATAGATCCAACCACAACTGCCAAGAAAGTTATCATAATTGGTTCAATAAAAGCTTTTAAATTATTAACAATATTTCGGTGTAATTCTTGATAATATTCACTAACCTTTTGCATCATATCCGCTAAACGTCCTGTTTCTTCCCCCGTAACAATCATAAAATAGGCTACATCCGGAATGGCCCAGTGATCTTTAAAAGCTTCACTAATTTTTTCACCTTTAATTATATTGTTAATTGTCCGATAAAGAACCGCTTTATATATTTCGTTATTTGTAATTTTACTCAATATCCCCATACTTTCCGTAATAAAGACGTTATTCTTTAAAAGGGACGCGAAAGTTTTGGCAAAAATCGTTAATTCTTTATAAATAATAACATTCTTTACAATCGGAATATGCATCAAAAAGATTTGAAAATAGGTTCTAAATAATTTTAAATATTTATAGCAAATCGCAATTCCCACGAAAATAATAACTAAAACTACCAAAATATATAAAATATTATTTTTTAAAAATCCACTGGCATTTATAATAAAACGGGTAAAGCCGGATATTTCCGCCCCATAATTTTCGTAAATATCGGTAAATTGGGGAACGACATAAACTAAAATAAACACAATAACGCCAAAGGCAAAAATAGTAATAATGGCCGGATAAGTCATAGCACTAACCATTTCTTTCCGTGTACTATTAATTTCCGTATAATAATTAGCCATATCGTCTAAGGTTTCAACCAAAGTACCACTTGCTTCGGCAGCTTTTATCATATTAATTAAAAGGGCCGGAAACATATCCCCTTGTTTTTCTAAAGCGGCCGAAAAAGATTCCCCTAAAGATAACTCATAGGAAATAGATTGAAAAGCCCGTAATCTTGTCGAATTACCTTTAATTTGGGTATTTAAGATTTTGATGGCATCATTTAAAGTTAGCCCCGCCTTAATATAAGTAGACAATTGGGTCAACCAGAATATTAAATCCTTGGTACTCATTTTTTTAGAACCAAATAAGGTACTTTTTTGATAAACAAAGTCAATTAAAGAACTAGTTTTAATACTATATACTTCGTAACCTTCATTCAACAAGAAGGAGTTAATATCTAATTTTGATAAGCCAGACATATTGCCAGTAATAATTTTGCCATTTTTATCCTTAACTTTGAATAAATACATATGCGGCTCTTTTGTTCTAGTCGCCCCCGCTTTTTGTAAATCTTCTAACAAGACCGCTTTTTCTTGTTCTAATTTAGCTAAAGTTTTAGCACTATATTTATATACTTTAGCTTTTTTAACCTTTTTCGTTTTTTCATAGATATCATCAGATGATAAATCTTCTTCTTTAGCGGATTGATAAATTTTATCTAATTTGTAACTTGCCGAATTAAATAAAATTAACCATAAATCATAAAAACAAGCTTTAAAGCCTTTAACCGCGAATATTAAAATATTAGCGATAGTATAAAAAGGCCATATTAGGATATTAATTATGGACGTTTTTTTGGCATTATTAGTATTACTTGGATTATTTACAACGTTATCCATCAACTAGCCTCCCACTATTATATTTAAAGTATAGCATTAAACTTCGATTTTGACAACCTTAAATTAGGTTTTCGAAGGTACCAAAATAATGCTTAATCATATATTATATTAGGTGAGAAATATGTTTGGAGCTAATACTTTTGCAAGACCATTTTCTTTAACCAAAATCATGGGGACTATCAGTCGGGGGTTAAATATAGCTAATCAAGTAATTCCCATCTACGAACAAGCCAAACCCATGATTAGTAATGCCCGGAAAGTGATGGGTGCCATTCGGGAGTTTGCCCATAGTGATCCCCTACCCGCCAAAAGAACAACCAATATTTCAGAGACAAATAAAAAAACCACATTAAATTTGACATCTAATGTGGCTAATCCGGTATTTTTTCAATAAAGTTATTTAGTTCGGCAAGCAAATCTAAATATTCTTTTTTATGACTTAACTCATAGATTTTTTGATATTTTTGGGCTAAATAAGTTAAGTATGCTTTATCGTAATTTTTCCCAAACTTAATTTCGGCATTACTTAAATAATCTTGCCCCTTTTCATAACGGATAATAATATAATATTGACCTTTTTCCCAAAGGGCTTTTTCTTCGCTTATTTGATAACCAATATCTTGCATAAAGGTGCGAAGAGCGGCTAAATCATTATTACTTTGAATAATTAAGGTCTCTGGCAAATGGGAAACACCGGTTAAAATTTCTTTAATAGTATTTGTTCCCATGCCGGCAATAATGGCTGTCTTAAATTCCATATTAATATTTTTTAAGCCCACATTTTGCATTAAAGTTATTTTATTTTCCAAACCATATTTTTGGATATTTTTCTTAGCTTGCTCTAAAACTTTGGCTGAAATATCCGAAGCATAGACCTCTTTAAATTTTTTATTTGTCACTAAATAAATTGGAATATAAGCATGATCCGTGCCAATATCGATAACCGGTTCATTTTGCACCATATCGGCAATGGCCGTAAGGCGTTTGCTTTTCATTATTCACCCAAAAAATCGCGTAATTTTTTGGCCCGAGAAGGATGTCTTAATTTTCTTAAGGCTTTGGCTTCAATTTGTCTAATCCGTTCCCGCGTAACATTAAATTTCTTCCCTACTTCTTCCAAGGTATGACAAGTACCATCAATAAGACCGAAACGCAATTCTAATACTTGTTGTTCTCTTTCTTGTAAGGACATTAAAACTTCTTTAATTTCTTTCTTTAGCATTTCATTTTCGGTAAACTCTTCCGGAGATAAACAAGATTCATCTTTTAAGAAATCTCCAAAGTTGGAATCTTCTTCTTCCCCGATTGGGGTTTCTAAAGAAAGCGGTTCTTGACTAATTTTTAATACTTCCCGCACCTTTTCGGGTGTAATATTCATCTTTTTAGCAATTTCTTCTTCAGTAGGATCCCGATTTAAATCAAGCGTTAATTGCCGTTGAATCCGGGTCATTTTATTAATAGTTTCAACCATATGTACAGGTACCCGAATGGTTCTGGCTTGATCGGCTAAAGCCCGGGTAATGGCTTGTCGAATCCACCAAGTGGCATAAGTTGAAAACTTATAACCTTTATCGTAGTCGAATTTATCGACGGCTTTCATTAACCCAATATTACCTTCTTGAATTAAATCCAAAAATAGTAAGCCCCGACCAACATATCTTTTAGCAATACTAACAACTAACCGCAAATTGGATTCGGCTAAAATTCTTTTGGCTTCTTCATCGCCCGCGGCTACTCTTTTAGATATTTCCATTTCTTGATCCGGCGAAAGCAAAGAAATCCGCCCAATTTCCTTTAAATACATCCGCACGGGATCATTAATATTGGAATCCTTGGCTAAATCTTCTTCGACAATCATAATGTCTTCTTCTGTGGTTTCTTTTTTCCGCGCATGACCAGATTCATCGACATCAGATTCGGGAATGACATTAATATTATTTTCGACAAACTTATTATATAATTCATCTAGGGAATCACTATCAATTTCTAAACCCTTTAATTCTTCGGCTAATTGTTCAAATGTAATATAACCCTTTTCTTTACCTAATTTAATTAAATCCGTTTCTCTTTCTTCTAATGTTTTAATTTTGTTAATCTTTTTCATAATCTACACTTCCTTTTTTAATGCCGCAATTTTTTCGAGCATTTCCACCTTTTTATTAATATCCATTTCCTGTTTCATTTTGTTTTTTAATTCATTAATTTCATCTTTTTTTAACTCTTGTAACACAATATCGATACAACTATTAAAATTATCCATCGAAAGTTCTTCATTCCCACAATAATTGATAATATCATTTACAACCTCACTAATTTCGGTTTTATCCTGTACAAAGGTCATAAAATCGGCAATATTAATGCCCTCGTAACTATTATTATAGTAAACAATTTCACTGGCAATTATGCGTTCGATTTTGTTCTTAAAATAGCCCAATTTCTCTTTATAAACCCGAATGTATTTTGCATCATTCATCATCGCATAAAGAATGGTGGCTACCGCTTTATCGTATTTATTTTTTCGCCCCTTTTCTGGCGGTTTGGCTTCGGTTTCAATCTTTGGCTTAACCGCTAAATTCTGTTTTAAAACCTCTTTATCAATATCATATTTTTTACTTAATTTCGTAATAATCATATCTTTGGTTAGATCATCATAATGCGTTAAAGAAGCTAAAACTTCTCGGATGTATTTTACCACATCTGTCACCGTTTGCAAGTCTTTATCGCCCTTTAAATAATTTAATTTAAAATCTAAATAACTTTGGGGATTTGCTAAATTATTTTTTAAGGCCTCTAAACCAAAGGCGCGAATATATTCATCGGGGTCCTTCGCCCCACTTAATCTTACAACTTTAACATCGAGGCCACTGGCAACCATTTTATCCCCCAATTCGGCAGTGGCTTGAAGACCCGCATTATCGTTATCGAGTATTAAAATAAAGGGAATCCGGAGTTTAGATAATTCTTCAATTTGGCTGGCCGAAATTGCTACCCCCATTAAGGCCACGACATTTTTAATGCCTTTGGCACTTAACATAATGGCATCCATATTACCTTCGACGATAATCCCATAGCCCGCGTTTTTCATGGCTTTTTTAGCATTATGATAATTAAATAAAATATTACTCTTTTTATAAATACTCGTTTCTTTCGTATTGATGTATTTAGCGGTATCTTCTTCGTTATTAAAGATGCGTCCCGTGAAAGCCACAACTTGGCCCGTAAAATCAGAAACTGGAATCATAATCCGATTGGTAAATACATCATAAGTATCTAAACCATTTTGATTTATTAAACCCATTTGGACTAGTTCAGTTTCCGTAAAGCCCTGATGCGTTAAAAAGTTATTTAAATCGGCTTTTTGATTTAAGGCAAGTCCTAAATTAAACTCTTTAATGATACTTTCATCAATGCCCCGCGAAGCCAGATATTCTTTGGCTTTAAGGCCATCAGGTGTATTAAGATTATTGATAAAGTATTTACTGGCCAAATCATACATTTGGTATTCTTTTTTATTTACTTTATTATGGCTCTTCGTCGGATCAAAATGAAGATTATAACCAATTTTTTTGGCAACAATTGCGACCGCTTCTAAAAACTCGACATTTTCATATTTCATGACAAAAGAAAAAACATTACCGCCGGTCCGACATGTAAAACAATTAAAGATTTGCCGTTCGGGAGAAACAACTAAACTAGGTGAATGGTCATTGTGAAAAGGACACAACGCCACAAAATTCCGCCCCTTAGGTCGTAAATCTAAATAATCGGCAACAACATCCACTATATTGGCTTCTTGTCTTATTTTGTTTATTTCTTCTTCACTAATGTATGCCATATTTATCCCTTCTATTTATATATATTTCCGGATTAGGCGCGATTTCCTTTATTTTTTGGTAATTTTAACCTAAATTTAGCCCAATTACCAATTTTTTCGTATAAATTTAGGCCTAAACTGGCTATAAATATCGCTAAATAAATGCCATCATAACTATTAAAAAAGATATTGGCACCCACTGTCAAAAGGCCAATAAGCCCGCCATAGGTAATCATCCCCCTTTTTGTTATGGGACTACTTTTAAACTCGGGAGCCACAAAAACTAAACCAAATAAAACACTACTATTAAGAAAAGTATTTAAATTAAGTTGATGCATGATGATTAAATATAGAAAGGTGCCGCCAATAAAAGTCATAATGCCACTAATAGTAATCGTCTTTTTATCTTCCCCTTTAATTAGTAAATAAATCCAACCCAAACAAATACCTATGATACTAGTGGAGGCCACACCGCCAATTTGATGCCCCATTAAAATATCCCAAGTATTATAAGCAAAATGGTAATTACTTTCCAGAGCCGTTTCATAAAAATATTGCTGCTGATAAATCGCAATGCCTATAATAATTAGTTGCCAAGCGGCAATCCGATTAAAATGAACTTTTTTTAAAAGCGTTTGGGCTAAAAAACCAGCCCCCAAAATAACTAAAGCATAAGTTAAATAATTAATATTGGGGGAAACAATAAAACTGATTAAAATATACGGTATTATTTCATAATCAAAACCAAATCTGTGCTTTAAAAGCAAATAAAATAATTCATATATTGCTATACTTATCCCGAGTAAAATAAGGGGTTTAAAAATAGCATAAATTGAAATTAAATGGCGTTCATATAATAAAAAACCATTTTTATAAAGGCCAAAGCCCAAACAAGGTAATAAGGCCAAAAGCATAATCCCCACAATTTGCTTTTCCCCACGCGGATTTTTCAAATATTTCATTGGGCTTTCCCCCTTATTTTGGTTTTTAAATCAATATGGGCCGGACAAACATAATTACATAAGCCACAATTAAGGCATTTCTTCGTTGCCTTATTCTTTTTATATAAGTAAATTGGATTAAGATCCACCGGACAAACATTTAAACATTTACCACAATTAAAACACTTACCGATGTGTTGCTCTTCTTTTTTCATTAAAATAATACTATCAACCTCATCCGTAATTATTAAATCCGTAATTTGTCCTAGGTAGCCCCGCATTAAACCATTAACAATTAACTCATAATCATCGGTTCTTAGTTTTAAATATTTAGTCATTATTTCGGCTAAAGAACAATACTTTTTAACTTTAAAAACTTTACTTTCTTTTAAAGCATTACCACTAATAGTTAAATATTTAACATTATTTTGATCTAATCCATGAATAATATTTGCCAACTTTAATAAATCTTTTATACTTAAATACAAGGTTTCATTTTTAACTTTTAGATACGCAAGTAAATAGGGTTTTTGACTTAAAAGATAATAATCTTTAACTAAAGTAATATTGATATTAGGAAAACTACCAATCGTTTTTAAGCATTCTTCAATCATGGTACTATCTTTTTCTTTAATGATAATTGCATTGGTATTACTTTTATAAAGAATACTTAATTCATCCAACATGCCTAAAAGTTCATTTAAATTATCTTTAAAAAGCATAATATTATTGGCTACATAGGGTTCATCTTCCACAGCATTAATGATAATATTATCAACTTTTTTAAGATTTTTAAAAAGAGCTAATAAGGAAGCATCTTTTTTCGCTAAAACATCTAAAAAATAAGCTAAAGTTAATTGCGAATAAGCTGTTCTTTTTAAATTAATTCGATTTTCTTTATAATTATTTTTAATAACTAAACTTTTCATCTTAATGCCATTGATGTAAACATCCCGGAGTCCAGTAACCGTCCCTGATATGGAACTTACAATATTAGTTTCCCGACTCACCGGCGCATCAATTAAAACTAAATCGTTTTGTTTAACCGTTATTTTATTTTTATCGACAGGTAAATAAATATAATCAGGATTTAAAAATTCTGTTACTTTTTTTGAAACTATGATATTCGGATCTTGATTTAAAGTAATTAATTTCATAATTTCCACCAATTTTTATTATACCTTATCTTCTTAAAAATTGCTATTGGCAAAAGCCAACTTTTACACTTTAAATAACCTTTAATTATTTATGCATATTGTCTAAATATTCTTTTAAGTTTTTCACAACATTTTCTGGAATTATATCCGCAAATTCGGCCTCATCGGCTTCTTGCATTTTTTTAATACTCCCAAATTTTTTAATTAGCATTTTTTTCCGGACAGCGCCAATACCCGCGATATTATCTAAGACACTAGCAATACTACCTTTGCTTCTAATTTGTTTATGATAATTTATCGTATAACGATGGACCTCATCTTGAATTCGCGTTAAATAATGGAAAATATCACTACTCCGCGGAATGGGAATCGTCGCTAAAGTATCCCCATCGATTAATTCATTTGTCCGATGGTGATCATCTTTTTTTAAACCACAAACTTTAATATTTAAATTTAAATCATGTAAGACATCCAAACAAGCCCGAATTTGGTTTTCCCCACCATCGACAATTATTAAATCCGGAGGCGTTAATTTATCGACTAAAACTCGGTAGTAACGGCGATAAATAACCTCTTGCATCGTATGATAATCATCGTTTTTTTCCACCGTTACTTTATATTTGCGATATTCTTTTCGCGCGGGTTTACCATCAATAAAGACAACCATCCCACTTACCGAAAACGAACCAAATAGATTGGAATTATCGAAGGCCTCAATGCGATCTAAAATATCTAAGTGCAACAGATTTTTTAACTCTTCATTAGCCCCTTCACTGCGCCGTTCATTTTTCGCAATGATTTTTAATTCTTGTTCTAAAGCCACTTTGGCATTATTATAAGCCATTTCCACCAATTCATGTTTCTTTCCCTTTTGAGGAATATAAACCTTAGTATTTAAAATATTGGCTAAAATTTCTTGATTAAGCCGTTTATCAATAATTAATTCCCGGGGAATTTCATGTTTGGTATAAAAGTTTAAAAGATAAGAGTTAACCTCATCGGCCTCATCACTAATAAGATAGAACTTTTCATTTGTTCCCCCGACGATTTTACCATTCCGGATAAATAAAATCTGCACAGAAACAATACCATCAAATAAATAATAACTAATAGCATCCCGATTAATATAATCATGTAATTCCACTTTTTGCCGGTCTAAAATAACATTAATAAACTTTAGTTCATTTTTTAACTCTTGCGCCGCTTCAAAATTTAATTTATCAGATAGCACTTGCATTTTTTCCATTATTTTATCTTTAATGATTTTATTATTGCCCCGTAAAAATGCAAGAATATCATTTTCCATTTGTTTTAATTTTACTTGATCAACTTGGTTAGTACAATAACCTAAGCATTCATTAATATGGTAATAAAGACACACTTTTTTCGGATTACCTTCACATTTTTTTAACGGATACAACCGGTTAATTAAATTAACAATTCGTCTTGCCGCATAAACATTAGGATATGGCCCAAACAAAATCTTTTTATCTTTTTTACGAATACTTGTATAACGCGATACTTTAAGCCGGGGAAAGGGTTTAGCAATATATTCAATATAGGGATAAGTTTTATCGTCTTTTAGTAAAATATTATATTTGGGATTATATTCTTTAATTAAGTTTATTTCGAGAATAAAGGCCTCTTGTTCGGTGGCCGTCGTAATATAAGTAAAATCCGTAATTTCACTTACTAATTTCGCCGTTTTACCCGTGACATTACCTTTAAAATAACTATTTACCCGTTTATATAAATCTTTGGCTTTCCCCACATAAATAACCACATTGTTGGCATTCCGCATTTGGTAACTACCTGGTAAATGGGGAATCGTTTTTAATTTCTCCGTTAACATTATCCCTCACCTCTTTTTATTATACTACATTTTTAAACCAAAATAAGATATAATATTTTTGGTGAAGAAAAATGCTTTTAGCCCGTGCCACAACCGAAATTAAAAAAAGTAAGTTTATCAGTTTGGCCTATAATGTTACAACTACAGATGAGGTCAAAACAATTATATCGGCTTTAAAAAAAGAACATCCCAAAGCCAAACATATAGTTTATGCTTACAAATTAACGAATACCGCGGGAAAAACCGATGATAAAGAACCCGCGGGCAGTGCCGGAAGTCAAATCTATAATTTAATTGCATTAAATGATTTAACAAATATTTTAGTTATCGTTATTCGCTACTATGGCGGCACTAAACTTGGTTTAGGATTATTATCACGAACTTATAAAGAAGCCGCTTTAATGGTTTTAAAAAAAGGAAAAGTTATTTCGTAAACTTTTCCTTTTTCTTCCGGGTTAATTTTAACTTTGGCGTGCGAGGATATTCGAGCATTTCGGGAATCTTTTCATATTCTACCTCGTCTAAATCAATGATTTCTTCGGCCTCGTTTTCTTCCCGATAATTTTCTCTTAAATCAAAATAATAAGTATTATTTTCATCGCTTAAACTACTTATAAATATCGTTACCTCTTCTTGGGTTTTATATCTTTTTAGGGCTTCTAAATACAATGTTGTAAGTAAACCAATAATTAAATCTTCTTGTTCGTTTAAACTTTTTTGGGCTAATGGTCCTTTGGTGGCAATAATATCTAAAGTTTCATCATCTCTTAAATAAAAAGCCGCTTCACTAATTCCGGTATCTTCTTTAAGATTAATTCTAATTACAGGATAATTACAATACCAATCTCGCATCAATTTAAAAGCTCTAAACCCACTGGGATGTTTTAAATATTGGGCTTGTTCCCACTTGGTCATTTTTTCAATTACATCATCGAACTCTTGATAGATTTTGGCTTTATAATCTTGATAATAATAAGTTAAACGAAAAACAAAAAAGACATTTAAACCCGGCGTTAATAAAACATTTTTTAATTCTTTTCTATTCCTTTGCGCCGGTTGAGCACTCTCTGAATTTGAATCAGTTAATTTTTGATAATTAATTTTTAAACCCGCATCAGCTAAATCTTTATAGAATTTAAAAACCATTCCCATAAAAGCTCCTAAACTAAAAATAGTTGAGGCACAAGCTAAATAAAAAAGTGGAATTATAATTTCTAATATTTGTTTAATTAAATAAATTGCCAAAGTAATCACTTCCTAAGTTGTTATCTTAACACTAAAACAAGTATTGAGCAATAAAAAAAACAAATAGTTATAAATTATTTACTATTTGTTCAATTTCGCTTTTTGATCTTAAACCAATAATCTTTTGTTTTTGCTCCCCAGCTTTAAAAAAGATTAAAGTGGGAATACTCATAATGCCATATTGTTGTGCTAAATCCGGAAAATCATCGACATTAACTTTTAATACATTCACCGTAAATTGTTCTAATATGGGGCCTAACTTTTGACAAGGACCACACCAATCAGCATAAAAATCAACAATACAAACATCTTGACCGACTACCTCTAAAAGATTTTGGCCTTTTTCTAAATGTTTAACCATTTAAACCTCCCTTTCTTTTTTAAGAAAATGTTACATTATCTAATTCTAATTTTTTATCTTTGATAATTTTTAATACTTCATCTTTATCCACAATATTATAATGAACTAAAGTGGAAAATACTTGAACATTTACTTCCTTCCGATTTTCATTATCTTTAAATTCATTCAATAATTTATTAATATCTTCCATTGCTAAAGTTGTTTTAGCCATTATTTGCCCCATTAAAGGCATTCTTTCAAGTAAAACAACACCACTAGTACTTTCTTTAACAAAATTAGTGGTAAATTCAATTTGGAACATAATATAAACTATTAAGAAAGCAAAAGCTAAACCTTCAATTGCTCCCACAATAAGACCTAAGATTTTAGATGGTATTGCTAATACGACAGTTAATTTTAATAATTTTTCAATTAAACCAGATAAACTAATGATAATATTTAAAACACAATACAATACGACATAAATAACCACAAATGATACTAATTCATATAAAACAACATTCATGGCCGTTACGCCTTCAAATATACCACCAAAGTTAAAAAATGGTAACTTATCAATTAAGAAATCCGCTGCGAAATCTTTTAAATAATAAGCCAACACCGCAATTCCCACCGTACCAATTAGTTGCACTAAACTTTTAATAACACCTTTATGAAAACCGGCTAAAGCTCCTAAAACTAAACACACTAGAATAATAATATCAACTACATTCATTTTATTCCCTTCTCTCCTATTTTTAATTATATTATAAAATTAATGAAAAATAAAGTTAATTATGCTAAAATATTTTTAGCGAGGTGTAAAATGACCATAGTCTTTAAAATAAGTGATAATTTAAAACCAAAATTAATTAAATATTACGAACCCTTAAAAAAAGAAAAAACCCCACCCTATGCTGTTTTTCAAGCTCAAGAAGCAGATACTACAATAACTTTATATGAAAGTGGTAAAGTTATGTTTCAAGGTATTTCCGCGGATATTGATGCTAATATTTGGCTTGATTTAGAAAAAAAATTAAATAACCGTGATATTGATATAACCGGTAAAGAAAAAAAAGAAAAAACTAAAAAAGAAATTAATTATCATTTAAATAATTATAATACAATGGGTTCTGATGAGGTTGGTACTGGTGATTATTTTGGACCCATTATCGTAAGTGCTACTTATGTTACAAAAGAAAACCAAAGTTTTTTACAAGACTTAAAAGTTGGTGATTCCAAAAAAATAACGGACGAACGAATTAAAGAAATAGCACCCCAAATTATGCAAAAGATTCCTTATGTCACTATTAAGCTTGATAATGAAACCTACAATATAACTTATAATAGTGAATTAAACATGAATAAAATCAAAGCTATTTTACACAATAAAGTTTTACTAGCTTTATTAGAAAAAGATATTAAACCGGAAAAAATTGTCGTTGATCAATTTGTTAATCCTCGCAAATATTATGAATATTTAAATAATGTCCCCCAAAAAGTAACAAATATTTTCTTTACACCTAAAGCCGAAGATCAATGTCTTGCTGTTGCTTGTGCATCAATTATCAGCCGTTATGTCTTTTTAAAAGAAATGGCTCAAATGGCACAAGAATTAAAGCAAGAAATACCAAAAGGAGCTGGCCCTCAAGTTGATGCTTTTATTCAAACCATCATTCAAGAAAAAGGCCAAGATTATTTAAGCCACATCGCCAAATTAAATTTCAAAAATACAAACAAAATAAAATGAGTTCAACCCAACATGAACTCATTTTATTTTTAATTAATTTTATCCTTAATCCCAAGATAATCGGAATGGGTTTGTCTTACTGCCATCTCCACTTTTTATTTTGGTCGAAGACTCGAGATAAAAGACCGGACGCACGACAAGGTTGATGTACACGGGGTTGTTGTACGCAAGGCCCGCAGCGAGGACACTCCACGCAAGGTGGCCATTGCCCGAATAACGAGAAACTGTCCCTTCATATTTTCCTAAAAACATCCAATTATTTTCTTTTACTATATCTGAATCATAGTCAGTTTTAGTATTACCTGGTAGTTTTTTACTCCATGCATCTGGATAAGCAGCATAGCCATAATCACTCACGTACATTAAGCCAATTTTGGCTGTATATGTTAGATCGGCTTCGGTACATGTTTGTTTTGTACTTTTATCATCTTCAGCATAGCATTTATTATCACTTGTTGTTAGTTTTTCTGTTCCTAGTTCTTTATTATATACTTGTTGAGCATTATAGGTAATTGAATATGGGAAACCTCCGGTTGTCCATTTATGTTCTGTTATATGTTCACTTAAGCCACTTACTTTTTCTGTTATGTATTTATAATAGAAATCATTTAGGTTTACTTTATTTAAGTTACTATATTGCCACATATTTGTATTACCATCGCTACTACTGGTTCCTTTACTACTATTCCAATAGTAATAATAACTTGAAATATATGCTCCGCCTTCTGCTGTTGTATTATCTCCTAATTCTGTTGTCGTTCCCTCAGTAGCTTTGATTAATTTCATTTCATATTTGCCATTGTCTAGGCTTTCATTATCTTCATTTTTAAATAATCCTATGATGCGATAAAGGTCAGCATCTGAACCACATTCTTTTTTCTTTGTTGTTCCATCTAGGCAGACATAGTTTTTAACTGTTTCACTTGAACCACTAAACCTATAACTATTATCATTGGGACTCAAGTCCTTATTAGTAATGTTACTATTGGCTAAAGCTGCTGTATTATGATAAATTATATGACTATATTCATAATCTTCATTGCT
>CANQZX010000006.1 GCA_947628445.1 uncultured Bacilli bacterium
TGAAATTTTTTTATGTCAAAAAATCCGATTATGCTTTTTAATATTTTACTTTTTGGGGCTTGACCATATATATATATTGTAAAAGTATTTGTTTTCTATTTGACAATTTTTTGACAAGAAAAAAATTATAATTTAATTAAAATAACATCTGTGCCAATTTTTTCAACATCGCTAAACTTAAAAGAGGTTTCACTGGAACGAAAAAGACGCCGAAAAAAATGTTTGGGTTCGGCAATTAAAGAAATAATTTTACCCTCATTATCTACCTCAACATCGACAATTCGGCCTAAATTATTACCATTATATAAACTAATTATATCTTTACTTTGCAATTCACTTAAAAGCATATTACCACCTTATTAAAATATATTCGTTTATTTAATTAATTTGCGTACATTATTGATGGCACTTTTTTCAATGCGGGAGACTTGAGCTTGGCTAATCTCCAACTTTTCGGCAATTTCCATTTGAGTTTTACCCACGATAAAGCGTTCAATTAAAATATTTTTTTCTCTTTCTTTGATTTTTTGCAGGGCTTTACGCAAGGAAATTAAACTATCATAATCCTGATTTTGTTCTTTGGTATCGGCAATTTGATCGGCTAGATAAATGGTATCGCCTCCATCATTATAAATTGGTTCAAATATACTGGTGGGGCTTTTCAAAGAATCTAAAGCAAAAGCAATTTGATATTCATCGATTTCTAACGCACTAGCAATTTGACTACTCGTGGGTTCTAAACCATATTTAGCCACATAATCATCTTTAAACTTTAAGATTTGATACGCCAGCTCCTTAATACCCCGACTCACCCGAATTACTGAATTATCGCGAATATATCTTTTAATTTCGCCAATAATTAAGGGCACTGCATAGGTACTTAATTTTAAATTATAACTTAAATCAAAATTATCGATAGCTTTAATTAAACCCATGACACCTACTTGAAATAAATCATCTAAATTAATATTCGTATGATTAAAATATTTTAATAAACTTAATACTAGTTTTAAATTACCATTAACTAATTCCCCTTTCGCGGCTAAATCCCCTTGTTGATATTTTTGAAAAAGTTCAAGCATTTCTTCATTAGATAATACTTTTAAATTATTCGTATTAATCCCCGTTATTTCCACTTTATATTTTGCCAAAAGAAAACTCCTTTCCCACCTTTATTGTGCTAGAAAAGAAGTTTTTTTATACAATTAATTATTGCATCAATTGTTTTAATTTTTTAATAACTTTTTTCTCAATCCGTGAAATATATGACTGACTAATGCCTAACATTTCCGCCACTTCTTTTTGGGTATATTCTTTGGAATTATTAAGGCCATAACGCAAGACCATAATTTGTTTATCCCGGGGATTTAATGAAGAGATTTCATGGGCTAAATATTCTTTATCGATAGTTTTTTCATACATCCTTGGCACTAATTCCGCATCCGTACCCAAAATATCTTCTAAATGGAGTTCATTGCCATCAGCATCATAATTAAGTGTTTCCTCTAAGGAAACCTCACCCCGTCTTTTTTTATTTTTCCGCAGAAACATCAATATTTCATTACTAATACAACGGGAAGCATAAGTGGCTAATTTAATATTTTTATCAATTTTATAAGTATTAATTCCCTTAATTAAACCAATGGATCCAATGGAAACTAAATCTTCAATATCATAAGTGGTATTTTCATACTTTTTAGCGAGAAATACCACCAACCGTAAATTATGTTCAATTAATTTATTCCGGGCCGCAATATCGCCCTGTTGGGCCTTAATAAGTAAACTTAATTCTTCTTGTTTTTTTAAAGGGGGTGGTAATTTATCGGTGGCCCCCACAAAGAAAACTTCCCGATACTTCACTTTAAAATACGCTAATAATTTTTCTAACATAGTTCCTCCAATAATTTATTATTTAAAAGGCAATTAATGCCTGACATATTAAACTTCTCGGGGGCTAAGCCAATAAGATAATTATGATATTTGTGATCATTAATTTCGATATAATTAATGGCAAAGCACTCCAGTAAACCCTCCTCGGCTACCGTTTTAAAGGGAACATACATGGGTATTAACTTACCCCTTGGCATAATCCCGGGTTCTACTAAAATAATGTATTTATGAGTAACCGGATCTTTTAATTTATTACCCGAATCTAAAAAGCCCTGGCAGGTAATGACTTTTTGGTTTTTAAAAACAATTTTAACTTGATAAGTATAATTATAGAGTTTTTTTATTTTTTTTAATTCTCTAAGGTAGGCCCCTAGAATAAGGGGACTTATAATTAATAACACTAAATAATTAATACTAAAGCCATCATGGATAAAAACTAAACCCTGAACCGAATAACTAAATTGCGTATTTAAAAAGTAAAGAAAGCCCCCTAAAATAATGCTGCACATATATAAATAAGAAAGATTCCCGAAAAAATATTTGGGGTCTTTATAACCATATGCTATTAGCACCATAATTATGCTTACCCCCACTTTAAATAAAAATAATAACATTGGCGATAAGGGCAAAAATAATATAATTAAGGATAAGGCCCCTAACAAACTCGCCCCAAGAATTCTTTTTAATTTAGCAAAGCGCTTTAATGCTAAATTAACGGTAAGTAACAGCAAAAAATCATAGGCCCCATTTAAGAAAAAAACTAAATCCACATAGATTGTCATGACCATCACCTTAAAAAAGCATAACAAAAAAAGCGACCATAAATTGTCGCTTTTGGTCACTTTGTTTTATTTTTGGCTTTTTTTAATTTTAAAATGTGCGCCATAAACTTAATATTGTTATCATAGAATCTTTTAATTCTTTTGGGTTCACATAAAAGGCGATATAACCATTCCAAATGTAATTTAATAAATACTTTCGGGGCTCTTTTTTTACTACCACTTAAAACATCAAAAGAACCACCTACGCCCATAAAGATACCCTTTTTAAACTCTTTTAAATGTTGATATATTAATTTTTCTTGGACGGGAATTCCTAACGCCACTAAAACAATATCTGGTTCTAATTTTTTGATTTTTTGAAAAAAAGCATCTTTATCTGGAGTATATCCATTTTCCGCATATACAACTTGAGCCGCCGGATAATCACTTTTTATTTTTTCAACTAATTTGGTAATTACTTCTTCCTTCGCCCCTAGTAAAGCAATTTTTAAGCCCTTTTTGCCGGCATACTTTAATAAGTAATCCGCTAAATCACAACCGGTAATCCGCTCTTTAATGGCAATATCTAACATATGAGCACTTTTGACAATACTGATGCCATCTGGTACTAAAGTTACTTTCGGATCTAATAAAATTGTATTTATTTCTTTATCACTTTGCCCCATCCAAAAGGTTTCCGGATTGGCGGTTACAATAAAGGTCCGTTCCTTTTGGGCTATTCTTTTATTTAAACATTCGCAAAAATCATTAAAAGAAGCCGCATATAATCTTTTAAAATATTCTTCCATCATTTACTCCTTATCCTGGTTATTCATTTTTTATATTTATATTTTTAGTATAACAATTACTTTTTATTTTTGCATTACTTTTTAACATTTTTAGACAAAATTTGTAGAATTATCTTCTTTTTGGCTATAATCAATCGCCAAATCAATAATTTTATTAACTAAAGTCATATTTTTGCCAATCATGCTCACCCAATTATCTCCTAAGGTATTTTTAAGTTGCATCATTGCCATTTGGACATATTGGACTTCGATTGTAAATAATGCTAAATAATTTAATATAATATCTGCTATAAAATAAAAATTATTTTCTTTTAATAATAAATAAACTTTATGAAAATTATCCGCATCTAAGGAATGGAGATATTCTTCCTCATAATTACTATATACTAAATCCAGATAAGGAACATCTAAATACTTATGTAAAAACATCTTAAACACCTTTATCCTTTTGGGATTGTAAATAATATTTACTTATTAATTCTTCCAATGATATACCATATTTTTCTTGCATATCAGGACTACTCATCACAAATATATCAGTTAGTATGCCATCATTATTCACAAGCGGTATACTTTTTTCCTTAAGAAATTCAATTTTAGATTTAAGTTCTTGAAGAGAAATATGCCTAAGAATTGTTTGATTTTTTTCTGTATCTATATTATATTGAGCACATAAATTATTTATTTCTAATTTATTTTTAGTTATATTCCAAATCATTCCGATTTTGGCAAGGAGTTTTCCTCGTTCGCTTTCGGGATTCGTTCTTATTCTTTGCGCGCTAATCCATGCTCCTAAATTAACAAGTCCATTTTCATCATATGTATAGCCATCATTAGTCTTAAATTTTTGAGAAATTTCTAAATTGCCATAATGTTCATAATAGGTTTTAGCCAGTTTGTACTTATTTTGCCAGCGTTCTTCTAAAGAATTAACTGCAAAAAATGCAAAGCCAATTGATTGCAATAATTGGTGTCGTTCTTTAGATAAATTTGCAAAATTTTGCCTTTGCGTGCTGAGCCAAGTTCCCAAATTTATATCTCCATTTTCATCATATGTAAAACCATCACTTGTTTTAAAATTAAAAGGGATTTGCAAATTTCCATGATGTTCATAATAGGCCTTGGCAAGTTTATAATTTCTTTGCCATTGATCTTCTAAGGGCTTTAATACAAAACTTATATCTTGCAATTGTTGTTGTCTTTCCTTAGAAAACCTTGAAAAATTCATTCTTTGTTTCACAATCCAAGCGCCTAGATTTGTTAATCCATTTTCATCGTAGGTATAACCATCATTTGTTTTAAAATCAAAAGGGATTAATAAATTGCCATAATGTTCATAATAGGTCTTGGCAAGTTTATAATTTCTTTGCCATTGGTCTTCCAAAGGATTTAACGCAATATCGATGGATTGCAATAGTTGTTGCTTGGAAAAAGGTAAGTTTTTAAACATTTGTCTTTGTTTATTTAGCCAATTTCCCAGTCTTACCTCGCCCTTTTCGTCATAAGTATAACCATCATTCGTAGTAAAGTTCCGCGGAATAATTAAATTGCCATAATGTTCATAATAGGCCTTGGCAAGTTCATAATTTTTTTGCCATCGTGTTTCCTGAGGATTTAATACTAATTTTATTGATTGCAGTAGTCGCTGTTTTTCTTTCGACAAACTAGGAAAATTTTTTCTTTGCTGGTAAAGCCATGTTCCCAGATTTGTATTACCATTTTCAGTGTAGGTATAGCCATCATTTGTTTTGAATCTTTGGGGAACATTCAAATGGCCATGATGTTCATAATAGGCCTTGGCAAGTTCATATTTTTTTTGCCATTGGTCCTCAAGTGGATCTAAAACAAAACTAATAGATTCTAATAACTGTTGCCTTTGAGGTGATAAATTAGCAAAATTTCGTCTTTGCGTGCTAAGCCAAGTTCCCAGTTTTATTAAGCCATTTTCATTATAACTATAACCATCATTTGTTTTGAAAGTAAAAGGAATTAATAAATGGCCGTGATGTTCATAGTAGATTTTAGCAAAATTATAATTATCTTCCCAAGTTTTAGTTAATCTATCACTAACATATCTTAACATTTCAAATAAATCTTGATTTTCAATTTCAATATCGAAAGAAGCATCTTTTATTTTTATCTTTCGATGATGACCAGGTCCCTTGCTTTGAACCTCTTTAATACGATTACTTAAATTATTTTCTAACCTTTTAATAAAATCAAAATTATTCGTTAAATCAATAACAATTGGCGCAATTAATTTTTGAATTAACTCTTCTTTAGACGTATTTTCTTGATAAGTAATATCTCTCGATTTACACATTTTGCTTAATTCTTCTATTGAACATTTTTCTAATTCATTAAACTTATCTTTAGTATTTCCACGAACTGCCAGAGCACGGCCTAATTGTTCAAAATAAACCATATCTGATGTTGTACCCCGGCCCATGATAACGCCATCTACATTGGGCGCATGAATACCTTCATTATATTGATTTATGGCAAACATTACCCGCAGTTTATTAGTAACTTTTTCCCCGTCTAGCGTAACATCATTATAAAAGGCCTCGCGATTTTGTTTACCCTTTTTTCCCATTTTATTAGTTGAGGCATAAATAACAATATCTTCTTCCGGAACAAATTGTTTAAACCATAAAAGTGCTTCTTTTTTAATCGTTTCGATATCATTGGTACCTTCTTCAGCACAAGGTGGACAAAAATAAATATATTTCCCTTGGGGTTTGATATTTTTTGGCAAAATTTGAGGAATACTAGGGGCTTCATGAATCCTTCTTTTAATATCCGTAAGAAGAGCCATATATTCTTGATATTCTTTAGACGAAGCATCTAATTTTTGCACTCTTTCTTCTAAGTTTTTTTCCACACCCATTAAATTAGTATAGGCACTTTTATATATTGGCTTAGGTAAAATACCATCGATCATGGCATCACATAAATCATATCGACTGGCTATTTTTCGCGAGAATAATTCATTAGTATCGGGATTAGCCATGTCTCTTTCATATATTGTTCCTCTATCTCGTACGGTATAAGCGGTCATTCCCAATATTTTCATCTCTGGATGGGTGGCAACCATAGCATTAATTCTATTTCCCCATATGGGAGCCCCAAGATGATGAAATTCATCAAGAATTAGCAAGTCACAAGCAATATTTGCTATCTCTTTCCGATCTAATGATATAAAACTATGATAGGTTCTAAATTCTAAATTAGGAAAATCTCTTTTTAAATCTAATTGGGGATTATCGGCAATTAACTTTTTTAAATGTTCAATGATGCCATTTGAGGGTACGACATAAACAATTTTTTGACTCTTGTTATCATAAGCCAGTTGTAAAGCATTATAGGATTTACCAGTCCCCGTGGCATGAACAATTCCCACGACCTTTTCCCCAGTTGCAAAAGCCGCTTTTATTTTTTGGTAACTAGCCACATTGTGTTCATATAAACCGACAGTTTCATATTCATTATTATTCATCGCTATCATCCTCAACGAGTTCTATATCAATAAAATGTTGTCCCGATATATCCTGTTCGATGATTAAAACCACATCATTTTTCATAATTTGTGCATTAAGTTCATTGGCCTCTAAAACTATATCTTTAATTCCCGCATCTGTCATTACTTTAAAGCCAATATTTGTTCGATCCATAATATCCAATAATGCTCCATTTTGATATTGTTCAGGAATATATACTTCCATTACTTTGCCAATTGTTTTAGTCATTAGTTCACTTCCTTCAATAAGTTTTATCTCGTGAAATCCTTACCTTAATGCTAGTTTGTTACAATTTCATTATACCAGTTATAAAAGATTTTTAAAAGATTATTCAAGTATAGAAGCCAATTTTTGGCAAATAATAAAAATGGTGAATAGCATGAATCCAATCATTAAACGGCTGCAAAAAGAATTTAGCCAAAATCCGGATTTTAAAATAAAAGAAATAAAGTGTCATGCCCTAAAAACAATTTATGTTGTTTTTATTGAAACGATTGCCAGTAGTGATAAAGTAAATGATTATATTTTAAAACCCTTAATTAATTATCCGCATAAAGTGCAAATTACGGCAAATAACTTAAATAACTTTTTAGCTGGTCCCAATCAAAGTACCGTGCAAAAACCCGATGAAGCCGAATTTTACTTAACTAATGGTTTTACTTTAATTATTTTAAATACCAAAATCTTAGCCGTCGAAACGAAAGCCGATTTAACCCGCAGCATTGCTCCAACTGAGGTTCAATCCGCAATTAATGGACCTAAAGAAGGGTTTACCGAAAATTATCAAACGAATATTGGTTTAATTAAAAGACGCA
Organism: uncultured Bacilli bacterium; assembly: GCA_947628445.1. Taxonomy (GTDB): domain Bacteria; phylum Bacillota_I; class Bacilli_A; order RF39; family UBA660; genus Onthocola_B. The sequence continues at coordinate 7,797 of CANQZX010000006.1, forward strand.
TTAAAACAGCCGATTTAAAAATTATTAATCGTTATCTAGGCCGCGATACTAATACTACGGTAGGTCTACTTTATTTAAAGCACATTGCTGATTCCAAATTAGTTGCTGAGGCCTTAAATCGCATTGCCAAAATCGATATTGATGGGATTGTTGATTCTTCTTCCCTCGCTTTTTTAATTGAAGAAGAAAATAAAACGGTTTTCCCCACCGTGAAATATAGTGAACGGCCCGATGAGGTAGTTACCGAACTATTAAAAGGCAAAGTAGCTTTAGTTATTGATACCTCCCCTTTTGTGTTAATTATTCCGGCTTTCTTCATTGATTTTATTAATCCCGTATCCGATAACTATACTAAAAGTATCAATATCACTTTTTTAAAAGTTCTCCGGCTTTTAACCTTTTTCATTGGCATAATTACCCCCGCTTTTTTCAATGCTTTACTATGTTATAATCCTGAATCAATTCCCATGTCCTTACTAATTAATTTCGTAATCCAACGCGAAGGCGTACCTTTTCCCTTAATTGTGGAAACCATTATTATGCTCCTTATTTGTGATATTTTAAAAGAAAGTGATATGCGTTTTCCTTCCAGTTATGGTTCTTCCATTTCCATTTTGGGAGCCATTATTCTTGGCCAAGCCAGTGTGGAAGCCGGTTTAGTTTCACCGATTATCATTATTGTGATTGCCATTACTTTTATTGCCTCCTTGGCCTTTAGTGATATTGAAATCAGTAATGCCATTCGTTACTTTATGTATATTTTCCTTTTGGCTTCGGCTTTCTTTGGCTTATATGGTCTATTTTTAAGTTTTATTTTCCTTTTAATCAATATTAGCAGTGTCGATAGTTTTAATAAGCCCTATTTAACCCCTCTAGCGCCATTCGATAAAACTTATTTGCAAAATAGTGTTTTCAAAAAGCCCTTAAAAAAAGATACTAAACGCAGTAAAGTTTTAAGTAAAAATCGCATTAAGCAAGGAGAAAACTCATGAAAAAAATAATTTTTTTAATTCTTTTAGTTTTAACTTTAGGAGGTTGTTACGATTATAACGAACTTAATGATTTAGCCATCGTCGTGGGGATGGGTATTGACTATCAAGATCAAAAATACGCGATTACTTTTGAGGTTTTAAGCAATAATGTCGATAAGGAATCGGCCAATACCAAATCCTTTACTGTAACCGGATATGATGCGAATTTTGCTACCGCCATTGATAAAACAAGCGATGCTTTACCTAAACGAGCTTATTTTTCCCATACCGATCTTTTGGCCTTAAGCCAAAATGTGGCCAAGAATCATATTAAAGAAATTATTGATTATATTTTACGCAACAACAATATTCGGGAAATCTTAAATGTGGTGGTATGCGATAATCCCCAAGAACTTTTAAGTAATACGAGCAAAAAAATTGCTGTGGTTAGTTCAAGTATTAATGATGCCATTACCGCGGATATTACGAGTGGCTCTTATGCCATCGAAAAAAAATACATTAATTTAGTCCGGGAAATGATATCTTTTGGCGAAGATGCCTCCGCCACCTACATTGCTATCAAAAAAGATGACATTGACTTTTTAGGGACCGCTCTTTTTGCCGGTTACCAAATGGTTGGGACACTAAATGATGCGGAAACCGCCATCTTAAATGTTTTAAATAACAAAGCCAAAAATACTTTAATTACCGTAAATTATGCGGGTGAAGATTTTACCAATTCCATTTTTAAAAGTAAGATTAATTTTAAAGTTAGTAAAAATAAAATTACCGTCACGGGAGAGGTCTATGGTAAAGTCCTCGAAAATAATCCCAATTTTGATTTAAAGGATGGCACAACAATTAGCCAAATTGAAAAAACTTTTAGTTATACTTTAAATGAAAAAATTGTTTCTTTAATTCAAAAATTACAAAGTTTAAAAAGTGATGCCTTGTATTTAGGTGAAAACTACTATATTAATACTCGCGATAAAAATGACAAACTTTGGTTAAAGGCCCAAATTGAGGCCAATGTGGAGTTTAAAATCAGTAAAAAAGGTATTATCTATGAGGTGTATGATGCTAACAAATAGACAAAATCGCGCGTTAAGTTTTTTCTTAGCCCGAGCCATGTTTTTAGGCGTTGGGGTATCTAATATCTTTGCTCTTGCCGGGAAAGATGCTTGGATCAGTGGCCTTATTGGCATTATTATAGGTCTCGGTCTTATTTGGTGTTTCCAAAAGTTTAGACAAGATATCAAGGGCTCCCTAATTTCCTATTTAGCCGCCCCGAAGCTCCTTAATTATTTAATTAAAACTTTATTTTTTCTGCTTTATCTAGCCATTTTAGCCATTGGTTTTTTGGCCTTTACCAACTTAGTTTCCAGTTATTATCTTAATTATACTCCCTCCCTTATGATTGGTATCCCTTTAGTTTTATTAATTATTTATCTTTTAAGTAAAGGACTTAAATGTTTAGGCCGCGTAGGTGAAATACTATTTCCCCTTTGTCTTTGCATAACGATTATTAAAATCCTTCTTCTCACCGAAACAGCCAATCTAAATTTCTTTCTACCAATTTATACCAATCCTTTAGGCAATATTCTTTTAGCTGCCTTAACTTTTGCCGTTTTATCGACCTCCCCTTTTTTACTTTTAATTACCGAAAAAATGACTTTAAAACAAAGTATTACCAATTATTTAATTGGGGCCGTTATATCCCTTTTTGTTATTGTTAATATTACCAGTGTCTTTGGTGATGCTTTAGTTCGAATGTTTAGTTATCCCGAATATGCTATCTTACGCAAAATCGAATTTTTTAAATTCTTTGAAAATGTCGAAAATATTATCGCTTTTATTTGGCTGGCCGATTTATTTATCATTTTGTCCCTTACCAGTATTCGCCTAAAAGAATTACTACCCCGGCCTAAATATATAGCCCCTTTAATACTTATTGGCATCATGCTTATTATTAATTTATATGTTGTTAATAATTTTGATGTTACTATGTACATATATCGCCATTTCATTTATTTTTTCTTTGGCTTTATCTTCCTCATTATCATCCTTTTATTTATTAAGAAAATTACACTAAAAAAATAAAGAATTGTTTGACAATACCGGCATAAAATGTTATAGTTTTAATGTTAGAAAAAAGGAGGAATTATTATGGCCACAAAGATTACAGCCAAAAAACCTTTAACAGGAAATCGTCGAAGTCATGCTTTAAATGCAACGAAAATGAAACAAAAACCTAATTTACAAAAGAAAACAATTAATGGAGAAAAAGTAATTATTAGTGCTCGCGAAGCTAGAACAATGAATAAAAATACCAAAAAAGCTGCTTAAAGCAGTTTTTTTATGCATAAAATTCCCATTTTGGCATATAATAAAAATATCAAAGCAAATATTGCTTTGATAATATATAACGACGAGGTCGATTTTGCCTCGTCTTTTTATTTTATAATTTTAATTATTTGTTCAAAACTAGCCATAATTTCTTCATAACTTATGTTTTCAGCAAAATCATATTTTTTTGTATACTGTTCCCATTTCGTTTTTAAAATTGTACTAGCTTTAATTACTGCTAAAGTCTTGACAAAATCAATTTTAATTCCTTTAGCAGCAAATGTATTTTTAATGGCTTCATTTAAAATATCTTGATTAACTTGTGACCAATGAAACTTATAGGCATAATATACATCGTAGTAATCTCTTAATCTTGTACTAAATTCCCCATAACTAAAAATAGTGGATAATTTTTCAGCTAACATTGTTTCAATATTATAAAACCACAATTCTAAATTTTTATTTTTAAAGATGGTTTGATATTTATAACGAATGGCTGACGGCGTTATTGGATCACCTGTTACAATATCTAAATGAAACGATTCCTTAATATTTTCATATTTTACAAGCAAATAAACTCGATATCCTCCATATTCATCTTTTTCTCTTATTTTTTCTACTTTTATAAGTGAAAATTGAACTTGATCATTAATATCTATATTAATAATTTCTTTAATTATTTGAGAAATATTGTTTTGATTAAAAGCCACATTTTTTATTAAAGCATCAATATCCATGGTACTACGATTTTTAATTCCAAATAAAACACTTAAATAAAAACCACCTTTAATTATAAAATTATCTCGATATTTGCTTTTGGCTAAACGCTCTAAAAAGCAATCATACATATAATAACGTAATAAAATATTAAAATTTAATTGTTCTTTTTGAGTTATATTTTTTAATTTATCCTTAAGTTGCATACTATTCATGTTGACCTCGATTTATAATAAAGAAATAAAATTAATTAAATCATTTTTAATATGCATCACTGTAGCATATTCAGAGAGTTTGTTTAGATCTTTATCCTTACTTTTTAAATAATATCTAATGCTATATTTAATTAAATCAAGATCCATTCGCCGCCGATTTTTAAAAATATCACAAATACATCTTTCAACATCATAAACTTTTACTTTATTACCCAAAGGAGTTTCAATTTCTGTTAGACCAAGATCATAATAATCATTAGCCACATAAAAAATATTATGCTTATTAAGCTTATCATTATGGTATTTAGCCGGAATAGAAATATCATAAACTTGATATGGGGCTCGCTTAGCCAAGTGAAAAAAATATAAAGCCGTCATGTGGGAATAAACGATTTTAGGATTTTCTAAAGAAAATATGTAATATTCATCTTTTATTTTCCTTTTATCAATATATATTCCTTTGCCTACTTTTTCAATTAAACCACATTTTATCATTTGCTTAAGATACATCCGATGAATTCCCAACTCGGTAATTAATTTGGAGGTAACATAACCATTATTAACTTGCATTAATTCTTGAATTATTTCAATATTACTTTTATCAATAAAATCTTGAATAGCAATTTTCTTCATTTTTCCTCCTTTGACAAATATACTGATATTTTATTCTTTTTCCGTATATTTGTCAAGCAATTAGTTTAAAAAAGATGAATTTATTTAAGCACAAATTCATCCTTTGCAACTGTAATAATTAATTCTTGATTAGGTTTAATATCTTGACTAATTAAATGATGAGCAATTAAAGATTCAATGTTTTTAGTCACATATCTTTTAATTGGCCGAGCCCCAAAAGTTTCATCATAGGCCTCATTAATTATTTTTTCTTTGGCTGCCTCAGTTAAAGTAATTTTTAAATTATGATCTTTTAAGCGATCTTCAATTTCTTTAATAATTTTGTTTAAGATATCGCGAATATTATCTTCCGATAAAGTTTTAAAGACAATTATCTCATCAATCCGGTTAATAAACTCAGGCCGGAAATTACTTTTAACAACCTCTTTAATTTTACTTTCTAAATCATTATTTTTATCGAGAATATATTCACTACCTAAATTACTCGTCATGATAATGATTGTATTTTTAAAATCAACGGTTCGACCTTGAGAATCGGTAAGCCGACCATCATCTAATATTTGGAGTAAAATATTTAAGACATCCGGATGGGCTTTTTCAATTTCATCAAATAAGACAATACTATAAGGATTGCGTCTGACGGCTTCCGTTAAAGTACCACCTTCATCATAACCAACATATCCGGGAGGAGCTCCAACTAAACGGGAAACATTGAATGCTTCCATATATTCACTACAGTCAATCCGAATCATATGACGTTCATCGTCAAATAAAGCGGCGGCTAAACTGCGAGCGACCTCGGTTTTCCCTACCCCAGTTGGTCCTAGAAAAATAAAGGAACCAATTGGTCGATTGGGATCTTTAATTCCGCTTCTAGCCCGAATAATAGCTTCACTAACTAATTTTAAGGCCTCATCTTGCCCCATAACTCTTAGTTTTAATTCATTATATAAATTTAAAAGTTTATCTTTTTCACTACTTACTAATTTAGCAATAGGAATATTAGTCCAGCGGCTGATAATTTTTGCCACACTTTCATCATCGACAATATCAGATAATATCCCGGCTTGTTCCGTATCTTGTAATTCTTTTAATTTTTTTTCTAATTCGGGAATAGTGCCATGACGCAAACGGGCACTGGTTTCCAAATCATAATTATTTTCCGCTTGTTCTAATTTAAATTTCGTTTGTTCTAATTCTTCTTTAATTTGATTAATTTTGGCCTTGGCTTCTTTTTCTTCTTCCCATTTACTCCGTAAAGAATTTTCTTTCGTTTTTAAATCGGTAAGTTTTTCATTTATTTTATTTAACCGATTCAAAGAAAGTTCATCTTTTTCTTTCTTTAACGCTTGTTTTTCAATTTCTAAGCTCATTATTTGCCGGGTTAATTCATCAATTTCCACCGGTACGGAATCAAGTTGCATTTTAATTGATGCACAGGCCTCATCAATTAAATCAATCGCTTTATCCGGTAAGAAGCGATCAGTAATATAACGATTAGATAATGTAGCGGCCGCGATTAAAGCATTATCTTTAATAGTTACTTTATGATAGACCTCAAACCGTTCTTTTAAACCCCTTAAAATGGTAATGGTATCTTCAACCGTGGGTTCCGTTACTAAAACTTTTTGAAATCTTCGCTCTAAAGCCCCATCTTTTTCAATGTATTTGCGATATTCATTTAAAGTCGTTGCACCAATAACATGGATTTCGCCTCGGGCCAACATTGGTTTTAACATATTAGATACATCCATTGTCCCTTCGGCTCCCGTACCAACAATCATATGAATTTCATCAATAAACATAATGATATCGCCCGCGGATTCTTTGACTTTATTTAAAACAGCTTTTAATCTTTCTTCAAATTCACCCCGGTATTTTGCACCGGCAACTAAAGAACCTAAATCTAGTTCCCAAATAGTTTTATTTTTTAAACTATTGGGCACATCTCCTTTAATTATTCTTTGGGCTAAACCTTCTACAATAGCCGTTTTACCAACACCTGGTTCGCCAATTAACACCGGATTATTTTTACTTTTCCGGGATAATATGCGCACAACATTCCGTACTTCTTCATCCCGACCAATAACCGGATCAACTTTATTATCTGTCACATTTTTAGTAATATCCCGACCATATTTTTCTAAAACATTACTTAAATCATCTTTATTTTCAAAATTCATTTTCTTCCGCTCCTTTCGTTCCTTATTATAAACTTTCTATTAGCACTTGTCAATATAGAGTGCTAATAGATTTTAAAAAAGTTGCTTGCCTCACACCGTAAAGGCGCGTAGACAAGCATTTGTCTTTATCCTAGTTTTATGCAATTTTAGTTTTTTTTTCGTCCTTAATTCCATGAAAGTCGGAATGGATTATCATGAGATCCATCACCGCTTTCGATTTTGGTCGAAGAGTCCAAATAGAAGGATGGCCGCACGCCATAGGTGTTGCTCACTAAGTAGTAGTACGCATAGCCCGTAGTGTTGACAACCCACGCATAGATGCCATAGCCCGAATTACGAGAAACTGTCCAGTCATTTAATCCCATATACATCCAGTTATTTTCTTTTACGGCTTCGCTACCATATCCACTTGAACTATGTATACTTTGATTCCATGCATTTGGATAGGCGGCATAACCATAATCGCTTACATACATTAAACCTATTTTGGCATTTTTATATGTTAAGTCGTCGTCTTTACATGCTCTTGGACTTGCAGTACCATCGTCGTCGTAACATTTTTTGGCTTCGACTTGTAGTTTTTCTGTTCCTAGTTCTTTATTATATACTTGTTGAGCATTGTAACTTGAAGATGAGAAACCTCCTGTTGTCCAATCATGTTCCGTTATATGGCCATTTAAATCACTTACTTTTGTAGTTATATAACTTAAATAAAATTGATTCAAGTTTATTTGATTTAAGTTACTTTTTTGCCACATGTTATTATAGGTTCCTGTGTTATTCCAATAATATCCTGCTATATTGTTATAATTGTCTGGGTTTCCTTGGTAGGTTGCATTTACCTCTGTATAATTACCAAAATATGCTCCACCTGGAGCTGTTGCTCTATCTCCTAGTTCATCTTTGGTTGCATAATCATATTTGATTAGTTTCATTTCATATTCGCCTGATTCATTTGGGAAGAAACCTATGATACGATATAAATCGGCATCGGTTGTACATGTTGATTCTTCACTTGTTCCATCTAAACAAACATAGTTTTTAATTCCTTCATTTGAGCCACTATATCGATAACTATTATCATTAGGACTTAATTCTTTATTAACTATATTTGTTTTTGCTAAAGATTCACTATTATGATAAATTATATGACTTAGACTATAATCTGCTTGTTCTAATTTTTTAACACATGTCCCTATTGTATCTGTTGTTCCACAGGCATCGGCTAAATTAGCGATTATTTGATCTTTTTGTAAGATTAATTGCCCACTAAACTCTTTTCCCGTATTTTTATTTTGACCACTATCCAAGTTTACTAAGGTTATTTTGATTTCCCATTCTTGCGTGGCTTTTATCGTTGGTTCAGAACCTGTTACTGTTATTTCATATTTTTTAGCTATTGGTATTAAACCAGTAGCTTCCGTTATATCAAAGCCATTTAAACCATGACCATCTACATCAGTATAATAATCTAAACCATCGATATGATTTAGTTCTCCATCTTCGCCTGGTTGTGTTACTGTTAAGATTAATTCTGGTACTTTGGTAGTATGAGTTTCATCTGGAGCTACTATCTTTCCATCTTCTTTTTTTCCTTCTAGGATTTCTCCGGCATCATTTTTAAAATTAGTATATCTTAATTCATTAGTATCTATTTTTAAATAAACATAATAATTATCTTTAGCATTATTTGTCGCATTATTAGCAATTAGAGTTGCTGTTCCGGTTACTCCATCACCTACACTAATATTTCCTTCATTAAAATTATCCATATTAGCTGTAATCATAATATTACTATTGGCATTTTCTTCATCTTTTACTTGTTCTGATGTTATATTTTTATCATTTAAGGAAAATGATAAAACATCAGTTGTACCTGATTCGGCATTAATATTAACATCTTGTTTACCAGTGTTTTGGCTAGCAAAGAAGGCATAGGCAGCTCCAATGGCTACTAAAGATAAAGTAACAATGGCAATCAAAGTTAGGATTAAAGTTCTTTTTTTGTTTTCCTTTTCTAAATTATTTTTTTCTTCATTCATTACCACGACACTCCTCTATTTTTTATATTTTTATTATACATCCAATTAGATGTAATATCCAGACATGAGAAAAAATATTTTTTTCCTATCCTCCCTTTCATTATATATATATATATATATTGTAAAGGATTTAGTTTTCTATTTGACAATTTTTTGACAAGTAAAAAACTAATCATAAAGAATGACTAGTTTTGGAGTTTTGCTATTTGGGCATCAAAGTTATCACCTTGGCAAATAAAGGAACCACTGACAACATAATCAAGATTTGTACAATTTTGAATTGTTTTATCATTAATGCCCCCATCGATGCCGATAATAAGATTTGGTTTAAGTTTTTTTAATTTGGGTATTTTATTTAATACTTGCGGAATAAAAGCTTGACCGCCTTTGCCGGGATAAACACTCATAATAAGAATGCTATCAATTATAGGAATAATATCTTTAAATTCTTCAATTTCTTCGTTGGGATTAATCGCAATACCGGCTTCAATTCCTAATTCATGTAAATGAGTAATAAACTTTTCGATATCTGAACAAGTTTGGGGATGAAAAGTTAAGCGATATATAGGTAGATTAGAAAAATACTTTAAATATTCTTCAGGGTTTTCTACCATTAAATGCACATCTAAAGGTTTGGAAATATTTTGAAATAAAGTTAAAGTTTGGGGATCAAAATTATTGTTTTCAACATAATGGCCATCCATAATATCCAAATGAATAAAATCGGCTTGAGAAGAAGCAATCATTTGAATGGTTTTTTCTAAAGAAAATTTACTATTTATGTAACTTACGGCTATTTGCATAAATTTCCTCAATAAATGATACATAATTGGTGTATCTACTTTTTAATATTTTACCTTCTTTAACTTTATCTTTAATCATACAGGCCTTTTCTAAATAATGTTTACAATCTTGATATTTACAAACATATTTTTTAAACTCAGGAAAAGTTTCTTGCATCTCTTCAACACTCATATTTAGATTTAAAGCCGAGAATCCCGGTGTATCCATAACTAAAATGCCTTCGATATCATAGATTTCAACATGTCTGGTGGTATGTACACCCCGATTTAATGCTTGAGATATGGGTGAGGTTTTTAAATTAAGTTCGGGATTGAGTTTATTTAAAAAACTACTTTTACCGGCCCCACTTTGGCCGATTAAGGTAACTACTTTATTTTTTAATAATTTTTTTAAGGATCCAAGTTCGGTATTATAAAAAACATGGTAACCGATTTGTTCATAATATTTTTTTATTTTGGCAATTCTTTTTTGTTCAGTCTCTTTACATAAATCTAGTTTAGTTAATAAAATGATGGGTGTGACTTTATTATGTGTAACAACGGTTAAGTTTTTATCAAGTAAATGAAGCGATAAGTTTGGTTCTTTTAAACTGGTAACAATTAAAGCATAATCAATATTGGCTACCGGTGGTCGGTTAAGTTTATTACTACGCGGTAATATATCAGTAATTTGTTTGGTTTGGGTATCAATTACCACTTTATCCCCGACCACGGGAGAATTTTTGGCTAAGCGAAACTTTCCCCGGGCCGTACAAACATAACTTTCCTTAGCCGTTTTAACCGTATATTGATTGCTAATTATTTTTACAATGATGCCATTCATTTATTCTAAGCCCTCATTTGGATCAACCTCAGGTTCAGTACTGGTTGGTTCACTCGCAATTTTAACCTTTAGGGAAGCCCCAGGAACAACCTTGGAACCAGCCGGCCGCGATTGATAAATAACTTTACCTGGTTCATAGTCCATGGATTCTTCTTCAGTATAAGTTAGTTTTAAGCCCGCATCTTCACAGAAAACTTGTACATCTTCAAGCGTGTAACCTTCGGCAACAAAATCCGGATATTTATTATCTAAATCGGGAATATAAAGCGTTATATTATCCCCCACGGATAATTTACTACCGGCCTCAACATCTTGCTTCATGATTTTCCCTGATTCGTAATTAGCGGCATCTTCCGGATCAATACTTTCTCTTTCAATAAAGACATGTAAGCCCAAGGCCTCTAATTTACCTTTTATTTCATTATAATTTTGGTTGGTGTAATCTTCAATCGTAATTTGGGTATCACCAATCGAAACATATAAAACGACCTCAAAGCCCTCTTTCCGTTTACTGCCGGCCGCTGGATTGGTTTTAATAACATCACCTTCATCAATATCGGCACTGGCTTGTTCAATTTGATCATCAGCCACACGGAAGCCCGCATCTTGTAATTTCGTAATGGCTTTCGTAACACTCATACCGGAAACATCGGGAATGGCAAGTTGTTTGGCTTTGGTCATATACGGAATTAAAACGAAAATAGTCGTGACAATTAAAACTAAACCAACAAAGATGCTTCCTAAAATAATTAATAATTTATTTTCGTTATTTAAATCATTTTTCGTTATTTGTTTAGCAATCGTTTCATCTTTTTTCTTTTCAGGTGTTTTAGTTTCTTTAATTGTTTTTAATAATTTAGTATCATCATAATCATTTTCCGGATATTTAAAGGTTATTTTCATTTCATTAGCCCGGGCTTCATCTAAGCAAGTTTTTAAATCTTCATGCATTTCTCGAGCATCAGCATACCGGTTTTTTGGATTTTTGGCGGTGGCCTTTAAAATAATATTTTCCACACTTTGGGGAATTTCCGGAATCTCATCGCGAATACTCGGCATTGGTTCTTTTAAATGCTTAAGAGCAATTTCGACGGCATTATCCCCTTTAAAAGGTAATTTACCACATAAAAGTTCATACATTAAAATCCCAATGGAATAAATATCACTTTGGAGAGTAGCCCCTTTCCCACTGGCTTGTTCAGGGGGCAAGTAATGCACCGAACCCATAACACTATTAGTTTGAGTTAATTGGGTCGAATTAATTGCTACGGCAATGCCAAAATCAGTGATTTTAATTAGCCCATTTTCTAAGATTAAAATATTTTGGGGCTTAATATCCCGGTGAATAATATACGAATCATGGGCTACACTTAAGCCATTAGTTATTTGTAAAACAATATCGACAACCTCGGGAACCGTTAATTTACCCCGTTTTTTTAATAAGTTTTTCAAGTGTTTGCCTTCGACATATTCCATGACAATATAGTATTCACCATTATCTTCCCCGACATCGTAAACCTCAACGATATTAGGATTTGATAAACTGGATGCTGATAAGGCCTCTCTTTGAAAACGCCGAACAAATTTTTCGTCACTGGCCAAATCGCCGCGTAAAACTTTAACGGCCACATTGCGATCTAAAATGGTATCATACGCCAAATAAACATTGGCCATACCACCTTCGCCAATACTTTTAATTATTTGATATCGATCACTAATCTTTTGCCCTTTCATTATCATTCGTTATCACCACTTTCTCGTACTAAATAAGCTACTGAAATATTGTCATTACCCCCGCGTGCATTGCACTTTTTAATTAATTTAATTACTTTTTCTTCAACTGTTAACTCCGCAGTTAATAAAACTTTTTCAATTTGCTCATCGGTAAGCATATTGGTTAAACCATCACTGCAAAGCAAAATAGCCTCACTTTCATTATCGACATCGAAGATATCGACCTCGGCCCGTTCACTGGCCCCTAAAGCGCGCATTAAAACATTTTTCTTCGGATGGTTTTTGGCTTCTTCTTCGGTTAAGTTTCCTGCATCCACTAGCAAGTTAACTAAAGTATGTGGTTTTGTAACTTTATGGAGTTTACCATTTTTCATGGCATAACCCGAAGAATCCCCAATATTTGACATAATAATAAATTCTTTGGTAATAATGGCCGCGACTAAAGTTGTTCCTAAACCGCGGGAATTTTCATTCTTTTCCCCATAATCAATAATTTCTTTATTAATTTCACTAATATTATCATTTAGCCAATTTAAAGCATCAAGTTTGGTCCCCACACTTGATAATTCAGTGAATCTTTTGCCTAAATGGGTCACCGTAAGGGAGCTGGCAACCTCACCTTTACGATGTCCCCCCATTCCATCGGCCACAATCATTAAATATTCATCACTACTATTTTTGAGAATTGTCACACTATCTTCATTATGGCTTCTTACTTGTCCCGTATCGGTTAAATAAAATGATTTCGTTTTAATCACTCTCACTTCTCAATTGGCCACAGGCCGCTTTTATATTACCGCCAAATTCTTTCCGAATAGTCACATTAATTCCGGCTTTTTTTAAAGTATTAAAGAATTTATCAATTCTTTCTTTACTACTTTTTTTAAACTCAATATGTGCAGTTTCATTATAAGGAATTAAATTGACGTAAACATTCATCCCTTTTAATAATTTGGCAAGTTCCATCGCATCACTTTCGCAATCATTTACCATATTAAGCATAACATATTCTATCGTTACTCGTCTATTAGTTTTCGCAATATATTCTTTTAAAGCGTCAATAAGTGTCGGAATATTATACACTTTATTGACAGGCATCAGTTGACTCCTTAAAGTATCATTAGGTGCATGCAAAGAAATGGCTAAGTTAACTTGCCAATCGAGATTCATAAACTCTTTGATTTTAGGAACTATACCACAAGTAGAAACTGTAATATGCCTAGAACCAATGGCTAAACCCTTGGCATCATTAATAATCGTTATAAAATTAATAACATTATCATAGTTATCAAAGGGTTCACCAATTCCCATAATAACAACATGAGATATTCTTTTTTTAATATAGGCCTCAATTAAAATAATTTGTTCCACCATTTCGTAAGTTTGTAAATTTCTTTTTTTCTTTAACCGGCCACTTTCGCAAAAAGCACAAGTCATATTACAACCAACTTGACTAGAAATACAAACGGATAATCCATAATCATGTTCCATTAAAACGGCTTCAATTTTTTCCTCATCTTTTAAACGAAATAAAAACTTTTTAACTAAAGGAGCCTCTAAAACTTTTTCAATTTTAATAAAATCTAAACTAAAATCCTTTTTTAAATCACTAATAAGTGTTTTGCCCACATTCGAAAATAAATCAAAATCATAAATCTTCTTTTGATATAACCATTCATATATTTGTTTTTGTTTAAAACTTTTAATCCCCTTTTGGGCTAAGTAATCTTGCAACATTAGGGGCGTATAATTCATTATATTTTCCATACTTAATTATGACCCTTCCTTAAAGTATGTAATTTCAATCTCGTGCGGTAATATTTTGATAAGTTAATTCATATTTTTCTAAATCATTACTAATATTGATTTTAAAACTATCATTAGTTAATTTATTGATTTCAATAAGATAATTATTATAACTAAAATTACATACCTCACTATGACAATTATATTCACTTAAAATAGTACTTAAAGCCGGATAATCTAAAAACTCAGCATTTAATCCTTCATAAAAGTTTGTAATTTCCGTTTTTTCCTCTAAATTAACTTGATAAACCATATTATCTATTTTTTCGTATTTTATAGTTCCTGTTTGGGTTTCTTTATAACCAAACTCCCCATCTTGATTAACTTGGCCATGAATATAATAATCTTGCTCTTGAAGCGTTATTTTATAGGCATATTCATAATCTTTATTACTTAAATCCAGAATATCTGTCGGGATTTCTTCCTTATCTGTGGCGTCTTCATTAGTTTCATTATCATTAGTATTTTCTTGAGGCTTACTTACTGGTTTACTATTTAACGAACCAATAAGAAACACGATTAAAATAAAAATAACCCAAATACTTAATTTTATTATCGCTTTACCTCTGGTTGATTGCCAAAACTTTTTATCCATATTTACCTCTTCAATCCATTTAGATAACTTTTAATATCCATTTCTTTTTTCCCAAGCGGTTTTATTTTTGTAAAATAAATTATTCCATCAATAACCCCAATTCCTAAACTAGTTTTTGTAAGAAATACTTGCCCTACTTTAATATTTTTTTGAGGAATAAAATCTGCTTCCAATACTTTAAACTCGTAAAAAGCGGTTTTAAGATACGCTAAAGGCCAAGGATTAAAAGCGCGAATCTTATTAATAATATTTTGACCCTGATCATTTAAATCAATTTGCTCATCTTCGCGCATAATCCGAGGCGCCAAACTAGCCATTTTATCATCTTGTTTTTTTCTAGGAGCTTCTTTTTTAATTATTAAGGGTAAGTTTTTAGCTAATAATTCAGCTCCTAACTTAGCTAAGATATCATGGAGTGAGCCACAGTTATCAGTAGGTTTAATTGCATATTCCACCGTATCAATAATATCACCCGTATCCATACCAGCATCCATATACATTAATGTTATTCCCGTTTTTTCTTCGCCATTAAGTAAAGCCCACTGTATTGGAGCACTACCCCGATATTTAGGTAAAAGCGAAGCATGAATATTAATTGCTCCTAAACGGGGAATAGCTAATAATTCTGGGGGTAATATTTGCCCATAAGCACAAGTAACAATTAAATCAGGTTGGATTTCTTCAATTAGTGTAAAATCATTTCTTATTTTACTAGGTTGAAAAACCGGAATTTTATTGGCTAAAGCTATCTTTTTAACAGGACTCATCGTTAATTCTTTTTTCCGTCCCGTTTCTTTATCAGGTTGTGTTACCACTAAAACAACATTAGTTTTAGAAATTAACATTTCCAATGCCGGTACAGCAAAATCCGGAGTTCCCATATATACTACTTTAATATTTTTATCCATAATTATCACACCAATAGTATATAATATTTTACGCGAAAATAAAAGATGCACTCTTAAAAGTACATCAATTAATTCCAAGATAACCGGAATGGGTTGGTCTTACTGCCATCACCGCTTGTTATTTTGGTCGAAGAGTCTAAATAGAAGGATGGCCGCACACCATAGCCGGTGTAATACACAAGGTTGTAGCCAGCATAGCCCGGATCGTTGACACGCCACGCATTGCTGCCATCGTTAGCCCAACGAGAAACTGTCCATTCATATAATCCCATATACATCCAATTATTCGTTTTTATATTTTCTTGATTATATCCACCAACACCCATATTGGTATTCCAAGCTTCGGGATAGGCGGCATAGCCATAATCACTTTCGTACATTAAACCAATTTTTGCATCTTTATATATTAAATCGTCTTCGGTACATTTTTGAGCTGAACTATTATCATTTTCAGCGTAGCATCTATTATCACTTGTTGTTAGTTTTCCTGTTCCTAGTTCTTTGTCGTATACTTGCTTAGGGGTATCACTATTACCTGAATATAGCAATCCTCCTGTTTTCCATGTATGTTCTGTTATATGATTACTTAAATCGCTTGCCTTAGTTGTTATATAATTATAGTAAAAATCATTTAAATTCTTTTTATTTAAATTGCTGTACTGCCACATATTTGTACTATTAGAGTCTTTGCTATTATTCCAATAGTATCCGGCTATATTACTGTAATTGTTTGGATTTTCTTGGTAATATCCATCTTTATAGTGCTCGTCATCACTATAATTACCTTTATATGCTCCACCTGGAGCAGTATCATTATCTCCTAATTCGTCTTTAGTAGCATAATCGTATTTGATTAATTTCATTTCATATTCGCCTGATTCATTTGAGAAGAAACCTATTATCCGATATAAATCTGCATCGCCATTTTGACATTCACCAGCACTACTCGTTCCATCTAAGCAGACATAATTTTTAACCTCTTCACTTGAGCCACTATATCGATAACTATTATCATTAGCATTTAAGGTGGCATTAGATATTTGTGATTCGGTCAAAGCATCACTATTGTGATAAATTACATGACTTAGATTATAATATGATTTTTCATATAATTCTTTAACACATTCTCCAGCGTTTTCACTACTATCACACACATCTGCTAAATTAGTTGGCATTTCTTCTTTTTGCAAAATTAATTTTCCACTAAACTGTTTCCCTGTATTTTTATTTTGATTACTATCTAAGTTTACTAACGTTACTTTAATCTCCCAATTTTGAGTTGCTTTTACAGTTGGTGTTTCTCCTGTTGCCGTTATTTCATAATTCTTGGCTATTGGTATTAAACCCGTTGCTTCAGTGATATCAAAACCATTTAAACCTTTGCCATCTGCATCAGTTTTATATAAGTCGTCTAATCCATCAATATGAGTGAGTTCTCCTTTTCCATCTGGTTGCGTTACTGTTAAAATCAATTCTGGTACTTTAGTAGTATGGGTACTATCTGGAGCTACTATCTTTCCATCTTCCTCTTTGCCTTCTAAGATTTCTCCGGCCTCATTTTTAAAATTAGTATATCTTAATTCATTTTTAGCAATATTTAAATAAACATAATAATTATCTTTAGCATTATTGGTCGCATTATTAGCGATTAAAGTTGCTGTTCCTGTGGCACTATCATCTTCATTACCTAAACCAGAAGCAAAGTTATCCATGTTAGCCGTAATATTAATACCATCACCTATAATAGCAAAAGTTAATACATCAGTAGTTCCTGATTCGGCATTAATATTAACATCCTTTTTACCGGTATTTTGGGAAGCAAAGAAAGCATATGCGGCACCGATTACTACTAAAGCTAAAGTGACAATGGCTACTAGGGAAAGAATTATTTTTTGTTTTTTATCATTCATATAATCGTCCTACTTTCCCTTTTATTATATATATATATATATATTGTAAAGGATCTTGTTTCCTATTTGACAATTTTTTGTCAAGAAAAAACTTGTTTTTTTAAACAAGTTAGATTTGCATCAATTCATTTTCTTTAGCTTTTATTTCATCATCAACTAATTTATTATATTTGGTAATTAGTTCTTGAATATCCTCTAATAATTGTTTTTCTTCATCTTCAGGATGTTCTTCTTTTTTAATTTCATTATTGGCATCTTGGCGAATATTTCTTAAAGCTACTTTAGCTTCTTCGCCCATCATTTTAGCTTGTTTAACATATTCTTTCCGTCTTTCTTCATTAAGTTCCGGAATTGTTAAAATAATCATTTCGCCATTATTAGTTGGGGCAATACCTAAATTAGCTTCATTAATAGCTCTTTCAATATCTTTTAAAATATTTCGATCAAAAGGTTTAATAAATAACTTGCGGGCTTCTGGCACAGTCACATTAGCTAAACTTTGTAAAGGTGTGGGCGTTCCATAGTAGCTAACCATAACGCCATTTAACATCGCGGGATTAGCCCTTCCAGCCCGAATATTCGTCAGCCGCGCTTGCAAGTTTTCAATCGTTTGCATCATTTTAAGTTCTGTTTCCATTTTTCTAAACATTCCTTTCCGTCTCACTACGTTCGTCTTCAAGAAACAAACGACAATGAAAATAAATATTTATA
>CANQZX010000007.1 GCA_947628445.1 uncultured Bacilli bacterium
CTTTTATAGCTACACTTTTCATCTAATCAACCTTCCTTTATTATCAAAACATATTATATCACAAATTAGAATCCACGGCCACCACCACCGCCGCCGCCGAAGCCGCCACCAGAAGAAAATCCGCCGCCAAAGCCACTACCACTACTCATACTAGAGGCCGCATTGGCCCGATTTACGGCTGCTTGCGCATTATTAATTGCGGATGTAAAGGCCGTGTCAAGTACCGGGGCGATATTAATATTATTATAGATAAAGATAGAATTATACACATAATCATCAACCCCTATTTCTTTAATATGAACACTCATGGCTTTTTCTACTTTATCGGCTAAACCGAAAATAGTGGCATAAACTAAATACCGATCCCATAACGCAATTTCGGGTAATTCTTTTAATTCAAAAGTTCCAAAATCATTTAAGAAATTCTTAAAAGCCGTCCATTTGGCATAATGTTCAATTCCTTTAGCCGTTTTCTTGGTAAATATTAGCGAATATACTAAGAAAGCAATTGCCCCAAAAATGGGAGTATAACAGAAAATGGCTTCGACATTTAAAAGACCGGCTAAAGCCGAAACAAAAATGGCAGCAAATAGCATAACAACGGGCATAACAACAGGTTTCTTCTCAAAAAACTCTTCTTTTTCGCCATCGGCAATAACGGCATTTTTCCAACTTGTATAAGTATTTAAAAAACTACTACAAGTTTTTGTTCCACTCGCGTATTTTTTTAACTCGGCCGTCGTGAAAGCATTATCTTTACCCACTTTATTAAAGAGAAAATCGACTAACAAGTTTTCCGTTTCATTTAAATTATCGCGATTTACCAAAATAAAACGATATTCTTTTTTCTTCAAATCAGGAATTTCTTCTAATTTAATATTTTTCTTATAAATTAAGTTCATAATCGATGCACTTAAAGCATTATTGGTTATATTTTTATGCATTAAGTAATCCACAACCTCGACATTATAATCATCGATAAATTCCCGATTATATTTTAAATTAAATTGTGGTTTCCGTTCTTTATCATATTTAATATAAGTATAAATCCAAACAGCAATTAAAGTAATGTAAAAGATAATTGTAGCCCCCATTACTCCATAGTATTTTTGCTTAATTGTTTTTCTTAAAGCATTGGCTTCATCGGCCTTAGTTTGTTCTTCGGCTAAGATTTCCGCAAACTTATCTTCACCACTTTGTTTTTGGACTAAATTAGCATCTAATAATTCGGGATTAAAAGTTAAACGAACTGTCAAAGGATCATAGGCATCTAACCTTTCTGTAGTTGCTAAAACCTCTTGATTATTTAATTTATTTATCTCCCCGCTTAAATTAGTTTGCGAAGAAGCCCAAATGCGAAAATAATCACTATCATCGGCTTTAGGTAAATGAACCTTAACTTGTAAATCATTAATATCATCTTCATAATCCCAACCAATAAAGTTCCAATTTAATTCCGCTACATCATTATGTAAAATAGCCGCATCATCAACTGTATATTTAATAATAAAGGCCACGGTTTCGTTATCAGCAGGCATATACATACGAAGTCGATAACCATAATTTAAATCAGTTAAGATATATTTATTACTTTCGCCATTATAAGCACTGAGAGTTTCGCTAAAAGAAGAATATTCTTTTTGAAAAATATTAAAATCGGCATCATCGGTATAAGTACCAAATACTTGAATATTTGTTATTCCCTTGGCATTATATAAATCATCGCTACTTAAACTAGCATAGACAATATCGCGTTCATAACCATTAAACTCACCATTTAAATATATTGCTTCCGCCACATCCATATCGCCATTTTCTTTAATTTGGGCCTCAATTAAATAATGATCAATATCATAATCGACATCCGCGAAAACTGTGATTGGAAAACAAAGTAACAACAATAAAATTATTTTTTTCATTTTTAACCTCTTTTAAAAAAAGCGTTTATTCAACGCTTTTAAAATTTTACTTCAACATTTTTACGTTCGGTTTCATTTGCTTCAAAGAAAGCTTCCTTCGTAAATTTAAAAAGCTTGGCAACAATATTACTTGGCACTACTTCAATTTTGGTATTATATTGCATAACTACATCGTTATAAAATTGTCGTGCACTAGCAATTTTGCTTTCGGTTTCCGTAAGTTCAGATTGAAGTTCTAAAAAGTTGGTATTAGCCTTTAAATCAGGATAACTTTCGGCTAAAGCAAATAGTTTAGAAATGGCTTGCGTAAGTTCCCCATCCGCTTTCATGGCATCTTCAGGCGTAACGGCTGAAGCATAAGCATTACGAGCTTTTACCACGCCTTCTAAAGTATCTTTTTCGTGTTTCGTATAACCTTTGACTGTTTCAATTAAATTAGGGATTAAATCAAATCTTCTTTTTAATTGGACATCAATTTGCGCCCATTGATCTTTAACCCGATTCCGTAAAGACACTAAACTATTATAAGTACCTCCTAACCATAAAACAATTAAAACTATAATGACAACCGGAATAATCCACCACATAATTATCACTCTCCTACTTTTAAGTTTAGCACATATTAAAAACTTATTCAACATAATCTTTATTATGAAATACTTTATAGTAGGCCTATTTATTGGGATTGCTTCCTTTATTCCCGGCATCAGTGGCGGGACAATTCTCTACTTATCGGGCGAGTTTACAAACTTTACAAAGCACCTAGAAAACTTCCGGCAAGATTATCCCTATCTTATTCAACTTATCATCGGTGGTTTCGTCGGTATTATTACTTTTGCCAAGGTTATGGAGTTTTGTTTTTTGAGTTTCCCTTATAGTACCAAAATCTTTTTAGCTTTTTTAGTTTTATTATCGCTACCAACTTTTTATCATCAGCAAAAGTTTAAATTTCACCTTTTCCCTTTTTTATTTGGCTTTATAAGTTTATTATGGCTTGCTAAGTTGGTTCCCTCAACCCCAACCGTTATTACCCATTTTCCGAGGTTAAGTCTTCCTTTTCTGGCTTTTTTGGCGTTATGTGGCTCTTTAGATGGCTTTATTACCATTATCCCCGGCATTAGTGGCTCTATGATTATGATGATTTTAGGTCCTTATTATTTATATAAATCTATTAGTGCTAATGTTTTAAATAAACCCTTATTAATTATCCCTTTAATCAGTTATTTTATTGGCGATTTTACCGGTATTTGGTTAGGATCTAAGTTCACTACTAAAATTATGCAAAAATACCATCATTTTTGCCATTCTCTTATCTGGGGTTTTATTATGAGTTCTTTAATTATTCTGCTTCCCTGGAACCATTTAATCTCTTTAAATACCTTAATATTATTTTTAATAGCTTATCTTCTAAGTAAGCTGTTAATTAAAAATTAGGAACATAAAAAAAGAAAATTAGTTCAGCACTTATTTTCTTTTTATAAATAGAAAACGGCAAAAGCAAGAAAGCTTAAATAAAGAATTAAAACGATCCACCCGTTGAGCATATCTTTGCGTTTACTTTTACCTTCTAAGCCCAAAGCCATGGTGATTAGATAACCTCCGATTAAGCCCCCGATATGGGCTAAAACATCGATACCAGGAATAAGGAAACCAATTCCTAAATTAATGATAATAATCGGAATAATTTGATTTTTCAAAACCGAATTAAGATAAAGCCGGTAATGATAACCAAAATAGAGTAAGGCCCCTAAAAGGCCAAAAATTGCTCCACTTGCCCCGGCGGAAACACTTGGCTCGCCCACTAAAGAAAATAAGGCCCCACTGATTGCACTAACCAAATAAATAACTAAGTATTTCCACTTACCGACATAAGTTTCGACTTGATAGCCAATAATTGATAATGAATACATATTAACTAGTAAATGAATTAAACCAATATGGATAAATGCACAAGTTAAAAGTCGCCAGATTTGACCGGCTAAAACTAAAGGTTTATAGTTGGCCCCAAAGATTAATAAAGTAGCAATATCTTGGGAACCATTACCAAATAAATACATAGCTAAAAAAACTAAAATATTTAAACAAATTAAAATCTTAGTCACAATAATTTTTTTAGGTGAAAACACCTTTTCAAATAATTTATTACTTTTTAAAGTCTTTTCATTTATATCATTAGTAACATTAATAATTAAATCTAAGTTATTGGCATCTTTTATAAGATTACCTTTTATATTGGGAAAAGCCGCCACAATTGATTCATTATTTGTTATTTCATCGACCGAATCTAATTTAACGGAATTAATATTAAATTTCGAAAACATATCAATTTTTTGATTAATATTTAAGCAAATATTTAAAGTATTTACTTTAAAAGATAAAGTTTTTTTCTTAATTTGTTTAATAATAAATCTTATTTTAAAAATATCATTTAAATATTGTTCTTCATTATAAATTGATTTGGCATTAATCCGAATTACCCGATATGGTCCTTCAAGATTTTCCAACCAAATTTCATCTTTAACCCCTTGTACATTGATGGGCACATAGTTTTCTTTAGTAATAAAATAATGGGCTAAACTCATCATTATTTGATCATTTTTGTTTAACATAATTGAAGCCATCAAAATCTCTCCTTGTTCTTATATTTTATCTTAAAACATACATTTAGTAAAGAGGTGATGCCTGTGTTTTATATTATTTATATAACCTTTATTCTATTCTTCTGTATCCCTATTTATCAACTACTTAGTAGTCATTTAATGAATAATGATTTATTATTTTTGATTTGTTGCAATTACTTATTAAATATTACAACGGCTCTTTTCTTTGGCTATTATAGTAGTTTACTTTTTGCTTGCATTAGTGCCCTTGCCCTAGCCATTTTTGCCACACTTTTAGTTATTAAAATGACCGCGGCGTTTCAAAAAATTAAATTTTTTACTTTACCCTATTTATTTTTATGCTATTTTACTTATTTCTTCATCTTGATAAGTTGTTTTTAAATAGTCGGCAAACTCTTGGGGTACCACTGCTGTAAAGGATAGATGTTTACCTGTAATCGGATGGTCAAATTCCAAAGTCGCCGAATGTAAAAATTGGCCAAAGGCCGTACTTTTTTTGTTATTATAAACCGGATCATTAAAAATGGGATAACCAATATAGGCCATATGAACCCTAATTTGATGAGTCCGACCTGTTTTTAAAACTAAACGGACTAATGTATGATGCGCATATTTTTTAATAACTTGTAAATTAGTTTGGGCTTTCTTACCTCCCGCGGCCACGACAAACCGTTGAAAATGCTCTTTATCGCGTTTAATCGGGGCATCAATGACCGCCTTATTCGCCGGAAAAACCCCATCAAGTAAAGCCAAATAAGACCGGTGAATCGTTTTATTTTTAAAGCCCGCGGCTAAAATCTCATGGGCTTTATTCGTTTTGGCTACTAGCATTAACCCACTGGTATCTTTATCGAGCCGGTGCACAATTCCCGGCCGTTCAAGACCCCCAATATCACTTAAATTCCGCGTATGAAAAAGTAAACCATTAACTAAAGTATGAGTAAAAATTCCTGCTCCAGGGTGAACCGTTAAACCACTCGGTTTATTAATCACCATTAAATCGTCATCTTCATAAACAATATCTAAAGGTATATCCTCGGGCTTTATTTCGACATGCGGAATTTGGGCCTCATCGAAAAAAATTAAGTCCCCCTCTTGAATTGGGTAACTGGGCTTTACTTTTTGCCCATTTACCGTAATATGACCATCGGTAATCATTTTAGCCAAAAGTTCCCGACTATATTCGGTATTATTACTTAAATATTTATCGATACGTCCGGTGGCGCCGTTTACTTTTAGTTCCATATTTATCGTCCCCTTTCCACAAGGATATAATCAGTAAAATAAAACCGATAACTAAAAAGACATCCGCGAAATTAAAAATCGGAAAATCATAGCTGCCAAACTTAAAATGAATAAAATCAATAACTGCCCCTTTTTGTAACCGGTCAATTAAATTACCAAAAAGACCACCATAAATAAAACCAAAGGCCAAGATGTTACGCCAATTTATTTTAAACATATCTTGATAATAAACAAAACAAACAAAAGCCGCCAAAGAAATTCCAATGAGCATATTGGTTAGACCTGTGAGCATTGACCAAGAAGCACCCGTATTATACATTTTAGTTAAATATAAAAAGTTTTTAATTAAAGGTCGCGTTTCATTAAGCAAAAAAGAATTATCAATGGCTAGCTTGGTAATTTGATCAATTAATATTAATAGTAAACCTAATATTAAACTTCTTCTTTTCATATTCTTATCTTAACAAAGATTTAGCAATTTCGCAATTTAACCTACCACAATTCACCTTTTCTTGACATTATTCGGCAGTTTTGGCTAGTTCATTCATTAAATTCGGATTAAAGATCTCCGTTTTAAGCATGATAATTTCTTCTTTATAAGGGGCTCTATCACCTATCCAAGGAGTTTCTAAAATTTTGGGAATATTTTCTAACCGCGGATTAGTGCATACCTTAACTAAATTAGTAAAGCCAATTGTTCCATAACCAATATTAGCATGCCGATCTTTTCGCGAACCCCGGTCATTTTTACTATCATTTAAATGCACACATTTTACTTTTGCTAAACCAATTAAACGATCTAATTCATCTAAGTAAGTATCAAAATCAGCAATATCAATGCCCGCATCATTTAAATGACAAGTATCTAAACAAATCCCCACTTTATCAGGATAAACAACATGATCTAAAATATATTTAAGTTCCGTCATATCACGGCCACATTCCGTTCCTTTACCCGCCATGGTTTCAAGTAGGATCATTACCTCATCTTCGGGTTTAATAATTTTATTTAAGGCCTCTGCTATATTACTTAAAGCCACCGGTACTTCTTGTTTTAAATAATTTCCCGGATGAACTACTATATATTTGACCCCTAAAGTCGCCACTCTTTTAATTTCATTTTGTAAAAAGGCAATCGAAAAATGCCAACCATCTAAATTCGTTTTATTGGCTAAATTAATAATATAAGGTGCATGACAAATAACATTTTTTAAATCAATATGTCCCTTTTGCATCAGTTCATGGGCTTCTTTAGTTAAGGACTGATCCAAACTTTTCCGAATCGTATTTTGAGGCGCTCCCGTGTAAAACATAAAAGTATTAGCCCCATAACTTAGCGCTTGTTCTGTTGAGCCCAATAATTGCTTTTCACCAAAATTTACATGTGAACCAATAATCATTATTTTTCCCTTCTTTCTCTTTTTAATACGACATTTTCTTCACTGTAAGTCTCATCCAGGTCTTTCCCCACATTATGATAATCATAAACCGGGGCTAAAAAATAATCTAAGTATAGTTTAATCGCTACATTATTATCTTCTTCCATCCATTTATCCAAAATATACATAAGGGCGGATTTACTAATTACACCCCGATTAATTTGATAAGCCACGCGCCTTTCTTCTCCGGTAATTATTTGCTTAATAATTACCTTTACTTGTTCATCTTCTTGATATTTCAAAACAGATTTTTTCATACTATTGTCGCTGGCTAAAGCCCGATTTTGGTATTCGACAAAAAGTAAAAAGATATCCGGCCGATCATTTAATACTCTTTGATAATTTTTCATCATAAAATCATTAATTTCGTTAAAAGAAATATTATGATGCACTTTAAAATATAATTTCAAGGTATCTAAAATAATGAAGTTGGTATCATTGCCCGGATATTCCACTATTTTTTGAGCCATTTGGTAATTTACCTCATCACAAGGCGTATTAATAATCATGGCCGAGAATAATAGATAATAGCCAAAATCAAATTCAGCATCGGCTAAAACCTCACTAATTTTCCGTTTTACTAGATTAATATTTAGGCCATTTACTTTAAAAATGGCTTGATACCCACAGTAAGGAAGAGAGGCCAATAGCTGTTTTTCATAATCTTCTACTGCAATATAACCCTCATTAACTAAACTAATCAAATAACGCCAATGACATTTTTGTAAAGCCAAATTAATTATTTTATCTTGGGGCTCAACTTCATATATAACTAAATTATAAAGTAGTTTTTCTAATCCCTCACCACTATTATTTTTAAAACGATTTAACGAGTTTATATTAATTTTTAAACCTTGAAAAAAGGTAAACGGAAAATCCGGTTCTAAGGGCTTAGTTACAATATCACTAATAACACGATCAACCAAGAAATTCAAAAGTTTTTTATTCTTTTTCCGAATTAAATATTCTTTAATCTTTAATATATCCAATTTTTGTACTTCCATTTTAACCACACATTCCTTTCACTTCATTCAAGGCTCACATAATCATGAAAAAGATTATTTTTCAGACTACCCACCTTACACTAAAATTATAAATGATGTTTTTTTAAATAGCAAATAAAACCCTATTTTTCAAGTTTATTTTTGTTGACAAAAAGATAACAATATTATAAGATAAAAATGTATTTAGCAATAAATACCTAAAAAAGCAGGTATTCCCAACCGTCAAAAGGGGACGAAAAAAGAGGATGCCCAGCCGTTGAATGGGAACGAAAAAAGAGGATTGCCCAACCGTTAAATGGGAACGAAAAAAGAGGATACCCAGCCGTTAAATGGGAACGAAAACAGGAAACTAGAGAGCACACTCTAGTTTTATTTTACAAATTAAGGAGGGTTATATGAAATTAAAAATTGTAAAAGTTTCCACAAATTATTGCAACTATTTAAGGCAGTTTGACAGTAAAGTATCCTATAACTATGGCTTAAAAGAAAATCGACCATATGTTGGGGTTTTATTTAGAATTAAAAATTTTGAATACTTTGCCCCACTTTCCAGTCCGAAAGCCAAACATTTAAAAATGCCTAAAAGCATTGATTATATGAAAATTGATGCTGGAAAATTAGGCATAGTTAATTTTAATAATATGATTCCGCTTCTTGCTGGAACATATGAAATTATTAATTTTAATTTAAAAAATGTTAATGTAAGGGAAAATCAATATCATAATTTATTACGCAAACAATATGTTTATTTAAATAAACATTTACTAGAATTACAAGAAAAATCATTTAAGCTCTATTATTTATATTGTCATAATTATTTAGATAATAAAATAAAATCAAGATGTTGTAATTATCCTTTATTAGAAGAAAAATCCAAATTATATAAAAAAGATAGCATGTTAATTGGTTAAATTATGCTATCTTTCTTCTTTTTTATAAAGTTAAGAGATTTTTTAAAAATTCTTTACTTTTTAAATATAATCCCGTATAGCGATCATAGTAATTATCAATAAAAAAGTTTATTTCTTTAATTATTTCGGAATCAATATTTAATGCCGAAATACTTTCAATTTTAACTAAATAATACATCCGAATCATTTTAATTATTTTCGCATCGACAATTCGTTCATCTGTTAAACAATTGGCACAGATAAATCCCCCTTTGTCGGCATTAATGGTAGCAATATTATTTTTACTACCACACTCCACACATTCATCTAAGTTTAGCCCTACTCCTAAGAAAGGCAAATATTTTAATTCTAAAATGTTGGTAATAACTAAAGGATCAAGTCCTGCTTCAATTTTTAAAACTCCATTAATAAAATTATCATAAATACTTGGTTCATGACTTTGTTTTAATACTTGTTGCGTTAAATCAACTAAATAAGATAAGTAACTAATTAAGACAATATCTTGATTGATATTTTTTAAAGGATTTATAACATCAGCACTAACAAAAAGCGAAAGTTTATCTTCTTTATAATAAATATTAAACTTAGCATAAGTAAAGCGTAAGGTTAATGCTCTACTTTTACTTTTAATATTTTTGGCTCCCTTACACATAATCCCAATTAAACCATATTCTTTCGTAAAAACATTAATAATTTTACTGGTATCACCATAAGGAGTTTCTTTGAAAATAAAACCTTCGACTTCTTTAATCATGTTATCCTTCTTTTGTTTCTTGTTTATATTTTAAATAATCGGTAACTTTACCCGTTTTTTTAAAATTTTCCCAAGCTTTATTTTTAGTCATCTTCATCACCCATTATTATGATGAGAAAAAATCAACTTTTTTATTCAAATTTATCAATAAAGCCCAATTCAATTAAATATTTTTCTTTTTCTTTCCAATTTTTAATGGTTTTAACAAAAAGTTCCAAATAAACTTTTTTGCCTAATAATTCTTGCATTTCGCCGCGAGCCAAAGTTCCCACGAGTTTTAAACGACTCCCATTTTTACCAATAATAATTTTTTTAATCGAATCACGATCAACTACGATATCAACTAATATATGAATAATATCTTTATGTTCTTCAAAAGAGACCGTATGGCAAGTAATACTATGAGGAATTTCATCTTCTGTGACTTGCAAGAGTTTTTCCCGCACAATTTCACTAACCATAAAGTTTTTGGTATTGCTCGTATACATATCTTTCGGAAAATAAATAACATCATCGGTTAAATATTTTTTAATGACCTCAAGGAGATGATCCGTATTATCCTTAGTTAAGGCCGAAATGGGAACAATATCCACGAAAGGATAAATATCTTTATAGGTATTGATATCTTCCAGTAACTTTTCTTTAGTCATTTTATCAATTTTATTCATGACTAAAACGACGGGCACGCTGCTGGCCTTAAGTAATTCTAAAATGTATAAATCACCGCGACCAATTCCCGCGGCGACATCGACCATAAATAAAATTAAATCGACATCTTTTGTTAAAGCCAAGGCCTGTTTATTTAAAACCCGGCCTAGTTTTCCTTGGGGTTTATGGATTCCCGGGGTATCGACAAAGACAATTTGATAATCTTCATCATTATAAATGCCTTGAATTAAATTGCGCGTGGTGCCACTTTTATCACTGATAATTGCAACTTTTTCGCTAATTAAGGTGTTAATCAGGGTGCTTTTTCCCACGTTAGGTCGACCAATAATGCTGACAAAACCACTTTTCATGGTTTACCTACTTAAATAGTGCCATAATGTAAGGCGCAAATATAAAGCACGCAATAATGAAAAGCATTAAACCGCTGACACCACCCGCGGCTGAACCACAATCCTTAGCAATTTTGGCTAAAGGATGATATTTATCGGTTACTAAATCGACTACGGCCTCAATCGCCGTATTTAAAAGTTCAATGGCTAAAACGACCACAGATGCCACAATTAAAATAGCCCACCGAATAAATGTTATTTGAAATATTACGCCTAATAAAATTAATAAAAGTGAACCAAAACCATGTAACCATAAACTTTGTTCATTAGGATAAGCATATTTCAAACCATCAATTGAATATTTAATACTATTAAAAAAGCGTTTAATCCCCATTTGTTTGTGTTTTTTTCGTTCTTTTAAATCCATTTAATACCAACTCCTGCTTTGCAAACATTTCTTTTTCTTGTTCCTTGCCTAAAGTATGATCATAACCCAGTAAATGCAGTAAACCATGAACGGTTAAAAAAGCCAGTTCCCGGATCTCGCTATGGCCATATTCTTCGGCTTGAACTTTCATTTGAGGAATAGAAATATATATCTCCCCCAACTGCCGTATATTATACTCCAATTTAGCATTATCTTCAAATGCAAATGATAAAACATCTGTTGTTCGATTAATATGCCGATATTTTTGGTTTAATTCATGCACCATGGCATCATCGGTTAGAATTAAAGTAAAATATGAGGCCTTAACCCCTTCCATCTTTAAAGTCCGCCTTATTATTCTTTTTAAATAATGATATTTTCGATAACCATATAAATCGACAATTGTAAACTTATTCATCAGATTCTTATCACTCCTAAAGTTTTTAAGATATATAAAATAATAAGGAGAATAATTACTAAACAAATAAAATTATAAATGCCATCCTTTTGGAAGATTCGCGGCAAATGATTTTTAACGGCCACAAAAGCGATATATAAAAGATATCCTATTACGCCCCCTAAAACATTTAGGATAATATCATCAATATCAAAAGCCCGACCAATATTTAATTGGACAAATTCCACAGTTGCACTCACAATACCACTAATAATTAGTGCCGGAAAAATATTTTTCGATTTAATATAATCGGCAATAAAATAGCCAAACGGAATAAAGACTAAAATATTTCCTACGACATTATAATAAAATAACCGACTCCCAAATTCATATCTTAAAATTTCAGTAAAAGGAATAAGATTAATTCCCGAACCCCGATTTAATTCAACTTTAGTTAATAATTGAAAAAGTAAAAAGATATAAATAACCGCTAAAATATTAAAAAATTCTTTGTATAAGCTCATTTTTTCCCGATGGGTTCGCCAGTAAAAAAAACGCAATGAAATCATGGTCACTAAAAAAATCATAATTACGGGCCAATTATCATTAATTGTCCCCTTGATTGTTTCCCATATCACTATTATCAGTCCCTTCTATGTTCATTTCTTCAATTTCTTGTTCGGTGCTTATTAATTCATTTACGACGATAAATAATTCTATATTCATTGTACTATTATTTACTGATTTTTTCAAAACTTTTTTATCAATTATCGTATCTTTAGAATGAAGTTTTACTTTTAAGCTTTCTTCGGCCTTTTTTAGGCCTGCTTGTAAGGCCTGTTCTTCATCAAAAGTTTCTTGCTTTCGAACCATTTCTTTTTCAGTTTCTAAAAGAAGCCGGTAATCAAAAAGTTTTAGAATAGTTTTATAGTTACTAGTAAAGTAGGCAAAGCGTTTTTGCAATATCCGTGTTTGATTTTTCCCATTATCCCAAACTAAATTATATTTTTTATTTCCCGTCGGCACATCGATGTTATGCGTAAAAGGAACTTTAACATTTACCGTATACCAAGTATGAGCATAAACCTCGCCCGCCGCACAAACGCGCATCTTTTCGGCTTCATTATAAGTAATAATTCCACTTATTAAAATATCCCCTTCTCTAACATAATCATTAGGGCGAACTAAGGCCTCCCCTTTAATTAGGCGCATATTACTAATCGTTCCTGCTTTACTCGCCACAATATGACATTTTTTAGTATCTTTACTTAAATCTGTAATAATTCGCTCTTCAATCCGCACATTATAAACCATTCCTTTAACTTCAAATTCTAACCAATCAATTTTATCCGGATATTTATCCAGTATTTCTTCTTTAACTTTTTGCAAATAACGATAACTTTTTTTAAAAGTTAATTTTTTAATTCCCGCTTCTTCTAATTCTGTTAAAACTAATTCTCGAATTTCTTTATTTTCGTGAATGACTTTAACATCGACAATTAAATTACTTCCTAAAATAAGCAAAATTATCCCGATAAAAAAACAAATAATTAATTCCCGATATTTAATAAATATATTTTTTAATTGATATATTCCAATATCTTTTACTTTCCGAAATTTATAACTAACTAAATATTTTTGTAATTTGGCATAATCTGCTTCCTTGATTTTTAAATAAACCTCGTTCTTTTCATATTTAATAGCCAAAATTGGTAATTTTAAATAAGCCAATTTTTGGGTAAATTTATAATAATCATTCACCGGTGTTTTAACCCAAAGATAATGATTATGCATTTTCAAACTCCAAATTAGTTATTTGCCCCTGCAATAATAATTCATGTGGTAACATCTTTTTAATAAATAAATCTTTGCCCTGAATAATTAATTTAAATTGTTCTAAAGTTAAAATAATTTTTGTATCCGTTAATAAATCTAAAGTCAAATAATTAAATATATAGAGGTAATTTTCATAAAACGCAAGAAAATAATTTTTATCATATAAAAAATTAGTAAGGTTATCTTTTAGGTGCATAAAAACCTCCCTTATTTTACAATATATGCTTTTTAAACTAAAAATATGGGCAAGAAAAAAGATGTATCATGTACATCTAATTTAATTCCAAGATAATCGGAATGGGTTTGTCTTACTGCCATCGCCACTTTTTATTTTGGTTGAATAGTCTAAATAAAAGGCTGGTCGGACACTGAGGCTATAGGTTAAAAGACTGCTAGTATTCGTATAACCAATATTATTTATAACAAACGCTGTATTACCATTACTTGAAGGACGAGAAATTGTCCATTCATGCAATCCCATATACATCCAGTTATTTTTTATTATATCTTCTTGATTATAACCTTGATTATACATTGATTTATCCCATGCCTCAGGATAAGCCGCATAACCATAATCCGTTACATACATTAGTCCTATTTGATCCAGGTATGTTAAGTCGGTATCTTTACAGGCTCTACTTCCCATACTGTAATCCTCATTATAACAATTTTCGGCTCCTGCATTTAATTTTTCCGTTCCTAGTTCTTGTTTATATGTTTGCTGAACATTTACATAAATGTTTTTATAACCACCCGTTGTCCATTTATGGTTCGTTATATGTTCACTTAAATTAGTTACTTTTGCCAAATAAGTATCTACATAATAGCTATTTAAGTTTATTTTATTTAAATTACTATACTGCCACATACTACTTGAATTACTACCATTCGAATAATTCCAATAATATGATGCGATTTTACTATAATTATTGGCATCTCCCTGATAATTTTCATTTCCTGGAGTATAGTTACTTTTATATGCTCCACCTTCAGCTGTTAAATTATCACCTAGTTCTTCTTTGGTGGCATAATCATATTTGATTAATTTCATTTCATATTCGCCTTCATCATTTGGAAAGAAACCAATTATTCGATAAAGGTCGGCATCTGAAGTACATGTTGATTCTTCACTTATCCCGTCTAAGCAGACATAATTTTTAACCTCTTCACTGGATCCACTAAAGCGATAACTATTATCATTGGCACTTAAATCTTTATTTACCATATCTGTATTTGCTAAAGTTGCTGTATTATGATAGATTATATGACTTAGACTATAATCTACTTGTTCTAATTTTTTAGCACATGTTCCTATTGTATCTGTTGTTCCACAAGCATCGGCTAAATTGGTAATTATGGCATCTTTTTGTAAGATTAATTGACCACTAAACTCTTTTCCCGTATTCTTATTTTGACTACTATCTAAGTTTACTAAGGTTATTTTTATTTCCCATTCTTGGGTTGCTTTTACCGTTGGTTCAGAACCTATTGCTGTTATTTCATAATTCTTAGCTATTGGTATTAAACCTGTGGCTTCAGTTATATCAAATCCATTTAAACCATGACCATCTACATCAGTTTTATATAAGTCGTCTAATCCATCAATTTGTGTGAGTTCTCCTTTTCCATCTGGTTGCGTTACTGTTAAGATTAATTCTGGTACTTTTGTTGTATGGCTACTATCTGGGGCTACTATTTGCCCATCTTCTTCTTTTCCTTCTAAGATTTCGCCTTCGGCATTTTTAAAGTTAGTATATCTTAATTCATTTTTAGCAATATTTAAATAAACATAATAACTATCTTTGGCATTATTGGTGGCATTATTAGCAATTAGAGTTGCTGTTCCAGTTACGCCATCTCCTACACTAATATTTCCTTCATTAAAGTTATCCATATTAGCTGTAATCATAATATTGCTTTTGTCATTTTCTTCATCTTTTACTTGATCTGATGTTACATCTTTATCATTTAAAGAAAATGATAAAACATCAGTAGTACCTGATTCGGCATTAATATTAACATCTTGTTTACCCGTATTTTGAGAAGCAAAGAAGGCATAAGTTGCACCAACTACGACTAGTAATAAAGTAATAATGGCTATTATTGATAATATTAATGTTTGCCTTTTATTTTCCCTTCTTAAATTATTTTTTTCTTCATTCATTACCACGCCACTCCTTTATTTTATATATTTTTATTATACATCTAAATAGATGTAATATCCAGACATAAGAAAAAATATTTTTTCCCTATCTTCCCTTTTATTATATATATATATATATATATATTTGCAAGGCTTTTTATAAAAAAATAATCAATTATTGCTAACTGATTATTTATCGTTTAAATCGTAACTTTCACCATTTAAATTATTTAAATCAAAATTGGTTGATGGAACTTTTTCTTCTTTCTTAGGTTCTTCTTTTAAGGTTGGTAGTTCCATATCATCTTCCTCTTTATTTACGAAAACAGAACTAAATACTTGAGGACTAGTTTTTGCCGGTTCTTTGACCTCTTCTTGGCTTTCTTCTTTTTCTTCTACTGGTTTTGAAGCCTCAGGAGCATCAGCGGGTTTAATAATATCATCCGTTTTAGGTAGTTCAATATTATTAAATTCATTTTTGAGATTTTCTAATTCACTCAATTCTTTTTCTAAGGAATTATTAATTTCATCAAAAGCAATTTCTTTAACTTCAGGAATCGTAAAATCATCATCGGTTTCCTCAGTTTCTGTTTCTTCTTTGGCTTCTGCTACTTTTTCTTCACTAACAGAAGAATCAGAATTAGCAATAGTTGGTTCAACAACCTCCATTGTTACCTCCGTCGTTGGTTCGGGAATTGCTTTCGCTTCTTCTTTAGCCTCAGGAGTCGCAGTGACCTCTACTGGTTCAGCTTTGGTTTCTTCTTTAAAACCATCACTTACTTTAGCCAACTTTTGCGTTTCTTGTAATTTTTTATCCTTTTTGCCAAAAAATAAAACGATAAAGAATAAAACAATTAAAACAACTAAAGCAATTGTAAGCCATAAAGTAAAATTATCATTACTATATAAGTCGATAATAAAATCTTTCAATTTTTTCTACACCTCTTTATTCTATATTAAAATATTATCAAAATATGCCAAAAAAGTAAATATTTTTTCCAAAATTTCTTTTTCTATTTTAAGACGCGAGCCAATGCTTTTAGGCTTCTTTGTTTCTTGCGTGAAATTTCAGATTGCGAAAAACCAAGAATTTTGCCAATTTGTTTTTGTTCAAGGGGTTCAGTATTATCTAAACCAAAAAACATTCTAATAACTTTTTCATTAACAGTTGATAAAGTATTAAGGGCTTGTCTTAAGTTTGCAATTAATTCTTTTCTTTCATAATCTTCTTCAATTTCTCTTTCTCCACTGCTCGCATCCACATAAAGGGTATCATAACTAATCATTTTTAAATGGTATTTATGGCGAATATAGTCATATAGCCGGATGAATATTCCCCGTAAGGCATAGGAAGAAAATTTACATCCTTTAGTCTCATCAAAGGTATCAACCGCAATAATTAAGGCCTCAAGGCCTAACGAAAACAAATCATCTAAATCATTACTAAAATTATAATATTTGGTTAAAATAGCATAAATAACTAGATGGATATTATGAATAATTAACTCTTCTCGCATTTCTAGTTCCCCAGCCCAGAAACGATTAAAAAAGTCCTCTTGCACATCACTAGGTAAGGCATCAATATTAAGATTTTGTTTAATATAACTAATGCTATTCATTTAATAAGCCCCCGTTTTTTCAAATTGAGGCTATCATAACACTTTTTTCCTAACGAGACAATAAAAAAATAAAAGTTTTTTTCGCTTTTATTTTCTATTTATAACGATTCATTTGCGCCATAACTTGTTTGACTTGTTTTTGACTTGGTTTTCGTCCCATGCTACTCATCATCGCTTCAATCATCTTTTCGTTGATTGGGGGATTCTTATCCATTTGTTTTTTGAATAGCATCCGGGCTAAGAAAAAACCAATAATGATACCAATGATAAGGCCGACAACTAAATATAAAATTAATTTTCCCATTTTTTCACCTCATAGTATTATTTTACTATAAAAATCTTTAATTAACAATTCTTTAATTATAGACAAGTTTCGATAACCAAAAATAATCGCGATTAGCAAAATCACAAACAAATAAATCATTCGTGGGTAAAAATAAATTAATATTTTGAGGTAAGACATTAGTGGTCAATAAAATATGGGTATTTTTCACATAAATATTGGTTTCTTCCCCGCGATATTTATTATAAATACGATGATTATTCCCTACTTTTAAATAAAAATCATTATCTTTATTCTTTTCGTAAATCATTTTATTATAGGTCTTCGTATCAATAATCTTGGTTAACTGTTCCAGCATCTCTTTTCCGATACTTACACTCTCCCGATCAAGTAAATAAATACTTTCCAAAGTTTTAAATAAGGTATAAGGATGTTCTAAAAGTAAAATTTGTAATTCCCGATTAATTTTAAAAATATAAAAAGTTCTCACTAGCATCACCCATTTGTATGATACCAATAAGAACTTAAATAATTTGTCAAATTATGTCGCTATTATCTTTTTCTTCGTAAAAACTAATAATTTTTTCTAAAATATCATTTTTCGTAAATTTTAAGTATTTGGCCAATTCTTCTTTTTTGGCACTTTGCCCAAACTTATTAACACCAAAAATATATTCTGGTTTAGTTGCAAAGCGATTCCACATTAGGGAAGATCCCGCTTCAAGGCAAAAGACTGGCACATGTTTGGGTAATAGTTGTTCTTCGTAACGCGGATTTTGTTTTAAGAATAGTTCCATACTTGGCATTGAAACAACCCGCATATCGTGACCAGCCACATAAAGATCTTGGGCAATTTGTAAGGCCAGTTCAACCTCACTACCCGTGGCGATAATGACGCCATCTAAACGATATTTTTCTTTTCGGACCATGTAAGCCCCATATTTAACAAACTTGGCATTAGTATATTTATATTTCGGTTTGGGTTCTTTACTGATAACCAAAGCACTCGGACCATTATTTTTTAAAATGAATTCCCAAGCTCCCATGATTTCATTAATATCCGCGGGCCGGAAGGTCGTAAAGTTTGGAATTGTCCGTAGCATTGAAAGTTGTTCGACGGGTTCGTGAGTAGGCCCATCTTGGCCAACAAAAAAGGAATCATGCGTAAAAATGTAAGTTACCGGCAAGTTCATTAGAGCACTTAAGCGCATCGCCGGTTTTAAATAATCACTAAAGCTTAAAAAAGTTGAACCAAAAACTTTTAGATTAGATAACGCCATGCCATTTAAAATTGCTCCCATGGCATGTTCTCTTACCCCAAAGAAAATATTTTTGCCCACCGGGTTTTGTTCCGAACAAACACTGGATTTTGTTAACAAAGTTTTACAAGATGAGGATAAATCCGCGGAACCCCCTAAAAAGAACGGACTTTTAGGGGAAATAAAGTTCATTACCTTTTGATTACTTAACCGTAATTCTTCATAATAATCGTCACTAATTTTATACTTGGTATCATCAAAATCAATAAATAATTCATTTTTTTCTAATAAATTAATGATACTATGTAAACCAGCATTTTGTTCTTCTAAAATATGATTATATTCTTCTTGCCATAACCGATATTTTTTATTTACTCTTTCTAAAATAGCATCTTGGAAAGTTTTTAAAACCTCACTTTCAATTTCAAAAGGTTTGGTCATAATTCCTAGTTTATTTTTTAAAGCCGCTAAATCATCCTTGGCTAAAACTTTACCATGGACCTCATTGGTGTTTTCCAGAGCACTCCCGGCCCCAATGATTGTATCAACAATAATTAATGATGATCTTTTGCTTCTTTTAGCATCGGCAATCGCATCGCTTATATCGTTATAATTGCTGCCATTTTTAACATGAATAATATTAAAGTTTAGGGCTTCAAACCGTAGTTCAATATCTTCGGTGAAAGTGCGATCAGTTCGACTATCTAAAGTCACTTGGTTATTATCGTAAAGCAAAATCAATTTATTTAAATTTTGGGTACTAGCAAAAGATAAGGCTTCGTAACTAATCCCTTCCATTAAATCGCCATCGCCACATAAACAGTAAGTATAGTAATCTATTAAAGAACTGTTTTTTCTCTCCATATTGACAATAGAACGAAGATAGCGTTCGGCTAAAGCGTTGAAGCATTTACCCTTCTTGGCGATGCAATTGGAGGTTTCTTCGGTCATATTGTTGGCGGAAG
This sequence comes from uncultured Bacilli bacterium, assembly GCA_947628445.1. Taxonomy (GTDB): domain Bacteria; phylum Bacillota_I; class Bacilli_A; order RF39; family UBA660; genus Onthocola_B. The sequence continues at coordinate 19,821 of CANQZX010000007.1, forward strand.
TTTTTGATTTCTTCCATTTCAATTTCAAAGCCCGCATGATAAAGAAGCGAATAAAGTAACGCCGAACCATGCCCAGCTGACATCACAAAGCGGTCCCGATTAAACCAATTGGGTTTGCTGGGTAAAACATTTAAATGATCTTTATATAAAGCATAAAGAATGGGTGCAGCCCCTAAAACAATGCCGGGATGACCACTACCTGCTTTATCGATCATATCGAGGGCTAAAACTTTAATACTACTAATTGCTTTTATATCTTGTTTTTTCATTCTTTTCTTTCCTTTCTTTTTTCTACCGCTTGGGCATAAACTTTTAGAACATCAGAAGCAAAAACCTCTTTGGAATAACGATAAACACTATTTTGGGCATTTTGTTCTAAACTTTGATAAGTTTTTTTATCATTTACTAACTTTAAAATAATCTCGCTATAGGCATTTTCATCAGTAAATAAATAACCATTATATTTATCTTGAACAACATCGGTAAAACTTTTATCGTTAATCACTATCGCTGGTAAGCCACTGGCTAGGGCTTCAATAATTGTTAGCCCTTGCGTTTCAGTAACCGAAAAAGAGGTAAAGACATTAAATAAATGATAATATAAATGAATTTTTTGATATTCAATAATGCCCGTAAAAATAACTTTTTTTTCAATTTCTAAATCTTTGGTAAGTTGTTTTAATTCTTTTAAATATGGCCCATCACCCACGATCATTAATTTAATATGGGGATTATATTGGGCAATTTTTTGCATACTTTTAAGGAGCCGATCTAAACTTTTTTCTTGAGCAATCCGAGAAATTGAACCAATAACAAAATCTTCACTAGTTAAATGGTATTTGACTTTTAGTTTGGCAACCTCTTTTTTAATTGCCGGAGTCAATTTAAATTTCGTAGTATCAATACCGGTCGGAATAACATGAATCTGTTTTTTAATTTGATATTTTTCTTTAAATAATCTTTCAATTTTTGCCGTCGGCACAATTAATTCATCACATTTTTTCTCACAAAAATACTTTGTAATTTTAATTGCCAATTTCCGTGCCGCTTTATCAAAATAACCATGCGTGACATAATAAACATAATCTTCATACATCGTATGATATGTATGCACTACGGGAATATCTAGCTTTTTGGCTACAATCCGAGAAAACATGCCAATGCCAAACTCTGTTTGACTATGGATGACATCTAAATGCCAGGATTTAATAATCTTCATCGCTTTTTGGGAATAAACACTGGTTAATTTTGTCCCACAAATTCCCGTATTAATCCCAGGCATATAAATAATTTTATTTTTTTCATCATAAATAAATTTTTTATTTTTTAAATTTGCCGTCACAATATAAACCTCATGATTCATGGCACGTAAAGTATCTACTAAAACTTTGATACTTGTGACAACCCCTGAAATATAGGGTTCATAAAGTTCTGTAAAAATTCCTATTCTCATTATGCTACCTCTTATTTTAATTATAATATAATTTTGATGGTTAGTAAAACATTTTAATAAAAAAAAGAGTTTTTCAACCCTTTATTTGGTAACTTGAGCTAAATAAGTCTCTTGGTTTTCGGCTTCTTGAGTTAAATATTCTAAACGACAACTTACAGCCCAAACCATTATGACTATGGTGGCGTAAAAGAATATTATCCCTCCATACTTTTTCAAAACTTTTTTCATTTCTACCACCTCTTTCATTTTTATCATATTACAATCATTTGTTCGTGTCAATTAATTTTAAAACATTTGTTTGACTTTTGACACTCTTTAATGTAAAATGAAACTAGGAGGAAAAATGGAAAATAAAAATTTAACTAAAAGACAAGTCGAAATTTTAACTTTTATTAAAAAATATATTGCCGAACATGGTTACCCACCTGCAATTCGGGAAATCTGCCAAGGAGTTGGCTTAAGTAGTCCCGCAACGGTATTTGTTCATATTAAAAACTTACAAAAAGAAGGTTTAATTAAATCCACTAATAATAAGTTCCGAACACTTGAGGTAGTCGGCGAAAACGAATATATGCCCGCGAAAGAAGATATTGTGAAAGTTCCCCTATTGGGTAAAATAACTGCCGGCAATCCAATTACGGCAATTGAACAACCTAATGAATTTTTTGATCTTCCGGCGATGTTTGTACCTAAAAAAGCCGAGGTCTTTACTTTACATGTATCCGGAGATTCGATGATTAATAAAGGCATTTTTGATGGCGATTATGTTATTGTCAAACGCCAAAATCAAGCCAAGAATGGTGATGTCGTTGTGGCGATGACCCCAGAAAATGAGGTAACACTTAAAACTTTTTACAAAGAAAAAGATCATATTCGCTTACAACCCGAAAATGATACCATGGATCCTTTTATTTTTCCTGAAATTACAATTTTAGGAATTGCCATTGGTTTATATCGGAAATTATAATTAATCAAAAAAGAATAAGTTAAATATTTTCAAAACTTATTCTTTTTTTAATGTCCGACTAGTATCGTGACAATTCCGAAATAATTTTTTATTTTTTTCAATATAACTGACAATGGCTTTTACTTTATTATTTTTAGTTTCTTTATGTTTAAGCATTTTTAAATAATTATCACCTAAATTATTTAATTTTTCTTTATACGCATAATACGCTAAACAAGCAATAATAATTTGTTGTTGAGCGGCATCAAAATTAAAATGTTGTTGAGCGGCCGCTAAACCATTTTGATTTACATAACTAATTACCTCTTCGATATTGGCTATCCCACACATTGAAAAAATATAATCGATAGCAAAATCTTGATTTTTTAAATCTAAAGCTACATCATTGCTATTCCAATTTAATTCATTAATAAAATTATTGATGTTTACTAAAAGCGGTTTTAATAAATCATTTTGACATAATTCTAAAGCTAAAGGCCAATTATTTTGTTCGATTGCAGCATAAACATCAGAACATTCTTTTTCACATACGGTGGGCAAAGCTAAAGTATTTTCTAAACTTAAAGTCTTTTTTGCTAAAATTAAAACATACTTTAAATCTTTAGGTAGACTATGAGTTTTTTCTAAAACTTTGATAATTTCGGCATAGTCTTCCCAAACAATTAAATTTTTAATTTTTCGCCGCAATTCTTGAATCTCTAATACTTTATCTAAAAGGCGATAATTTAGTTTATCTTCAATATCATTGGCTTTCTTTTGGGCTAAATAACCTAACCGCGCAATGGCAAATTGTCCCCGGAAAGCCATCAAACGGAAAAAGTTTTTCTTTCCCAAGCGCGGTTTAATTAAATCATTTTCGTTAATACTAGCCACCCGGGTTTGATAATAAGCCGGTAAATCCATTAAAAAGTTTAATAAATATAAAAAGTAACTATTATCGTCATAAGTATCTTGACATCTGGCATCCATTTCGGTAATTAAGGTAAAACATTGCCCATATTTTTGATATTTAACATATTCGGCCATTAAATGATAATAACCATCTTTTACCTCGGGTTCACTTTGAATGCTTAAATTATATAAATCAATGGCTTGCGACCAAGCATGATGTTCTAAGTAATAATTACCTAACGCAATTAAGTCACAAGCTTTAATTTCGACAAAACCATCATCGTGAAAAATAATTTTAGCTTCGTGAATTAATTTTTTAAAATCTTTTTCTTTTATTACTTTGCGGATACTTTGGATACTTAATTTCTTCATGATTTCCCCCACGACTTTTCCTTATCATAACAAATTATTAATCATAATACAAGGTTATTTAGATATGCAACGGATCAATATCAATTTCTAGTTTGATATCCTTATTCATTACATACATTGTATCAATTTCTTTTAAAATAGTTTTAAGGCTTTCATCAAAGCGATATTTAATAATGATTTGAAAACGATATTCATTATTATATTTTAAAATTAAAGCCGTTGTTGGTCCTAAAACTATGGTTTCTTGAGCTACCTTGGCTTTTAAATAATTTTTAATTTTTTGAGCCTCAGCTAAAGTTTTATGATAATCTTTACCGACGACTTTTAAGCCAATTAAATAGTAATAAGGGGGATATTTAAGCTTTCGCCGAATATTCATCTCCATCTTATAAAAACTATCATAACTATTTTGGGCTACACATTTAATTACAAAGTTGTCGGGATTAAAGGTTTGGATAACTACCTCGCCTTGTAACTCTTTTCGGCCACTGCGCCCGGCCACTTGATTTAAAAGGGCAAAAGTATTCTCGTTAGCCCGAAAATCGGGAATATTTAAAGAATTGTCGGCATTAATAACTCCTACTAAAGTTACTTTAGGAAAATCGAGCCCCTTCGCCACCATTTGGGTCCCAATTAAAATATCATATTTTTCGGCTAAAAAGGCTTCAATATATTTTTGATGGGCGCCCTTTTTACTCGTGGTATCTTGATCCATCCGAATTATCCGGGCATCGGGATATTCCCGAGCCACAAACTCTTCTAATTTTTCGGTTCCTAAACCATAATAGTTAAGGCCATCTTCTCCACATTTTGGACACAAATTATCTTTTTGTTTTTGATATCCACAATAATGACATATTAAATTATTACTACTTTTATGATAAGTTAAAGTAATATCACAATTAGGACATTTATATATAAAACCACAATTACTACAATTAATATATGTTGAATGTCCCCGCCTATTAAGAAGCAAAATTATTTGTTCGTGGGCTTCCAATCGTTTTTGAATTTTTGCTTTTAATAATGCACTCAAAATATGATTGCGTCTTTTTAATTCGGGTAACATATCGACAATATGAACTTGGGGTAAGACGGCCTTTCCTACCCGCGATTTTAAGGTAAGAAGCGTAAAAACTTTTTTATCCGCGCGCGCCCTAGTTTCTAAAAGTGGTGTTGCACTACCTAAAACTAAAGGTATATTATGATATTTAGCCCGGAAACTTGCGATATCTTTGGCATTATATCGAGGTGTATTTTCTTGTTTAAAAGTCGCGCTATGTTCTTCATCAATAATGATAATGCCGATATTTTCTAATGGGGCAAACACCGCACTCCGGGTGCCAATTACAATATTTACCTCTTGTCTTTTTATTTTTAAATATTCATCATGTTTTTCCCCTTCGGATAAAGCACTGTGTAAAATGGCAACTTGTGAACCAAATTCTTGATAAAATCTTTTCACAATTTGGGCCGTTAAAACAATCTCCGGAACTAACAACAAAGCTGTTTTCCCCTTCTTGATGACATCAGCAATTAATTTTAAATAGATTTCCGTTTTGCCACTACCAGTAATACCATATAACAAAAAAGTTTCCTGATGATTTAATGCCTCTTTTATTTGCTTATATACTTTATCTTGTTCTGCGGTTAAGATTACATTATGAGCTTGACCCTTACTTTGATTTAACCGATACTTAGGTACTTTATAACAAAGCACAATGTTATTTTTAATTAAGGTATTTAAACTACTACCTGCTAAATCTTTTTTTAACATTGGCCCATTTTTTTCCAGTTGGTCAATAATTGCTAATTGTCTTACCGCCCGGGCATTATTTTTTTGATATGCAGAAATATTGGCTTCCGGATTAAGTTTGGCGAAAATATCACTTAATTCGTAATTACTTTTTTGCCTTTTGGCCTTAAAACTCGATGGTAAAAGTGTTTGGAATGCACTTATTTTAGGACATAAAGTCGTTGTACATAAATAATTGGCAATTTGCAATAATTCTTCATTTAAAACTAGTTCTTCATCAACAATTTTTTCTATTTCTTTAATGGCAAAGTTCTCTTCCGCTTTATTACTTAATTCTAAAACAAAGCCATATATTTTTTTATTTCCAAAAGGGACTAAAACTTTCATCCCTACTTTAATTTTTGCTTGCAAGACTAAAGGAACTTTATAAATAAAAGTTTGATCTAATTTCTTGGTAGCATATTCAATAATGACTTTTGCAAACATATTTACCTCATATTTCTATTTTAAAGGTAAATTATTCTTTAGTAAACAACTAATTTAATAATAAGCGAAAAGGATTTGTCTTACTGCCATTTCCGCTTTTTATTTTGGTCGAAGACTCGAGATAAAAGACCGGCCGCACGACAAAGCCGGTGCCGTACACGCCGCGGTCGCTCGCATCGCCCGTATAGTAGACACTCCACACACCGATGCCATTGCCCGAATAACGAGAAACTGTCCATTCATATTTTCCTAAAAACATCCAATTATTTTCTTTTACTATATCTGAATCATAGTCAGTTTTATTATTACCTGGTAGTTTTTTACTCCATGCATCTGGATAAGCAGCATAGCCATAATCACTTAAATACATTAAGCCAATTTTGGCTGTGTATGTTAGGTCTTCTTCGGTACATGTT
>CANQZX010000008.1 GCA_947628445.1 uncultured Bacilli bacterium
AAGAAAATATATATAGAAATTATAGGAAAATAAAGCAAAAAAACAGGTAGTTTGTATATAAACTATGCACACTACCTATAATGAAACCGGAGGTAATTATGAAAAAATTAAGTGGAATATTATTAAGTTTATTATTGTTAATTCCTTTTAATGCGGGAGCCGCAAAGAAAGAAGAGGCAGAAGAACCCAAAGATTTGGTTAAGGTTTATATGTTTGAAGCCGGGGGCTGTCCATATTGTGAAGATGAAATGGCTTATTTACAAAGTTTATCTTCCTACAATGTTAAGTTTGAAATTGTAACGAAGGAATTATATGTTGACCATGTCGATTGGGCTCATGGTAAAGATTACGATTTAGGGGTAGAAGTTGCTAAGGCCTTTAATAATGCGGGCTTTGCTGATGCTGATTCTCGGGGAACCCCAATGGTTATTATCAGTGACTTATATGCGGCAACAGCCTATAATGATGATTTGGAACAATATATTGATCAAGCCTATGAAGAAGGCGATAAAGATATCGTTTCTTGTATCGAAGCTGGCAACAGTGATTGTCTACCAGCTGCGGCATCCACCACTAAAGCCAAAGAAACATCAACGAAAACCATCGTTATTTTAGCAGCCAGTATTGGAGTTATCCTTGTAGCCATTATTGGTGGTTATATTATCTACGATAAAAAACAAAATAAGTAAAAATAATTAAAAGAGTCACAGTTGTGGCTTTTCTTTTGGACTTAATTAAAGTAAAATAGAATTAATGGTGATAAAAATGAAAGACAAAAATGTTTTATTGACGGAATTAACTACTTTAAAAAATAATTTAGCAACGCTTGGGAGGTCTCTTTGACTTAGATGCTAAAAACGATGAAATTGCGGCTTTAGAAAAACAAATGAATGATCCAGAACTTTGGAATAATCCGGATGAAGCCAGTCAAATTAATCAAAAATTAACGCATTTAAAAAAAGAGATAGAAACATTAACCAATGTTTCCAAAGAGATAAATGATTGTTGGGAATTGCTTCAAAATAGTGATGAAGCCGAAATATGTGCTTTAGTTGCGGATAATTTGGAATTATTGCAAAGTCAATTTAAAGAAATTGAAACAAGTGTTATTTTAAGTGGCGAATTTGATGAAAACAGTTGTTATATTGAAATCCATCCTGGGGCGGGAGGTACAGAATCCTGCGATTGGGCCAGCATGCTTTTGCGGATGTACGAACGCTTCGCGGAAAAAAATGCGTACACGATGGAACTAATTGATTGGCAAAAAGGGGAAGAAGCGGGAATTAAAAGTGCTACATTAAAAATAAATGGGTTATATGCCTATGGTTATTTAAAAGCTGAAAATGGGGTCCACCGCTTAGTGCGTAAATCGCCTTTTGATGCTAGTAATCGTCGGCACACCTCTTTTGCTTCGGTTTCTGTTATGCCCGAAATAAATCAAAAACTAGATTTTGAAATTAAAGAAGAAGATTTAAAAATTGATGTTTATCATTCTTCGGGCGCCGGTGGCCAATCTGTTAATACCTCGAATTCGGCGGTGAGAATTACCCACTTGCCAACGAAAACAGTTGTTACCTGTCAAAATGAACGGAGTCAATTAAAGAATAAAGCCAAAGCCATGCAAATCTTAAAAAATAAATTATATTTACAAGAACAAGAAAAGAAAAATGCCGAACTCGCGGCTTTAAAAGGAGAAGCCAAAAGTATTAATTTTGGCAGTCAAATCCGAAGTTATGTTCTAGAGCCCTATAAATTAGTTAAAGATCATCGCACCAATTATGAAAATACGAATCCGGAAAGAATCTTAGATGGGGATATTAAAGAGATGTTACTTTATAATTTAAAGACCTTAAAATAGCATCATTTTATATTGCATAAATCGAAAATTTTGTTACAATATGTTTTGCGAGGACAATATGGATAAAGCAATTAGTTTTTTAAAAAATATTTTAAAAGCGCAAGATACTATTGTTGTTGCTTGTAGTGGAGGACCAGATTCAATGTGTCTGCTCCAACTTTTATGTGATTTAAGAAACGAAATACCTTTTAAAATAATTGTGGCCCATGTCAATCATAATTTGCGCAAAGAAAGTACCAAAGAAGAGGCCTTTGTTGAACATTTTTGTCAAGCAAACGATATTACTTTTGCGTGCCAAGAGTTAGATTTTCAAAATAAGTTTAGTGAACAAAAGGGACATCAAGCCCGTTTTGCTTTTTATGATGCCGTAACCCAAATAAATCACGCCCAATATTTATTAACAGCTCATCATGGCGATGATTTGATGGAAACAATTTTAATGCGTTTAACCCGGGGTTCTAACTTAGAGGGCTACCTAGGTTATCGTAAATACCAGCAATTAGATCATTATGCCCTTTTAAGACCTTTAATTTTTTATTCCAAAGCCGATATTTTAAAATATAATCAAAAACATCATATTCCTTATGTAGTTGATAAAAGTAATAAAAGCAGAAATTATACCCGTAATCGGTATCGGCAAAAAGTATTACCTTTTTTAAAGAAAGAGGAAAGGTTAGTCCATTTAAAATATTTAAAGTTTAGTGAAGAATTACAAGAATATCAAACATTTTTAAATAGTTATCTAAAAAAACTGAAAGCAGTTAACAAAGATAATGAAATTGATTTAGAAAAACTAAAAAACGAAAGTCCGTTTATTAAGCGACAAGTTATTAGCCAAGTAATTAAAAATATTCAAAAAAATGATTGGTTAGAAATTGATGATGCCAAAGTAGGAGAGTTATTAAAACTATGCCAAGGCAAAAATAGATGCATTGATTTAAATAATGGTTATATTGGCCAAAAAGAATACGATAAATTAATTATTAAACGACCTAATCAAAAACAAGATTTTACTTATGAACTAACCAAGGATTTAAAAACCGCGAACTGGGAAATTAAGTTTTTAAAACAAAGTAAAGATAATTCTAATTATACCTTGCGTTTAAATAGTGAAGAACTGGCTTTACCCCTTTATGTTCGGAATCGCCAAGAAGGGGATAAAATGACAATTAAAAATATGCAAGGGACGAAAAAAATTAAAGATATTTTAATTAATGAGAAGGTCAAACCATCTAAACGGGATAATATTCCTTTGGTTTTAGACCAAAATAATAATATTTTATGGCTCCCAGGTGTAAAAAAATCGAAATTTGCAAAGAATAATAGTGAAAAGTGTGATATAATATTGAATTACAAGGAGGAAGATTATGAACGTTAAAATGAATAAAAATGAAAGTTTTAAAAATTTCTTACCATATATTATCTTATTAGGGGTAGTAATCTTAGTATTTTCCATCTTGAATATGCAAGGAACCAAAGTTAATGAACTAACTACTGGCGAATTAATTGCTAATTTAAAAGATGATAAAGTAACGGAGGTTACTGTTATGCCGAAAAGTAATGAAAGTATTTATTACTTAACAGGTAAATTAGAAGATTATAAAAGTAATGAAACTTTTAGTACGAAAGTCGTGGGTAATGAACTAGAAAATATTTTAGCCATGATCGAAGAAAATAAAAATATTGAAAAATATGAAACGGAAGCCGATCCAGGGGAAAGTATTTTCTTATATATTCTTGTAAATGTTCTACCTTTAGTTTTAGGAATTGTCCTTATTTATGTCGTTGTTTCGCGGATGGCTAATGTGAATAAAGGGTCAATGGATTTTGCGCGAAGCAAAGCCCGTTTAAGTAATGATAGCGATAAAAAGAGTTTTAAAGATGTCGCGGGCTTAAAAGAAGAAAAAGAAGAAGTTGCGGAATTAATTGACTTTTTGAAAAATCCGAAAAAGTTTGAAAAATTGGGTGCCCGAATTCCGAAAGGAGTCCTTTTAGTTGGTCCTCCTGGAACCGGTAAAACATTACTTGCAAAAGCCATCGCGGGCGAAGCCAATGTGCCATTTTTCTTCATTAGTGGTTCAGATTTCGTTGAACTTTATGTTGGGGTTGGTGCCAGCCGGGTGCGCGATATGTTTAAAGAAGCCAAAAGAAATGCGCCATGCTTAATCTTTATCGATGAAATTGATGCCGTTGGTCGGCAAAGAGGTACTGGTTTAGGTGGCGGCCATGATGAAAGAGAACAAACCTTAAACCAATTATTAACAGAAATGGATGGTTTTGGCGAAAACGAAGGAATCATTATTATAGCGGCGACGAACCGACCTGATGTTTTGGATCCAGCTTTACTTCGGCCAGGTCGTTTTGACCGGCAAGTAACGGTAAGTTTACCAGATTCCAAAGAAAGAGAACAAATCTTAGCGGTTCATGCGAAAAATAAAGTTTTGGCTAGCGATGTTAATTTAGCCAACCTTAGTTTAAGAACCCCGGGCTTCAGTGGGGCTGATTTGGAAAACCTTCTTAATGAAGCGGCTCTTCTGGCTGTACGGCGCAATAAAAATGCCATTACGATGGATGAAATTGACGAAGCCACGGACCGGGTATTATTAGGACCAGCGAAAACCACCCGGAAAATAACGGATAAAGAAAAACATTTAGTTAGTATCCATGAAGCCGGTCATGCGGTTATTGGTTTAAAATTAGAAGATGCCCAAGAAGTTCATAAAATTACTATTATTCCGCGGGGCATGGCAGGTGGTTACACGATGATGTTACCAAAAGAAGAAAAGATTGCCGTTTTAACTAAAGGCGAATTGCTTGCACAAATAACCGGTCTTTTAGGAGGCCGCGTTAGCGAAGAGATGTTCTTAAAAGAAATCTCAACTGGGGCTAGTGACGACTTAAAGAAAGCCACCAGAATTGCACGGAGTATGGTTACTGAATACGGAATGAGTGATTTAGGACCAGTTCAATACGAAGAAAAAAGCGAAGGTGTTTTCTTAGGTCGCGACTATTCTAAATCGAAGAATTTTTCTGACCAAGTGGCCTTAGAAATTGATGAACAAACGCGGCATATCATTGAAACGTGTTACGAAAAAGCCAAAAAGATTATTGGTGCCAATAAAGATTTAATTATGAAATTATCTGAGGCCTTAATGAAATATGAAACCATTACGAAAGAACAAATTGAAGCTATCGTAAATGGCAAAACTATTGAAGATGTACCTGAGGTGAAAGAAGAAACCGAAAATTCAGAAGCCAAAAGTAAATCCGGAAAACGGAAGAGCAAAACTAGTGCTTCCACTGAAGAAAAATAAGGATGTGAGAAAATGTTAGAAAATATATTGTTAGTAATTTCCATACTATTAATTGCCATTGTTTTATTGCAAGGCAATAAAGCGAGTAGTGCCGGTCAAATAATCACCGGAGGAAATGATGCTTTGTTTCAAAATATGAAAGAACGGGGCTTGGAATTATTTATAAGTCGGGCAACCATGGTTTTGGGCTTAGCATTCTTTCTAATTTCTTTGATTTTATTCTTGGCTTAGGAAAAAGAAATAACTTAAAGGGTTAACAATTAAAAAAATTGTTAATCTTTTTATTTTTAATTTAATAATAAGAAAATATATGTTAAAATATTAAGTAGCTAATGTTATAAAAGAGGTGCTTGTTATGGCTAAAATTATATCTTTGGTAAATCAAAAAGGTGGCGTTGGTAAAACAACAACAAGTATTAACTTGGCAGCTGCTTTAGGTAAATTGGGCAAAAAAGTTTTGTTAATTGATATGGATTCCCAAAGTAATGCCACGACAGGTTTAGGTTTAAATGCCAATGATTTTAATAATGATATTTATAAAGCCATTATAGGCCAATGTTCTATCCAAAGTGCCATTATCAAAACCGAGTTTGAAAACTTAAGTATTATTCCGGCGACAATCCATTTAGCCGGGATAGATATGGATTTTATGCATCAAACGATGGAAGATAAAGAGTTTAAACAAAATATGCAACTTAGTATGCGGCTTGCTGAAATTAAAGATAATTATGATTATATTATTATTGATTGCCAACCTTCTTTAGGGTTAGGAACAATGAATGCCTTAGTGGCCTCTGATGCGGTTATTATTCCTGTACAATGTGAGTTTTATGCCTTAGAGGGGATTTCTTTATTACTTAATACCATTATCAAGATTCAAAATGATTTGAATCCCAACTTGCGTATTGAAGGTGTTCTTTTAACGATGCTTGATGGCCGGACTAATATTGGTTTAGAGGTCATTGAAGAAATCCGCAAATATTTTAAAGATAAAGTATTTAATACGATTATTCCTCGTTTAGTACGCTTAGTTGAAGCCCCAAGTCATGGGATTCCCATTAATGAGTATGATCCTAACAGTCGGGCGACTGAAGCATACGCTAATTTAGCAAAGGAAGTGATTGAACGCGATGGAAACTAAGAAAAAGGCCTTAGGTAAGGGTTTAGAACAATTATTTTCGAATTCGGTAATTGATTTTAATAGTTTTGAACAAAGTGTGGTTAATGATAACCTTAATAATGTCGTGGAAATTGATTTAAATGAAATCCGGAGTAATCCTTATCAACCTCGGAAAAGTTTTGATTCCGAGGCCTTAAATGAAATGGCGGCATCCATTAAAGAATATGGCCTTTTACAACCAATTATTGTGAAGAAAAGTATTAAAGGTTACGAATTAGTCGCTGGGGAAAGAAGAACCAAAGCGGCCAAGATTGCGGGCTTAACTAAAGTACCGGCCATTATCAAAGATTTTAATGATCAAGAAATGATGGAACTGGCTTTAATTGAAAATATTCAAAGAGAAGATTTAAATCCGATTGATGAGGCCAATTCAATTAATAACATTATTAAATTAAGAGGATATACGCAAGAAGAATTTGCGCAAAAGTTTGGCAAAAGTCGTAGTTATGTGACAAATATTTTGGGATTGCTTCGCTTACCAGAAGATGTTAAGAAATTAGTTGAAAAGAAAAGTTTATCCATGTCCCATGCGCGGATTTTAAGTAAGTTAGATGACGACGAAAAGATTGCCACATTAGCCAACAAAGTTATCCAAGAAGATATCAGTGTCCGCGATTTAGAAAAATTAACTAGTGATACAACTGTTACTAAAAAGAATAAGATTAAAGTAGATTACGAATATCGGTTATATGAAAATCTGGCAACGAATAGTTTAAATACAAAGGTGCGGATTACCAAAAATAAAATGGAAATTTATTTTGCAGATAAAAATGAATTAAATAAATTATTCGAAAAATTAGGAATTGAAATTGAGGACGAATAATGGATAAAGATTTCAAACTAAATGATCAAGTTATAATGCGAAAAAATCATGCTTGTGGGACTAACCTATGGACAATTACCCGCGACGGGGTCGATATTAAAATTAAGTGTGATAATTGTGGACGCGAAATAATGATGGATCGTTTAGAATTTATAAAAAAATTAAAAAAGGTGATAAAAGTTGAGAAGACGGAAGATTAAAGAAAAAATTAGTTTGCATCCCGTGATGACCTACTTAATTTTATGTTTAATTGTCATTGTGGTAAGTGGCATTCTTTCTTGGTTTAATGTCCAAGCGACATATAATCAAATATCGAGTACAACTGGAGAATATACGGCGAAAACGGAAGTGGTGCGATCACTTCTTAGTTTAAGTGGCCTAAAGTATATTTTTACTAGTACCGTTGCTAGTTTTGCCAACTTTACTGTTTTAAGTAATTTAATTATTATTTTACTTGGTATTGGGGTTATGGAAAAAACGGGCTTTTTAAAAACGGTCATTACATTACTTACGAAAAAAGCAAAAAAAACAACTGTTACCTTTTGGTTAGTATTTATTTGTATTGTCACTAGTATTATTGGAGATTTATCCTATATTATATTTATTCCTTTAAGTGCTTTGCTTTTTCTTTATGGAAAACGGAACCCTTTACTAGGAATAATTACGGCCTTTGCGGCTTTAACTTGTGGATCGGGGTTAAGTTTGCTTTTAACAAGTGTCGATTCAAGTTTGGCAAAAGTCTCTGTTTTAAATGCTAATATTATTACCTCGAGTTATGGAATTCATACAACCTCCTTTATCTATATTATGTTAGTGGCAATCATTTTAGTTTCTTTCTTAATTACGGGAATTACCGAAAATATTGTGGCGAAAAGATTAGATAAATATTCTTTTGCCGAAGAAAATGTTGAAGAAGAAATTGTTACAACCCATAATAAAACGCGGGGCTTGTTACTTGCTATTATTGTTGGAACTATTTATTTAATTATCTTTATTTATAATATTATCCCGGGCTTACCTTTTTCAGGTAATTTACTTGATTATAGTCAAGAATTATATATTGATAAATTATTTAGTTACGAATCCTTTTTCCGGAATGGATTTGTCTTTATCGTAGCCGTGTTCTTTGTTTTACTTGGCTTAAGTTATGGTATTGGAGCGAAAACTATTAAAAATGATAAAGATTTTGTCGATAGTTTAGGCCATTCTCTAAATGGAATTGGTAAAATCTTAGTTATGATTTTTGCGGCAGCGACATTCATTAATATTATTAAACAATCAAATATTGGGAATGTTGTGACTGTGGCTTTAACTAATTTACTTGGTAGAACCTCTTTTAGTGGCTTACCTTTATTAATTATGCTTTATTTAATCACAATTGTTGCTACAATTTTCTTACCTAATTCTTTATCGAAATGGTCTATTATAGCGACCATGGCGGTACCACTTTTAGTAAACGCCGGAATTACACCGGGCTTTGCCCAAGTGGTTTTCCGTTTTGGCGAATCAATTACCATGGGCTTAACCCCAATCTTTGCTTATTTTGTTGTATATTTGGCCTATTTAGAAAAATATAGTCAACATAAAAATATTAGTTTATTTAAGGCCTTGAAATTCCAAGTGCCATATACCTCTTTAGTTTTTGTTAGTTTTCTTGTGATTTTTGTTCTTTGGTATATCATTGGTATACCTTTGGGTATCAATTCACCAATTGCGTTATAGAAAGGAATGGTTTAAATGTCATTAAAAGCCGGAATAGTGGGGTTGCCAAATGTGGGAAAATCAACTCTTTTTAATGCCATAACCAAAAAGAATGTTTTGGCCGCGAATTATCCTTTTGCGACCATTGAACCAAATGTGGGAGTTGTTTTTGTTCCCGACAAAAGATTAGATTTTTTAAATGAACTTTATCAACCGAAAAGTTTAGTACCAACGACTTTTGAGTTTACCGATATTGCCGGTTTGGTGCAAGGAGCGGCTTCGGGCGAAGGGCTAGGTAATAAGTTTTTATCCCATATTCGGGAGGTTGATGCTATCGTTGAGGTCGTAAGATGTTTTGATGATGCTTCCATTACCCATGTCAGTGGGAAAACTGATCCCTTGCGCGATATTGATATTATTAATGTCGAACTTATTTTAGCTGATTTAGAAATTGTAGTAAATCGGATTGGCAAAATTGAAAAAAAAGCGGCGACAACTAAAGAAAAAGATGTTGTGCTCGAACTAGATGTTTTAAAAAGAGCCCAAACGGCCTTAGAAAAAAATATTCCTTTACGGGCAGTTGCTTATACCGAAGATGAATTACTTTTAATTAAGAACTTTAACTTTTTAACTTTAAAACCAATTATTTATGTGGCTAATGTTTCGGAAGAAGATGTTGTCGTGGGTGATAATGCTTACTCCGAACAAGTTAAAACTTATGCGGCTAAAGAAGGTAACGAGGTTATAGTGATGTGTGCCAAATTGGAGGAAGAATTATCGAGTGTTGAAGCCAGTGAACGGGATGAGTTTTTAAAATCGATTGGCATTGCCAACAGTGGATTAGATAAATTAATTTTTGCGACCTACGATTTATTGGGCTTAGCCACTTTCTTTACCGCGGGTGCTGACGAATGTCGGGCTTGGACTTTTAAAAAAGGAATGAAAGCACCTAAATGCGCGGGGATAATTCATAAAGATTTTGAACGGGGCTTTATTAAAGCCGAGGTTATGAGTTATGCCGATTTAGTGGAATTAAAAGATGAAAAGAAAGTAAAAGAAGCCGGGAAATTACGAATTGAAGGCAAAGATTATGTTTTACAAGATGGCGATATTTGCTATTTTCGATTTAATGTTTAAGTTAAAAAGAACTGTGATATAATATAATTAATAAAGGAGGTTTATATGAATAACAAATTAATGAGTAAAGTATTTGCTTGGATGGCCATTGGCCTTTTAGTAACCTTTGGAACCGGGCTATTTGTTAGTACTAACGAGGTTATGTATGAAAATATTTATCGGGGAGCATGGTACATTATTTTTGCCATTATTGAAATTGCATTAGTAATTTTCTTATCTATGCGGGTAATGAAAATGAAAGCCACGACGGCTAAATGTTCCTTTTTACTCTATTCGGTTATCAGTGGTTTAACTTTTTCTTCCATCTTTATTTACTATGAACTAACAAGTATTTTATATATCTTTTTAGTTACGGCAGCAATGTTTGGACTTTTAGCCCTTATTGGTTATACCACGAAGATTGATTTAGGCAAAGCCGCACCCTATTTATTTATGGGCTCATTTGTTCTAATTATCGTTTTCTTAATCAATATCTTTATTGGTAGTAATACGGTTGATATGGTGGCATCCATTATTTGTGTATTACTATTCGTGGGAATTACGGCCTTCGATGTCCAAAAATTAAAGATGTTAAAAGAAAGTGGCTTACCTGAAGATAATTTAGCCATCTATGGGGCATTAGATTTATATTTAGATTTTATTAATATCTTTATACATATACTTTCAATTTTTGGAAAAGGAGATAATAATTAATGGATACAAGTATTAAAAGAGTTTTTGCTTACATTATTGATATTCTTTTAGTCACTTTGGTTGTGACTTTGCTGACGAATAATGATACAATAAATCCTTATTTTGAAAAATATAATGCGGAATATGAGGCCTATTACGATTTAGTTACAGATTATCAAGATGAAAAAATAAGTAAAGAAGATTATGAAAAACAAGCGATTACTTATAGTTATAATTTAGAGAAATATAATGTAGTAACAACGGGTGTTACTATTGCCAGTTTAATTCTATATTTTGGTTTCTATCAAGCATTTATGGATGGCCAAACTTTAGGCAAAAGATTATTTAAACTACGATTAGTTAATAAAGAAAACGAAAAACTTGGTTGGGGTTGGACTATTCTACGATCTGTTATTTTAAATAATATTGTCTTTCGGTTAATGTTGGTAGTTGGCGTTTATTTAATGAATGCCAAGATGTTTCATACCTATAGTTATGTAATCAGCATGATTGAAGGTCTTGTTGAATCTGTTATCTTTGTAATGGTGATTTTAAGACAAGATGGTCGGGGCTTACATGATATGCTCGTGGGATCCAAAGTTATTAATTTAAATGCAGCCGTTGATTTTAAAGAAGAAATGCCAAAGGAAGAAGCCAAAGCCGAAATAAAAACAATTGAAGCCCAAGAAAAGCCCGTTAAGGAAACGAAAAAGGCGGCACCTAAAAAAACCGCGGCTAAAAAAACAAGTGCTGCGAAAAAGCCAACGACGAAAAAAACAACTAAAAAGGCCACAAAAAATACTAAAGCTTAAAATTTAGTATTTTTTTTAACCTTTAATTATGGTAAGATTAAGGTAGAAAAGTAAGGGAGTGTTAGTGATGGAAGAACAAAATGAATTAGGGGTAAAACCCAACAATGACGAATCCTTTGTCGAAAAGAAAAGTCATAAAGGATTAGTTATTGGTTTAGTAACTATTATCTTAATATTAATTGCCTGTGGGGGCTATTTTGGGTATTATTACTTTTATTTAAATACCGAAATGTATATTGATAATTTAAGTAATAAATTGGTAAAAAGAGTGGAAAAGGTTAATTTTGGTCAAGGACTTGATGCCGAAAACAAGGATTTACAACTTGCTGGCAATATTGATTTAAAAAATAACGATACCAATTTAGGTAATTTAGTTTATGATTTAAAAGTCAATGCTAAACAAGATGTCGTAAATCTAAAATTAGGTTTAGAAGAAAATCAAAAAAGTTTAATAGGTGGTAATTTATATTATCAAGATCATAATTTATATGCGGATATTGACGATGTTTTAAACTCAGTTATCGATTTAGGAGAAATATTAAATGAAGAACAAACTGCAGTTTTAGACGAAATACCGGATGTTAAACCAGAAGATGTTAAATATATTGTAACGCATTTAATTGAATATTATTTCACGGGCTTAAAGGAAGCCAAGCTGGAAACTAACTTAAAAGGTTTAACGGAAAAAGAATATGTTGTGGAACTTGATAAAATAACGGCTAAAAATGCGAATAAAAAATTAGCCGAATTAATTAAAGAAGACAAAACAATGAATAAAGTTTTTGGTTCTTTTGATGGTGATTACGATTTTTATCCAATGGGGAAATTAATTGTTACCGTTAAGGCCTATAATAATGAGGTAACTAAGTTTGCTTTAGTGAATAATAATGAAAAGATTGAAGCAAAACATGATGGGGAAAAATATGTTTTAGCCAAAGACGATATGAAATTACATGTTTGGACTGCTGATACTTTAAAATTAGAAGCATACGAAAATGATACTTTAGTATTAAGTATGGCATTAACGAAAGATGGCTACATTACTTTAGATGTTAATGTGGAAGATGTTAGTATTAAGTTTGAAACCGGGGCGAATGGCAAAGATTCTACGAAAGTTGCTATGTCGATTAGTGATGCCGAATCTATAAATCTAAGTTATGATGGGGTAGTTACCCAAAATAATAATCATGAAGCCACAGTAAAAGGCACTTTAGAACTTGCTTCTTTTGGAGTAAATCTAAAAGCTGATTTAAATGTTAATATTTTAGCCGATGCTAATTTAGTGGAAAAAATTGATGTTAAAGATGCTAAAAAACTTGATCAATTAAGCGAAGAAGAACAATTGAACTTTTATACTAAATTAATGGAAATAATGAATAAATACGATTTAGGTAATCTATAAAGGTGATCTATGAATAAAAAAAATTCCGCCATAGAATTATGGCGTTTTATCTTTATTGTGGCGATGGCCATCGGTTCTTTAAACAATGTTATTTGGGCTCAAAAAGATGTTAAATTATTATTCACGGGCAATAGCTTTTTAGTTTTCTTTATGCTTTTATCAGGGTATTTTTTGATGCGACATTATCAACAAAATAAAGATAAAGAAAAAAAGGCTTCTGTTCAAGCCTGGAATTATACTAAAGAACGAATTGCTAGTTTATATCCGGCTTTACTGGGTGGCGTTGGTTTAAGTTTTATTGTCCGTAATGTCATAAATAATGTATCCTTAAATACAGCTTTTACTAATTTTATGAACTCTCTTTGGGAATTCTTTGGTCTATCTCAACTGGGCGGAAACTCTTTAGTTTTATGGAACGAACCGCTCTGGTATATTTCCGCTTTATTTATTGCTAGTTTTATTTTATATTATCTAGTTAGCAAAAACGAAGATTTATTTACCTTTATTGCCGTTTTATTTATTATCTTTATTTATGGTAGTTTGGGCTTTAATGCCAGGGGCATAAATATTGGCTTTTTAAGTGTTTCGAATAATTTAGTGCGCTTAACTGCCACCATGATGGTGGGAATGCTTATGTATTACTTAGTTGATTATTTCCAAAAGAAAAAGTTTACGGAAAACTTAACAATGACTTTTAGTGTCTTACATATTGCCATTGCGATGTTTATTCTTTATTTTTTAGTCCATGGGACGCCTTGGACTAATGCCACTTATGGTATTGTCTTATTTATTTTTACGGTCATTTTACTAGTAAATAAAGATTATATTTCGGCCTTATATAACGATAGTTTAACTTTAAATACTTTAGGCCGTCTATCTTTATATTACTATGCTTGTCATATTGCTTTTGTTTATCTTCTTGCTTATTTATATCCTGAAATGAGTTATATTCCAAGCATTATCTTCAATATTTTATTTAGTTTATCTTGGTCCTTAATCATGCTCTATGTTGACGAGTTTGTTATTACACCGTGCTTTCGCACCAAGAAAACTAATAAAGAACAACAAAAATCCAAGACCAAAAAAAGTAAATAGAAAATAGCTTTTTAATAAAAGTTATTTTTTTATTGTTCAAAAATGTCAAAAAGATAATTATAAGCTTGCAAATATATATATATATATATAATTAAAGGGAGAATAGGAGTGTTATGTTATGAATGAAGACCAAAATAATATAGATAAGGAAAATAAAAAGAAAACATTAATCTTAGTATTAATTGCGATTGTGACTTTATCACTAGTTGCCATTGGTGCGGCTTATGCCTTCTTTGCCGCCCAAGCTGATGGCACAACAGAAGCTAAAATTAATGCCACCTCAGGTACCACCGATGTCTTATCATTTGAAATAAAGGATGAAGACGGCATCAATATTACGGCTAGTATGGATAACTTTGCTTCGGGTTTAGGTAATGAAGAAGATTCCGTAACCGGAACAGCTAAATTAATGGCCAATGATGCGACGAATGAAGCTGAAGGTAAGTACTATGTATATTTAAATATCGAAAAAAATGAATTAGAATATTCAACCGAAAGTCAAAAAGCAGAATTAATATTACAAGTTAAAAAGATTGATAAGAATAAAACGGAAAGTCAAGAAGAAATAATAAAAGCCATAGATGGATTAGAATATATAGATCAAGAGAATGCAAAATATGAAAATACGGAAGGCTTTGATATAACAAATAAAAGTGGCTTAATAAAAATCGCCGAATCCGAAATCAAAACAAGTGGCGAAATAAAAGATCAAGGAAGAGAAGATTTACCAAACATGACCACACATGAATGGGAAATAACAATAACACTCGTAAATTTAAATGAAAGTCAAAATGATAATACCGGAAAAGAATTAACAGGAAAACTAATCTTGCAAAAAGATGTAATTCCAACAAGTCTAGCGGATGTATGTGATAGTAATGAAAAAGCAGGAAAATGTATTAAAGAATTATATGAAAAATCAGACTATAGTTTAAGTCATATAGTTTATCATAATAATACCGCATTAGCTGAATCAAAATTACCAAATGCCACTTTAAATGCCAATGACGATAGTTATAGATATAGTGGCTCAAGTGAAGAAGTTAAAAACTTTGTTTGCTTAGATGGATCTGAAACTCAAAGTGGAGCATGTACCTCCGATGCTGATTTATATCGAATAATAGGTTTCTTCCCAAATGATACAGGTGAATATGAAATGAAATTAATTAAAGCTACTGAGGGAACAGCAACAGAATTAGGAGATAATACAACAGCCGAAGGTGGAGCATATAGTTCAGTTTCTTCTTATCATTGGAATAGTACTAAAGGAGCAAATTCTACTAATATGTGGCAATATAGTAATTTAAATAAAAAGAATCTAAATGGCTATTATTTAAATACATACCTTGCCAAAGTAAGTGGCTTAAGTGAACATATAACAGAACATGATTGGACAACAGGCGGTTTCCCATCTTCAAGTACCTATAATGCGCAACAAGTATATAATAAAGAACTAGGAAATGAAAAACTAACAACAAGTGATAGTAAATGCTATGCGGAAGATAATAACAGTACAGCCCAAACCTGTACCGAAGACGACTTAACATATAAAAATGCTAAAATTGGCTTAATGTATGTAAGTGATTATGGATATGCTGCCTATCCTGAAGCATGGAATCAATATGTATCTAGTTCAAGTGGCTATGGTCAACAAGATATAAAAGATAATAACTGGATGTTTTTAGAAAATAACGAATGGAGAATTTCTCGTAATTCGGACACTGGCGTCTATGCGTGGAATGCCACCAAAGTGGGCTATGCGAGCAACGCCCGTGTGCACATCTACCTTGGCGTTCGGCCGGTCTTCTATTTAGCCTCTTCGACTAAAATAACGGGTGGTGAAGGAAGTCAAGAGAATCCATTCCGGCTTGGTTGGAATTAATGTGAAATAATGCTTATTTAAGCGTTATTTTTTATCCTTTAGAAAAATTGAAAAAAGGATGTAAAAATATTGAATTAAAAACATATATTTGTTATAATAACGGCGAGTAAAAAAGTTACTCCTTGCTTCTACGGAGGCCAAAAGACCATAAGGAGGTGAAAAAAGATGACTAAGTACGAAATTATGTTTATTGTTAAAGCATCAATGGAAGAAGCTGAAATTAAAAAGACAGCTGAAGATTTAAAGAAATTATTAACCAATAAACAATCAAAAGTTATCGATTTTAATGAAATGGGTAGAAGAAAACTAGCTTATCCTATTGATAAGGAATTAAGTGGTTTTTACTATGTAATTAAAGTTGAAACTAATCATGAAACGATTGCAGAATTTGATCGGAAAGTATCTATTAATGAAAATGTTTTAAGACATTTAATTATTAAGATAGAAAGTGAGTAGTAAAATGAATAAAGTTATATTAACAGGTAGATTAACGAGAGACCCAGAATCAAGAATGAGTCAAAGTAATATTGAGGTAGCCAGATTTTCTTTAGCGTGTCAAAATGATTTTGTTAATCGTAATGGCGAAAGAGATACAGAGTTTATTAATTGTGTGGCTTTTAATAAATTAGCGGGAACAATTAATAGATATTGTCATAAAGGTACTATGATTAGTGCAACAGGACGGATTCGCAATAGTAGTTATGATGCCCAAGATGGTTCTAAAAGATATACCACGGATATTGTCGTTGAACAAATGGAATTTTTAGGATCAAAAGGCGGTAATACTAATAATGCTAACGAAAGTTTCGAAGATAATAGTAATGCTTATAGTCCAGCTCCTGAAGCCAATATTGAAACCACAGATATTACGGAAGACCCTTACAAAGATTTTGGCGAAGAAGTTACGCTTAGTAGCGATGATTTACCATTTTAATTAAGGAGGGAAAAAGATGGCAGAATTCTATCGGAAGAAAAAGAAAATATGTCAAATGTGCGCTGGTAAAAGCGTTGATTATAAAGATGTTATGATTATTAATAAATATATTAATGATAAAGGTAAGATTTTACCTCGGAGAATGACTGGCGCTTGTGCGAAACATCAAAGACATATTGCACAACAAGTTAAATATGCAAGAATAATGGCTTTAATACCATTTGTAAAATAGTAACGCTAAGTTACTTTTTTTATGTTTAAAATTAAACTTTAAGGCAACAAAAAAGTTATCCATATAATAGATAACTTGTGCTGGAAAGTCACATCTACCATAATTTATCTGAGTAAGTGACTATGAATAAAGAAGAAATTCTTTTAGTAATAGTTACCTAACTGGTAACTATTTACAATATACTATATTTTCTTAATTATTACAACTAAATTACGAAAAAAATAAAACATTTGTCACTTTTTGTCGAAACGCTTGCAATGGGTAATTTAATCTTTATAATAGATAACTTGTTACTGGAAAGTCACGCCTACCATAATTTATCTGAGTAATTTTCTTCAGGGGGTTTTATACTCGCTAGGTTATATGAAAAGGTAGGTGATGGTTATGAAAAAAGAAGGGATTCTTTTATTAATTATAATTTTGCTGATCCTTATTATTATGCGATTAGTATAAAAAAAGACGCTAACCAATATCATTCGATAAAGGTGTAGCGTCTACACTCCGTAGGCGTTACCTAACTGGTAACATATTTATAATATACTATATTTTATCAATTATTACAACTAAATTACTAAAAAAAATTAAAACTTTGGAAAAAACTATTATAAATGACATTTATCAATAAAATAAATGAAATGTGTGGTATAATATTTGTAACTTTAGGGAGGTTTAGAATGAAAGTAATTTTACTTAAAGATGTTAAATCTCAAGGGGAAAAGGATGCTATTATTGATGTTGCCGATGGTTATGCTAATAATTACTTAATTAAAAATGGTTTAGCGGTTCCGTATTCGAAAAAAAGTAAAGAAATATTGGATAGTGAAATCCAAAAACGGAATGATGCGGAAGATGCTTTGGTGGCTGAATATAATAAAATAAAAGAACAACTGGAAAATAAAGAATTAACTTTTAAGGTTAAAGTAGGAAAAAATGATCAAGTTTTTGGGAGCATTTCTAGTAAACAAATTAGTGAAAAATTAAAAGAATTAGGTTATAAAATTGATAAAAAGAATATTAAAATAAGTGTTCCAATTCAAAGTTTAGGAACAACGAATGTGACGATAGAGTTACATAAGCAAGTTAAATGTATAATAAAAATAGTATTGACAAAGTAGGTGAAAATTATGGCGCGACAAATGCCTAAAAATACAGAAGCAGAAATGAGTGTTCTCGGTGTTGCTTTTTTAAACAACAATGAGGTTGGTAAAATCGTTGAAGAAATAACCGAAGATATGTTTTTTGATGAACGAAATAAATATATTTTTAATGCCATAAAACACTTAAGTGAAGCCAAAACACCCGTTGATATCATGACAATTAAAAATGAACTTGATAAAGATAAAAAATTAAATACCGTGGGAATTGATTATTTAGGTGAGGTAATAGATTCAGTTGTAACAACGGCGAATCTAGATCATTATATTAGTATTGTTAAAGATTTTGCGATTAGACGAAACTTAATTAATACTGCAACAGAAATTGTTACTGATTCCTATGATAATGAAGATTTAAATTATTTACTAGATAATGCGGAAAAGAAAATATCAACCGTTGTTCGGGCTCGGAGTGTTGGTGATTTCTTGCCAATCCAAGAGGTATTACGGCGCGCTCAAGCCAAATTAGAAGAATTAGCGAAAAATAAAAAAGTAATTACGGGCTTAGAAACCGGCTTTACGGATTTTGATAAAATCTCGACGGGCTTCCAACCTGGTGAAATGATTATTTTAGCTGCCCGTCCCGGCATGGGGAAAACGGCCTTAGTTTTGAATATGGCGACCTATGCGGCAACAAAAACGAAAAAAGCGATTGCTATTTTTAACTTGGAAATGCCCGCGGAAATGTTAGTTAACCGCATGATTTCGGCAATTGGGCAAATTGATAGTTATAAACTTCAAACGGGTAATATGCACGAAAATGATTGGAAAAGATATAATGAGGCCTTAAGTGAACTAGCCGATACCAACATTTATATTGAGGATAATGCGGGGGCTACGATTCAAGAAATTCGGGCTAAATGCCGGAGGTTGGCTAATAGCGAAGAGGGCTTGGGTTTAGTTGTTATCGATTACTTGCAACTAGTTAATAGTGGTTATCGTCGCTTTGAATCCAGACAAGTAGAGGTATCCGAAATATCAAGAAGCATTAAAACAATGGCTTTGGAATTAAATGTTCCGGTTATTGCGTTAAGCCAATTATCTCGGAGTGCCGAAAAAAGAGAAAGCAATCAACCAATGCTGGCCGATCTACGGGAATCTGGTTCTTTGGAACAAGATGCCGATATGGTATTATTTATTAATCGGAAAGATTATTACGAAAAAGCCAAAGATATTAGTCAAAAAATTGTTCCGGCCGAACTTGTTATTGCTAAGCATCGGAAGGGTGGCCTAGGCACAATTAATTTAATGTTTGAACTTAATATGGGCAGTTTTAAAAACATGCTCCAAGAGAATAAGGAAGGATAATGAAAGGTAAAGAAATATTTTTAACCATAATTATTACAGTAACCATAATGGCGTTATGCGCCGTTAGTTTTCTCTATGATCAAAAAATTGCTGGGCAAGCGGAAAAGGCCTATTTAGTTTATTTAAATGGGGAAACGATTGGTCTTATTAAAGACGAAGAAGAATTATATAACATTATTAACAAGGAACAAAATCAAATTAAAAACGAATATGGCGTGAAAAATGTTTATCCGCCTACCGGATTTAATTTAGTAAAAGTTAATACCTATAATGATCAATTTACTCCAGCTCAAAATATTTATCAAAAAGTGGCGGAGGTTGATGATTTTACCATTAAAGGTTATATCATAACCATTAAGTTTCCCAAAGAAGAAAATGAAGATCCTAAACCAGATTTAGTTATAAATGTTTTGGATAAAAGTATTTTTGAAGCAGCCATGCGGAAATTTATTTTGGCTTTCGTTAGTGAAGAAGAGTTAGATACTTATTTAAATAATGAAACTGAAGAACTAACGGATATTGGTCAAATTATCAACAAAATGTATTTTAATGAAACAATAACGATTAAAGAAGGTTACATTAGTGTTAAAGATAAGATTTATAAAGATGTGGATTCTTTAAGTCAATTCTTACTTTTTGGACCAGATGCCGTTATGGATAGTTATACGGTGGCTTTGGGTGATAGTATCGAAAGCATTAGTGAAGAACATCATTTGAACCCCCAAGAATTTATCGTGGCTAATCCTAAATATCGGGAAACTAATGCCTTACTTGAGGTTGGCGAAAAAGTAAATGTTACCTTGTTAGATCCCGTTATTAGTTATGTATATGAGGTTAATAAAATTGAAGAACAAGTTGATAAATTTAGTAAAACAGAGGTTGTTGATTCCACGAAAGATGCTAGTTACTCTAAAATAACGACTCCGGGGGTTTCGGGCATAAAACTTGTATATGAAACTTATCAAGTAAAGAATGGGGAAGCTCTACCAGCATCCATTGACCAAAATCGGACGATTACAGTCCGGGAAAGGGTCGATCAAGTAACGACAATTGGAAAACCAAGTTATGGACGACCTGTTAATACGAATGGCGAATGGGGTTGGCCAACAAATAGTCCTTATGTTATTACGAGTGAGTTTGCATGGCGTTGGGGTTCTCACCACGATGCTATCGATATTTCTGGTCCAGGTAAAGATTCACCAATTTATGCGGCGAAAGATGGGGTTGTTGTCGAAGCCGAAGTTGCTTGTAAGGGATGTAGTCGATGGAAAGAAGGAACATTTGTTGTTATCCAACACGAAAATAATATGTATACTTTATATGCTCACATGAACTCTTTAAAAGTTAAAGTGGGCGATGTTGTATCCCGAGGCCAACAAATAGGTGGTATGGGTGAAACCGGTTACGCTTTTGGGGTCCATCTTCACTTTTCTATTTGTACGGGTTGGCCATATCATGGCTCTTACACTTTCCACAATCCAAGGAATTATTATTAATGAAAGCGGTTGTTTTATGTAGTGGCTCTAAAGGTAATTCAACCTTTATTGCCACGAGTAAAAATAATATTTTATTGGATGCGGGGATGAATTATAAGTACCTAGCCGAAAAATTGGAAAGTGTAGGGACAAAACCCAGTGAAATTGATTATATTTTGTTAAGTCATACGCATTCAGACCACACCGCAGCTTTAAAAACATTTGTTACCAAACATCATCCGACACTTGTTTTATCGACCAAAATCTATCAAGATTTAGAGTTTTTAACCGATTACGATAAAGTATTGATATATGAAGATGAAATTGATTTGGATGGTGTAAAAATCAAAGCCATTCATTCCAGTCATGATGCGGTTGATTCCCGGAATTTTATTATTACGGACGAGGATCATACGCTGGCATATATTACCGATACGGGCTATGTTAATAATCGGTATTTTAAGGAACTTTCTAACTTGGATGTTTACTTATTTGAAAGCAATCACGATGTAGAATTATTGCAACATGGGACTTATCCGGCTTGGTTAAAAAGACGGATTCTTTCGGATGAAGGACACTTATCAAATAAAAGTGCCAGCTTTTATTTGGCTAAATTAATTGGCCCCAAGACTAAAAAAATAATTTTAATTCATTTAAGTGAAACTAATAATCTCGCAGAGATTGCTCTAGAAACAATTAAGAATACTTTTTTAGAACGCAATATTGACTTTAACAATATTGAATGTGCCCAACAAACGGAAATAAGTGAAGTGGTTGAAATATGATAAAAATATTATGTGTGGGTAAAATTAAAGAAAAATATTTGGTGGATTTAATAAACGATTACTATAAGCGAATTCAAAAATATCATAAAATAACGATTGTCGAATTAAAAGATAATCCGATATATGAAAAAGAAATCGCGGCTCTTAAAGAAAAAATTAATCCCGCCGATTATAATATTGCTCTTGATATTAAAGGCGAAAAATTAGATTCGGAAAAGTTTGCTAAAAAAATCAGTGATACTTTAATGATTAATAGCAATATCACTTTTATTATAGGAGGATCCTTGGGTTTAGATGCCGAGATTAAAAATATGTGTGATGCTATCATTAGTTTTTCCGATTTTACTTTTCCGCATGGGTTATTTCGCGGTATTTTACTTGAACAAATCTACCGGGCTTTTAAAATCAACAATAATGAAACATATCATAAGTAGGTGATGAAATGAATTTAAAAGAAGTTAGTGAATTATTTAAAGCCAAAGCTAATAAATATAACCAAGAAATAAGTGCTACTTGTAAAGATGTAACATTATATGAAATGGTAATTGCCGATTTAGAAAAAAAGCATTTAAGTTTAGCGGCGCAAAAATTATTATATGAAAAATATCGGTTAAAATTAACCAAAGGTAATTTAAAAATAATGTTGGGTACCCTTAAAACGGATCTTTTTGTTTTAAGAGAAAAATTAAAAATAGTGCAAGAAAAGTATAAACTATGTTGTTTTGCTGTCCACTCTTTAGGTTACAAACAAATTGCTTTACCATTTTTGGTTAATTTTATTAATGAAGAGTTAAAAAAGAATGGTATTTCAGATGTAGAATTAATTAAAATTAATGAAAAAATTAAAATTCATAATGCTAATGTGAAACACAATGAACGAAACGCGTTATTAGGAGCCGACCTTCACTTAATTATTGATATGTTAAATCAAGGTTATGAAGAAATTATGCCTCTAGAAAATAAAAATGCGGATAAGTTGGATAGTATAGTTGCTAAATTAAATGATGTTGTGGATAGCGATGATTTAGCGTCCATTAAAGATAATTTTAATTTTAAAGAAATGTATGGTAATGTTTACGATAATAATGATTTTCGATATATTTATACTGAAATATTAAGACATATTCAAAATAAAATTTATGAATTAATAAATTTACTGAAACACGAAGAATATTATTTTGATATTGAAACTTTAAAAATAATTAAAACGGAATATAAAGATTTTTATCATAAATATATGTTTATTAGGGAAAGAATTGATTCTCTAGATAAGGATAATGAAATATTGACTAAGGGTGATTTAATTGTTGAAAATCCATTAGATGCAGCTTATGATAATAGTATGGATACAAAGCGTAATCTTTATTATGCTAGTAATAGTGATGATCCCACTAAATGTTTTTTAATGCGCGATTTGAGTTCTATTAGAGAAGAAAGTTTAGAAAAAATATGGCAATTACTCCTAGATTTTAAAAATGGGGAAAGTAAAAATTTAAAAGGGCTAGACGGTGGTTATTTAGAAATTAAAGATGACCAAATTCGGATTATTTTAAAAAATATCATTAATAGTAATTATTCGGTGGCTGGGGTATTTATTAAGAAAAGTAATAATTTACATAATACTTATCAAAATATGTTTAATCGTCCGCTTGCTGATATTAATGATGAGTATGCGCAAGCAGTGGAAGAACAAATTGCTAAATATGTAACCGAAAATGGCCGTAAAGGAACCAGATAAAAATAAGGATGTGAAAAAAATGATTGGTAATGATTGGGATGAAAAATTAAAAGTTATTTGGGATAGCCCGGGCTTTCAAAAGTTTTATCAAACTATTTTAAAAGAGTATGATAAAGCGACCATTTTTCCCCCGAAGGATTATATTTTTAATGCTCTAAAATTAACAAGTTTTAAAGATACTAAAGTCGTTATCGTTGGTCAAGATCCTTATCATGGGGAACACGAAGCCATGGGTTTATCTTTTTCGGTAAACAAGGGAGTTAAGATTCCTCCTTCATTACAAAATATTTATAAAGAATTAGAAATGGATTTAGGGATTCCACCCAAAAGCGATGGGGATTTAACGAAATGGGCTAAGGAAGGGGTTCTATTACTTAATGCCGTTTTAACGGTCGAAAAAGACAAGCCAGCTTCCCATCGTAATAAGGGTTGGGAACCATTAACAGACTATATTATAAAAATATTAAATACCAAAGAAGAACCCGTAGTTTTTATTCTTTGGGGCAATTTTGCAAAAGAAAAAAGTAAATATATTACCAATCCGCATCACTATATTATTACCTCACCGCACCCCTCACCTTTTTCCGCTTATTCGGGCTTCTTTGGCAGTAAGCCCTTTTCGAAAACCAATAATTTTTTAAAAAGCAAAAATCTAAAACCAATTGATTGGAATTTAAATTAAAAAGAAAAGGGGATGTAATGAAATGAAATAATTTCTTTACTCCCTTTTTAATGTTGAAAAAATATAAAATTTTTGAAATT
>CANQZX010000009.1 GCA_947628445.1 uncultured Bacilli bacterium
ATTTCTAGTATAACAATTACTTTTTATTTTTTCATCTTTTCTTGACACTTGTATACATTTTTCTGTGAATAGTAACGGGTTAAAGAAAAAAATCAACCACAATCGGTTGAAATTTTATTTTTTACTAGCTCTTAAATCTTCCAGAAATTTAATAAATTCGGGGATCGTTACAGTGATAGTTTCTTCGCTACCATATTTCCGATAACTTACTAAGTTATTTTCGATTTCCTTTTGGCCAATAATAACGGCTAAAGGAATTTTTTTAACAACACTTTCGCGAACGCGATAACCGAGTTTTTCTTCCCGATCATCAAGGTTGGTCCGGAAATTTAAATCGCGTAATTGCGTTTGAAGATTTTCGGCATAGGCTAAATGATTTTCGTTATTAACGGGAATAATATTTACTTGAACAGGGGCTAACCATAAAGGTAAAATACCTTTCGTTTCTTCTAAATAATAAGCCATAAACCGGTCAATGCTACCAAAGATGGCCCGGTGTAAAACAACGGGAGTTTTTTTACTACCATCGGGAGCAATATAACTTAAATTAAACTTGGCGGGTAAACAGAAATCCAATTGACAAGTCGAAAGCGTATATTCGCCCCCTACGGCCGGTTTAACTTGCACATCAAGTTTAGGTCCATAAAACGCGGCTTCGCCAATTTTTTCGACATATTCAATACCTAAGTCATTTAAAACTTTCCGTAATGTATCTTCGGCATTATCCCACATGGCATCATCGGGATGATATTTAACTTTATCGTTTTTATCTCTTAAAGATAATTCAAAACGGTAATCGGTTATATTTAATTCTTGGTAGACATCTAAGATTAAATTGACAACTTGGGAAAATTCACTCTTAATTTGTTCGGGTGTAACAAAAATATGGGAATCATTTTGACAGAAAGTCCGGACCCGTTCAATCCCTTTTAAAGCGCCACTAGCTTCAAACCGGCAATCGCGGGCAATTTCACCAATCCGAATCGGTAAATCCCGATAAGAATGGATTTCGTTAGCGTAAATCATCATATGATGTGGACAATTCATGGGCCGTAAGACAAACTCTTCGCCTTCAACTTCCATTTTAGGAAACATATTTTCTTGATAATGTTCCCAGTGACCAGAGGTTTTATAAAGTTCCACATTACCTAAAGGTGGGGTCAAAACATGTTTATAGCCAAGTTTCTTTTCTTTATTTTTGATATAATTTTCTAATTCTTCCCAAATAATATAACCATTGGGTAAATACATAGGTAAGCCCTTGCCCACTAAATCATGAGTCATAAAGATACCTAAATCTTTGCCAATTTTCCGGTGATCGCGTTCTTTGGCTTCTTCTAATTCTTGTAAATGTTTGGCTAAAGCTTCCGGCGTATCAAAGCAAATCCCATATATCCGTTGGAGCATATGGTTATTTGCATCATTTTTCCAATAAGCTCCACTCACTTTTAATAATTTAAAGTTTTTTAATTCTTTTAAACTGTCAACATGGGGTCCCCGACATAGATCCGTAAAATCGCCTTGGGTATAACAACTAATTACTGTATCATCACTCATATTATTAATTAAATCAATTTTATAAGGATCGTTTTTAAATTTTTCTAAAGCTTCTTCCCTACTTAATTCTTCGCGATATATTCTTTTACCATCTTTGACTAATTTTTTCATTTCTTTTTCAATTGGTTCTAAATCGTCTATGGTTAAAGTCCGACCATTTAAATCAATATCGTAATAAAAACCATCTTCAATTACGGGACCAACCCAAAATAAAGCATCGGGATATAAATGCTTGACAGCTTGAGCCAGTAAATGGGCACAAGAGTGATTCATAACATTTAATTTTTCATTTTCTTTAATATTAATCATAATTTTTCCTCCTTCAAAAGAAAAAACCCCATTATCTGCCAGGAGCAAATAATGCGGTACCATCCTTTTTTTCACTTAATTCGGATAACGGCATGACCCGGAGTTTATTAACCCTCTTGAAAAGGAGTAACTTTTAAGTTCCTTTATTAGTTTGCACCAACCACTAACTCTCTAAAAAATTTCCTTAAAAATCGTATCTTTTCGCATCAATTTAAATAAATTATAACCTTTATTTATTTATTTCGCAAGCCTTTTTCTATTATTATATGTCTTAAATTAAAACGCGTGCTCTTTTTTGCTCATCATTTAAAATCATTTGCCGAAATTCACCAGGCATCATTTTTCCCATGATGAGCATCTTTAAATAAAAATTAATTTCTTCCTGATTCGTAATATTTAAAAATAACAAGGCGGTATCTTGAGAAATTAATTGTTTTTGTAAGGCTTTGATAACCATTTCATTTAATTTAAATAAATCAAATAAATTTTGATAATATAAAGCATTATGACCATAATTATTAATTAATTCTAAAATCGTCCAATGTTTTTCGGCCATTATCTTAGCATAATATAAAGCTAGATCATAACATGAGGTAATAGGTAACTGCGAAATATCCGGTAGTTTTTCAGGTGTCTCGTCAACCTCAAGCGTTTTAGCAAGGGGATTAGAGTTATCATTCTTTTTAATTTGGCCATTAATTTTATAAAAATGTTGTAATTTTTTAAGAGCGCGTTTTAAGGTTAAATCAATAGCTTGACGACTAATGCCACAGATATCACCAATTTCTTGAAGCGTCCGCGGACAATCATCACCAAAACCATAACGCAATTTGACAACTTTTAATTGATAAGGTGTTAAAGTTGCTAAAGCATCCATTAAAATATCCAAACGCGAATCACCTATAACCTCATCTTCTAACTCCCGAATAGCCGTTTTATTGAGATAATTTTCAAGAGTTGTGATACTAATAACATCATCCGTATGGGAACTAACTTTACTATCTAAAGATAAAGGATTCCGCAACACTTGATATTCCCGTAATTTAAGGACTTGATCTAGAGTTAGGCCTAGTTGTTCTGCCACTAGATTAGGATCAACATCATCAATATCAACATTATATTTTTTAGCTAAATCAATTTCAACTTTTTGAAGATGGGCTAAACGATAATACAAATGACTAGGAATGCGGACAGTCTTTTCATAATCAACGATGTAACGATTAATTTTAGCTCTAATCCACCAATCTGCATAAGTTGTAAAACGATAACCTTTTTTATAATCAAATTTTTGCGCAGCCCGAATTAAACCTTCATTCCCCGCTTGAATAAAATCTTCTAATTTTAAATGACTACCATAATAACCTTTGGCAATTGCTACGACTAAACGCAAATTAGCCACAATTAATTTATTAAAATTATCTGGATTATCTAAATGTTGGACTAACTCTTTTTCTTCTTCGGGACTAAGTAAAGGGATTTTTTTAATTTCGGCAAAATAAAGGCGTAAATTATCACTTACTATGACATTTAATTCTTGATTTCGTTCATTGGCCTTTTTATGATCTTTTTTAGTTAAAATACAATACATTATTAATAATTCTTTAACATCATTTTGGGTTGTTAAATTATCTAAACTATCTTCTTGGATTGAAACATTGGTCGGAAAAATACAAGTAAAAATATTTTTGAATCCCGTACTTTCTTTTAATAATTTTTCGAAATTAGCTAAGTTCATGACGATAGACCATGCTTTTAAAAGTTCACTTACTTTTTCTAAAGTTTTAATTGCTACATAGGGCGTTTTAACCTCAAAATTATAATCTAAATAATTAGCTAACCAAGATATTTCCCCTTTTTGCCAAGTTTCAGCAATTTGTTCGAAGATTTTTAGTTGTGATTTCCTGATGGTATCTTTGGCTGGATAATATTGCTTAACGATATCTTTATAAAAAGCTAAATCTGCATTAAATATGTGAAATTCTTGCTTTAATGCTAAAGCTAATTGATCAATGGTTTCCATCCCAAATCCCCCTCTCAAACAGAATATCTTAACACATTATCCAAAATTTGCAATGTTAAATTAATAAATATTTAGTTTCCTGATTTCATTTAAAGGTTCGATTTCTTGAGCAAAAAATTTTAAATAACTATCATTTATTTCTTTTAAAAAATGAATTATTTTTTCTAAACTCTCAAGAATTTCTTTTTCAGTTTTATTCATCAATTTAGCAATTTCGTTTAAAGGTAATTGTTTTAAATATAGAACCATTATCTTTTGATATTCTAAAGGTAAAAATGCAATAATATTAGCCAGCACTTGATTAGGACTAATTGGGTTTTCTGGCAAAAGCTTTTCACTTTCTTTAAAGGCACTTAAATAACTAAGTTGGTCTTTAATTTGTTTTAAAACCTTAACCCCATTAGCGACATTAGTTTTAACAGCCCCGGCAACTTGACTATAATCGGCCCGGCCTAAAAAATCAGGACCAAACATTAACTGCATAATATGATAATATTCCGTTTGAGGATTAAATGCGGGATGATTTACTAAAACTTTTAAAGTTTCCGGTGAACAATCTAAAATTTCACATAAATATCGACCTTTATATTTATAACGGGGACTAACATATTTAAAACCTTTTTTTAATGAATTAACTTTACTGCGATATTGTGCTTTTTCTGCACTCGTTAAATTATCGCCATTATATCGTTCATCTAAATTGGCTCCGTGCGCTTTAAAAAGCATTTCATAACCCCGACCCTTTTGACAATTATGGATAATATACGGAATATCTTCCGCGGAACACTCCAGTTTTTCCCATAAAAATGGTGGGTTAAGCCGTTTAACAATTCTTTCTAAATAACCATCTTTATATTTTTTATGTAATTTATAAATTTCGGAATAATATTGTTGTCTTTCTTCTGGAGTTAAATTAAGTAAGTTTTGTTCTTGATCTAAATTAGGTCCATAAACCTTATAAAGCACTTGTACATAAGCCGAATCTTTATGGGAATTAGCAATTAAAAGCGGAATATCTTCGGCTGGGCAACCCAATTTTTCCCAAAGATAAGGTGATTTTAATCCCGTTTCTTTTTGTTGCATTTCTTTTTTCCGGCGACGAAGATATTTAATTTGGCCAACATAAAAATTTTGTTCTGTTAAAGATAATTTACTTAAATCTTGGATACTTTTAAAATCTTGCCCATGCACTTTTTGTAAAAGGGTAAAATCCATTTGGGCACAAAAGTTAAATAAAGGGATAAGTTCTTCTTCGGCACAGCCAATTATTTGCCATAAATAAGCTTGAGCTCCATTTGCTTTTGGTTTAGGCAAATTATCACAATTTTTTTGACGCAAGCGTATGATAAAATTAAAATATAATTTTTTTTCCGCTTTCGTTAGACATTTTAAATCATGGGCTTGATCAAGATTAGGACCATGGATTTTGGTTAAAACCTCGAAGGTTTGTGTTTCCCGACTATTATTTATTATTAAAGCAGGAATTTGTTCAGCCGAACAACCCACTCTTTCCCAAAGAAAATGGGTAGATGGTGAGGGAATAATTTTATTATCTTTAATTGCTTTTTTTAAAGCCTTAATTTTATATTGATATAATTTCCGTTCTTGATTATCTAAATTGTCAAAATTTTGAACTTGATCTAAGTTGGGACCATGAACTTGATAAAGAACTTTATTACTTTTGGTATCCTCTTGACAAAGCGCTACCACATCGGCAATTTTTTCTTGAGAATAACCAATAATCTCACCTAAATATAAAGGCCTAGAAACGGCAAGATCCTTCGCTGTTTTTGCTGTCCGCCGGGGCTTTTTCCCTTTGGCCGTATTTTTCCAAATTATTTCTTTACTAAAGTTTAGCCAATAGTTATACTTTTCAACATCCGCGGTTGTAAACTTTGAAAAATCACACTTTTCACTTAAATTTTCGCCATGAGCTTTTTGCCAAATAGCTTTTGCCTCTGGATAAAAATCTAAAACAGTTTTTTTAATTAAATTAAACTCATCACTATTACATTCGAGCATTTCTAAAATTGATTTAGGGCGATTCGCTACCACTCTTTTTCCGTCCACATACAATTTTTGATAATTTTCTTGTAAAATACTAATGGTACTATTAAAAATTCTTCTATCGGCATCGCTAATTTTAGTAAAATCGGCACTGCCATCTAAATTTTCTCCATAAATAATTTTTAAAACCCGGATTCGGGCCGCCCGTTCATTTAAATTTTTTAACAAGTCAGTTAAAATAGCATGATTACAACCAATTAAAGTTTCCAATGTAACATCGGTCTTTTGAAAATTTTTCCGTAAATCTCTTAAAATTGGTTGATATGTTATTTTTTCCATGCCGGCTAGTTTTTTAATATTTTCGGCTTGATCATAATTATTTCCAAACACCTTTTGCATTAATTTTTGCGTACTAAGTGGCATTTGTTTCATAAATTTTTGCATCATTACCAAGTTGCATCCTAAAATTTCATTTAAATATTTTGGTGCATTATCCATTTCCCTTTCCCCCTTGGCGAATATCATACCACATTTTAAATAAAAAATACATTTATTTCCAAAAAAAGGAATTGCACTCTTGGCATAATTTGCTATAATGAATTTAGAAACATTTGTTTGGAGGTGGGTTATGGAAGAATTATATCCTAAAAGAAATATTCTTTGTATTGATTTAAAAAGCTTTTTTGCTTCCTGCGAATGTGTAGAACGGGGACTGGATCCTTTCACCGTTCCTTTAGTTGTGGCTAATAAAAATCAAGGTCATGGAGCCATTACCTTAGCTATAACTCCTTGTTTAAAAAAATACGGGATTGCTTCCCGAACCCGGTTATATGATATTCCTTCACATATTAAATATACGATTGTGCCACCCCGGATGAAACTTTATCTAGCCAAAAGTAAAGAGGTTGTCAACATTTATCTTGATTATGTTAGTGAAGAAGATTTACATGTTTACTCTATTGATGAATGCTTTTTAGATGTCACGAATTATTTAAAACTTTATCAAAAAACCGCCTATGAACTAGCGGAAGATATTCTTAAAACTATCTATCAAAAAACGGGACTTACCGCGAACTGTGGGATTGGGCCCAATATGTTACTAGCTAAAGTGGCGATGGATACGGAAGCTAAAAAATATAAAAATGGGATTGCTGAATGGACCTATGAAGATATTCCCACGAAACTTTGGCCCATTAAACAGCTTTCCAAAATGTGGGGCATTGGTCCCCGGATGGAAAAGAATTTAAATATTTTAAAAATATATTCCGTGGGAGATTTAGCTAATTATGAACGCAATATTTTAAAAGATAAGTTTGGCGTCATGGGAGCTGAACTTTGGAATCACGCTAATGGGATTGACTTAAGTCGCATCAATGATTATAAAGAACTACCGAAAGATAAGTCCTATAGTCATTCCCAAGTATTATTTAAAGATTATAATGAAAATAATGTTAAATTAATTATTAACGAAATGGTGGAACTTTTAGCAGCCCGCCTAAGACAAAACAAAAAACAAACCACAATTATTGGTTTAGGCATTGGCTATTCTAAGGACATTCAAGGGGGATTTTATCATTCTACCAAATTAGATGCCCCTACCGATTCACCTAACGAAATCCGCCATTTTTGTGAAATTATTTTCGATCGTTACTATGAGTTTTTGCCAATTCGGAAAGTAACTATTTCCTGTGGAGGCCTCCAAGCTAAAAAAGGCGTCCAACTAGATTTATTTCATTCTTTAGAAAAAATTGAAGAAGAAAATAAAATTAATGCCACTATCGATGAAATTAAAAATAAATTTGGCAAAAATAGTATTATTAAAGCTTCTAGTCTTCTTCCGGATTCTACCGCAATTGAAAGAAATCAAAAAATTGGAGGCCACCATGAATAAATTTGATCGTGGTTTTATTAAATGGCAACCATTTGAATCATTAGGTCCTTCAAAACAAGTAATTAATAGTTTAGTTCGGGAAAAAAGTAAAATTCCTAAACCAGTTTTATCGGAAGATGAAACCAGTAATCTTGAGGCTAAAATTATTGAAGCTTATTATAGTAAAGAAAAAGTTATTCTTTCCTATTATCAAAGTGGTTTTATTCAAAAAGTCCAAGGACAAATCATAAAAATAGACCATGTTTATAAAATGATCTATTTAAATTCTAATTTAAAATTATTATTTTCGCAAATAATTGCTATTGTTGTTCCGTCGTCGTTGGGGTAGGTGTTTTTTCAGCATTCCGATACCGGAAACCATAATAGAAACCTAAGCAAGCTTGAACTAAAATAAAGATTACAATAGCGGATAATACTAAAGTAACAATATATGAACTTAATTTTCCTTTTAATTCGGAATCGGCATGTTCTTTAGCCGGTTTAGAATCTTTGCTCTTTTTTTCTTCTTCAGAAATACTAGCTGGAGCAATTTCATGTTCTTCCGCGGCCGCAACCTCGGTTGATGCTTCGGCTTGTTCTTTAGCTTCTTCTGGTTCCTTAGGGGTAATAACATCAATTGTTGTTGTAGCTTCTATTTCGTGCATTGGCGCCTTCGATACTTCTGTTTCACCTTCAGTAGCTGTGGATTCTTCTGGAGTTGTTGGTTCCGAAATTGGTGCTTCATCCACTTTTGCTTCCGGATCAACTGCTGCTTCTGCCGTTTCAGCAACCGGTAAATCTTCATGAACTTCACTAACTACAGATTCTTCGGCACTTGCAACTTCCGTTTCCTCTTCCGTCTTTGCTGGCTCTGCTACTGGTGCTTCTGTTTTTTCAACAGGCATATCCGCAAAAGTAATTTTTTCTTCTTCGTCTTTTAACAATGGTTCATTCATTATTATCACCCTTTTATTATAATAATCTTATCATAAAAAAAGGAGTTTAGAAACCCCTATTTAATAAAAAAGTTGTCGAAAATTAATCTTTAGGTTTAAAAATAATAGCAAAAATAAAGGAAAAAATAATTACGGCGGTAATCGCTAGCGAAGATTTGGTAAACATTCCCGAGAATATACCTAAAATGCCTTCTTCGAGATATCCTTGATAAGCCGCGGAATAAAGCATATGCCCAAAATTAGAAATAAGTAAAGTAGCCCCTGCTCCACATTGAGCAACGAAATAATCGTAACAGCCTAAAAAGGAAAGTAAAGCTCCGGCGACCGTAAATAGTGAGGTTATATGGCCCGGCGTTAATTTGGTATTATCTAAAATGATTTGACCTAAAGCACAAACTATTCCGGAAAAAAGAAAAGCATAGACGTAATTCATGATAAAACCTCCAAACTAACCGCATGAGCAATCGCGGGAATGCTTTGCTTTTGATTAACCATTGCTACACTATGTAAGGCCCCAGTAGCAATAATTAAGATCTTACGATATTTTTTTTGTTTTAAAATTTTATTATACAAAACTAAAGGAAGACAAGCTGGTCCACTACCGCCAGAGAAAGTATCCTGACTTTTTAAAAATAATTCACAACCAGCATCTAAATATTTTTTTAATTTTAAATTATAAGTGGTAGCACAAAATTCTTTTAAAATATTTGAACCAATACATCCTAAATCACCTGTTAAAATTAAATCGTAATAATTAAGGTCTCTTTTCATTTCAACTAAGTGCGTTTGTAAGGTAGCCGCGGCCGCGGGTGCCATGACGGCGCCAAGATTGTTAGCATCTTTTATCCCCAATTCAATAACGCGCCCAATGGTCGCACTTTCAATCTTTATTTTGCCTTGATTTTTCGTAAGCATCGTACTAATTGCTCCGGTTGAGGTAAAGGTGGCCGTATGCGGTTTAGGAGCACCATATTCTACCGGATAACGAAATTGTTTCTCAGCATTTAAATTATGACTACTCGTTATTAACATCGCTTTTTGGCACGAATTACTTTCAATTAAATTGGCCCCGACGATTAAAGATTCACAGAAAGTTGCACAAGCCGCATAAATACCTAAAAAAGGAATATTATAATTTACCGCATTATAATTAGTAATACTAATTTGGTTGGATAAATCGCCACCAATTAAAATATCGAAATCACTAATTTGCATTTTATGGCGAGCCAGTAAATTATCAATTACCGTTTGTTGCATTTTAATTTCTGCTAGCTCAAAAGTCTTTTCTTTAAAATAGTAATCATCCATGGCTAAATCATAATTTTTAATTTGACTTTCTTTTTCAATAGGGCCGACAATACTATAATAATCTTTAATGTAAACGTTTTTAAATTTTATACTAGCCACCAATTATCACTCTCACAATCACTAAAATAAAAGCACTAATTACGCCATATAAAATAACCGAGCCCGCGAGTTTGAAAAAATTGGAGCCCAAACCCGTGATAAGACCATCGTTTCGGTAATCTAGAGCACTACTTGCTACTGAATGAGCAAAACCCGTTGTCGGAATAATAAGGCCACATTTACACCGCATAACCCAATTATCAAAAAAATTTAAAGCCGTCAGTAAGCAGGCTACAAAAATAACAATTAACACTAACCAGCCGCCCGCATCAACTCGTGAAAGACCAAAAATGGTCATTAAACCACAGACGATAAACTCACCGATTAAGGCAACAGCCCCACCCATTAAAAAAGCAACAATAATATTTTTTAATTTATTTTCCGCGGGCGATATTTTTTTGACTAACTTTTTATACTCTTCTTTTTCCACTTTATCACCTAAAGTTATTATGCTTTAAAAAAAGGTAATTTATACCAATTACCTTCTAATATAATCTCCCATTTTAACTAAACTTCTTTTTTCATAACGAGAAACTTTAACTTGATTTAAACCAAGCTTGGCTGCCGTTTCACTTTGCGTTAAATCTTCGTAATAACGGGATTTAATAATTTCTTTTTCGAGATCATTTAAAGTATTCATACTTTCTTCAAGGAGTAAATGATCATCAATGTTATAATTATCAGATGCTGCAATAGTTTCATACGGATTAAGATTATCAGATTCATAAGTATCTAGGGAAACAACGCCACTGGTACTTTGATAGGCCTCTTTGATTACATCAGCTGGATATCCTAAGTATTGCGCCACCTCCTCAATACTAGGCATAT
This sequence comes from uncultured Bacilli bacterium, assembly GCA_947628445.1. Taxonomy (GTDB): domain Bacteria; phylum Bacillota_I; class Bacilli_A; order RF39; family UBA660; genus Onthocola_B. The sequence goes on from CANQZX010000009.1 coordinate 10,955, forward strand.
ATCCCTTTTTTTGGGCTAATAAATTAGTTGCTTTATCAATTAATTTAACTAGCTGCCGCGTATCCCGATTAACTTTAATTAATTTATTATTGGCTAATTCAAACATCTCTCCATAGATATAAAAATAGGCATAGGTGCTAAATTTAGTATTCCGGTTCTGCCGGTATTTGGAATAAGCCTTTAATAAACCTACTATCCCAGCATTATATAAATCATTTTTTTCAACCCAGGGAAATTCTTTGGCTATTTTCCAAATTAAATTTGTGTTAACTTGTATTAATTGTTCGGTATTCATTTTTATGCTCCCAGGTATGCCCAAATTTCTTTTTTTGTATTAAGTTTGGGAATTTTGATATTTTTTAATCCTTGAGCTAATTCTTTATTTACTTTATAAAACAACACTTTTCCCTGATTCTTTTTGATTTTATATTTGCTATTTAAAAGAACATCCTTCCCTTTTTCATCAATCATTTTTAAATTATGTAAATTATAAACTAAGGTTTTAATTTGATATTTTTCCAAAAGAGGAAGCAAATAGTTATTAATTTTATAACTATTTTTAGTTGTCAGTTTCCCTTCTAAAGTAACAAAAAGGATTTCCGAATCATATTTGGCATCAACTTTTAACATTTTTATCGCCTCTATAACCATAATAAGAAATCTCCAATTTTTTTAAACACTTTCGACAAAACATGCCAAAATAAGCCAAAGAAAAAGTGTAAACTGCTTTACACTTTTTAATAAATTAACAACTTAATTCCGGATAACCACTTTCACCTAATTGCCAATTACATAAATTATAATCACTTAGACTAGTATTAACACTTCCTAAATCTATTGTATTTTTATTATTATTTAGAGTTGTTACAAAGCTATCTGCCAGCATATCCGCTTCAGCCATACTAGTTCCTTTACCGCCGCTAGTATAGCTATCATTTTTATAATATCCAGCAGTGACGCTTCCTTTAGTTAATACTGCTAAACCATATTTTTTAGAACCCGATACTGTTCCTAGATTATAAACGTTATTTATTGTAATTGAACTTTCTCCACCACCGCCCGTAGTCAATGTAATTCCACTACTTGTAAAACTTGAGGTTACATCTCCTGTATTATAAGAATTGATTATATATGAATTAGCAGCATAGTCCGTAAATACTATTCCCATAGCATAAAATGTTGCACTTGTACTTCCACTATTTGACACATTAGCACTATTAGAGGAATTTAAAATATAGGCTGTTGAAGATTGATTATAGCCCATTATACCTGATGTCGTAGTTTTAGTTGTTGATGCTGCCAAGGTTGATGCAATTTCGCCTGAATTATGACAATTAGCAATTATTATAACTGCTTTGTGTAAACTATAGCCTAATATTCCTGCCGTTTTTTTACCGCCGGTTACTGAACCAATATTAGTTGAATTTGTAATAGTTGCTTTGCCTCCGTAAATCAAGCCAAGTAATCCCCCAATGGCAGGATCGGAATCATCCCCATTGGTAAATGTGGTCTTAGTATCTGTAACATTACCATTATTTTTACTTTTATCTATAACAATATTACCGGTTATTCTACCGGATATACCTCCAGCATAAGTTCCTTCATTTTTAGAATTCATAATAATATGGCCATTATTTATAGAATTATTAATAGTAGAAGAGGCTAGACCATTATTATTATCTTTTCCCAGTATACCACCCGCATGATTACCCAAAGGATTGGAAATTTCACCATAATTTGTACAGTTTTCGATAGTTAAACTACCGGAATCATTATAGCTAACTATTCCTCCTGCTTGATTACCACCACTTATATTTCCATAATTAAAACTATTACTTATATATGTTCCATTATTAGAGGAACCAACTATTCCCGCAGCTTCACCGCGACCTATACTACTATTTACATTAACATAATTTTTAAAATTATTAATAGTTGTATTTTCACTTGTTCCAACCAAAGCCCCAATTATTTGAGATGTTGTAGAATTTATGGTACCTGTTATAGTTAAATTTTTAATGGTACCATTTACAATATGACCAAATAACCCAATTCTCTTGGCTGTATTATTGGAAATATTTATATAAAGATTATTTATAGTATGTTCTCGTCCATCAAGTGTTCCGCCAAAATAAATATTATTACCACTTTCTGATAAACCTATAGGAACAAAACCTGACCCGTCTTGATTATTAAGTTCATTATATATTGTTTCTATTCCATTTACACCATTGATATTGCCGTAATCAATACTATTAGGATTTTCATAATCTTCACTTTTTTTAAAATCTAAATCTTTTGTTAAGACAAAATATTTTCCTTGGTAATTTTCTCCAGCATTTACTTTATTACTTAATTCAACTAAATCTTCTATTGTTTCAATTTTATAAGGGCTTTCTTCTTCTCCGGTCATTTCACGATCAAAATAAGCATAACATCTATCACTGGAACTAGCACTTACTTTAACACTATTTGTCTTTTCATCCCACTCTATTTCACTACCATTTTCACAACCGCTTAGCTCTTTATTAAATATATATTTATCATCCTGCCAAACATTATCATGGCTTTCTTGATAGCTTCCATCGGCTTGTTCAAGCATCATACTCAACAAATTTGATTTATTATCCAATTTTTCAGGATTATTCTCAATGATTTTTTGGGGTTTATTTAATAAATAAATTGTACTTATCATTAAAATAATTAATAAAATGTGTTCTCCTATTCTAAAAAATCTTTTCATTTTATCACCTATTTTCCCTTTTATTATATATATATATATATATTTGCAAGGGGGTAAAAAACGAAAAGATATTTTCTTTAAACTATTTTACTATACTAGCTATCGTATTTTTTGCAGCATTTACCGATTCCATATTAGGTTCCATAACATAGAGTTTGCTTTTGCTATAACTATAAGTATAGTTCGAACTATCATAGCCATCTAAAGAAATACTTTCAATTTGCCAATTATGCGGTTCATCAATCTCTTTTTTAATTATTTTGGTAATATCGTCTTCTTCGAAATTAGTAATGAATCCGCCTTTAACAGCTTTTAACAAATCAGCATAATTAATAATAATACTTGGTTTTAGAGCTTTATTAATAATGGCGGATAGAACAAGTTCTTGATTTTCGCCTCTGGTTCTATCTCCACCCGAGAAAGCCTTTCTTTCCCGGACAAAGGATAAAGCTTCCTCCCCATTTAGTTCATTAATTCCTTTTTGATAAGTATAACCATCTTGCGAGGTAAAACTATATTTGGAATCAACCGTTATGCCATCTAGGGCATCAACTACTTTAATTAAAGAGGTAAAATTAACTTTAACATAATAATTAATTTCCGTATCTAATAAATTTTCTAAAGTTGCAATGGATGTTTCAATACCATAAATACCAGCGTGGGTTAATTTATCTTTAGCATTGTAGCCCGCGAGTGTAACATAATAATCTCGAGGAATAGAAGTTAATAATATTTGATGTGTTTTTGGATTAACACTAGCAATAATATTTACATCACTCCGAGATACTTTAGTAATTTTGCCATAGGTATCGATGCCTGAGATATAAATATTAAATGGTTCATTCAATACATTAACCTCTTTTAAGGTATTCTTTATTTCTAGTTCAACATCTTGCGTATAAATTGTTTGATAATTACTCATAAAATCCTGATTTTCTTCGGTTAAAATAGCTAGTTCCGTTTCTTCAATAACCAAAGCTGCGATAGTATGTTGGTCTAAAGCCTTAAATAGTTCATCATTATTAGCGTAGCTTTGGGTTGTAAAAGTTATTTTTTTCGTTAATTCCTTCAGAGCTTTTTGTAAACCTGGTCTTTGATCAGTTTCTAAATGACCAATTGTTTCATTGGCTAAATCAGCTATATCCGCCTTTTTTGTTTCTTTCAAGACAATAACTTGATAACTTTCCGTTTTATAATTATTAAAACCAAATTGTTTAAAAAAATCTAAAGTTTTCAATTCATAACTTATGCCCCAGATTTGTAAAGCAATTAAAACAATCGCTAAAATAATGCCACAAGTATTTTTAACTTTACCCTTTAATTTTAAAAGCCAAATAATAAAAATATCAATAATCGCTAATAAGCCCGTGAAAATTAAAAAATAATTCAAGGGTAAGACATTTATAAAATAAATTAAGCCTAGTAAAAGAATAGTAACTAAAACCAATAAAAAGGCCATGTAATTATTAAACTTAATATTTTTCTTTTTTCTTCTTTTCATTATTTCCTATCCTCTTAAGATAAATTATACCATATCAGTGAAAAAAATCTCTAAAAAAGAGATTTAATTTTTCAAAATTGTTTTGCCGGCGACTAAAGTTTTCACATTTTTTAGCCAGTAATCGAGGATATTAGCTTTAGCAATATCTTCTTTAATAGTTAAATCAACCTCATCGATAATATTGCCTTCATTATCAATTATTTCCGCTTGCCCAATCACATTACCTTTTTGTACTGGAGCTTTTACTTTTGTTACTTTAATATTAAAAGTATATTTAGGAATATCATCAGTATTTTTTAATAATTCCGTAGCATCATTTACTAAAACAACCGAAGTATATTCTTTTTTGCCTCCTTCAATTCGTACTTGACCTAAAATTTCATTTTTAGTTTTTATGGTATTTAATTTAAAGGTATTAAAACCATAGTTTAATAAACGAACGGTATCGGCACTACGGTTTTCGGTAGTATCTTCCCCCATCACCACACTAATTAAGCGCAGATTTCCTTTTTGAGCCGTGGCGGTTAAGCAATAACCCGCGGCATTGGTAAAGCCGGTTTTTAAGCCATCGACGCCTTCATAAAAACGCACTAATTTATTAGTATTAACTAACCAGGTTTTAGAACCATCATTTTTTTCTAAATATTCTTCATAAATACTAGTATATTTTAAGATGTCAGGATGCTTTAATAAATTAAAAGCAATCGTAGCCATATCGCGCGCTGTCGAAACATGCCCTTCAGTATCAAGACCATGGGCATTAACAAAGAACGTATTAGTGGCCCCAATTTCTTTGAGCCGTTTATTAATCATTTCGACAAAAGAATTTTGGCTGCCCGCAATTTTTTCGGCCATGGCAACCACCGCATCATTCCCGCTGGCAATGGAAATACCTTTTAAAAGTTGTTCGACGGTATAAACTTCACCGGCTTCCAGAAACACTTGCGAACCACCCATACTCGCCGCCTCTTCACTTATAGCTACTTGATCCGTTAATTTTAATTTCCCCGCATCAATTTGTTCCATGATTATGAGCATACTTGCCAATTTAGTCATGGAAGCCGGTGGTAATTTTTCATCGGCATTTTTTTCATACATTACTTTACCAATGGATGCATCAATTAAAATAGCACTTTTAGCCGTCGGTGTTAAATCTTCTGCCGCATGCACTGGCATAATTAAAATTATTAAAGACCATAAACTTAATAAAATTTTTTTCATTTCCAAACCCCTATTAAATTAGTATGAAACATCTTTTGATTTATTACTGGTTACTTTTAGTTAACGTAAAGTTTAAAATTAATCTGTTTTCTTTACCTAAACAGGTTATTAAAGTCAAAATAGGCTGATTCTTAGCTCTTTTTAGGCGAACATATTCTGATTTAGTTTCTTCCGTAACATCATATAATGTAAAGGAAAAAGTTTGATTATGATAGTAAATGTAAGCTTTGTCACCAATTTTTAAGTTTTTTAAGTTTTTAAAAAAAGATATTTTACTTGTTCCCGAATGAGCTGCTAAAATAAGATGTTGCAGATCTTCTTCCGTAAAAATAGAACCCGCGATAAGTTCAACATTAGATTGTACATTATTATATGGTGAGTTTAAGGAATAAACTGGTCTTTTTAAACCAATCTGAGGAATACTTAAAATCAATAAAGGTTCTTCTTTCTTTTTTTCAGTCTTGGTTTCTAATTGGATGGGAAAAGCATCATAAGTTGCATTTTCGTGGGCATAATAATTTATATTTTCTTTTTCCCTTTTTGGTAAAAAAACTAAAAAAATACTTAAAATTAGCAAAATTAAACTAGCAAGAATTTTTCCGTTTAAGTTCATAGCCACCCCAACCTAGTAACATAATAATTAAAATAAAGGAACTGGCTGATGTGCTATTGGCTAAAGTATCTGGAACCTCGATGATAATTTCATCATCTTGCATATTAATAGTAATTACATCGCCATCTTGCGTAATAGCAAAAGCAATTTGTTCTTCGCTTAAAACATAGCCTTCCGGAGCTTGCAATTCTTTAATATAATATTCTCCATAGGGTAAATCTATTGCAATTTGACCATTTTCATCCGTGGTTAATTCCCTTATTAATTCATTAGTTGCCGCATCATATAAACCAATTACAGTATTAGCCAAAAACTCTCCCGTAACAGCATCTATTTTGGTAAATTTCAATGTCCCCATTATCTTTTGATTTGACATAATAATTGAAATTTCTTCACCATCTGCTTGGATTTCGAAAGGAATTATCTTTGAAGTTAAAATATATCCTGGTTGAGGCTTTAATTCTTTTAAATAATATTTACCATACGGTAAAGTTATTGTAAATTGGCCATTTTCATCGGTAGTTAATTCCCTTATTAGTTCATTAGTTGCCGCATCATATAAACCAATTACAGTATTAGCCAAAAACTCTCCCGTAGCAGCATCAGTTTTGAAAAATTTCAATGTTCCCATTATCTTTTGATTAGATAGAGTTAACGAAATATCTTCGGTATCTTCTCGTATTTCTAAAGGAATATTTTGTACATCTATAATATAGCCCGCCAGTGTCTTAGTTTCTTTTAAATAATATTTTCCCACCGGTAAAGTTATATTTATTACGCCATCCTCATTTGTCCATAAAGGCATGATTAATTCATCATTTTCATCATACAAATTATAACAAACACCTGGAAGTAAGAGATGACTTTGCCGATCTGCTTTTCTTATCGTGACATCCTTCTTTATTAAATAATTAGTAAGTTCATAACTTTGCTTTACCACGGCTGTATGTTGATCTTGATATTTTAAATCAACATCATAGATTTTCGAATCCAAAATATAGCCTGGCCAAGTTGCTAATTCTTTTAAATAGTATTTTCCTAAAGGTAAATCTTCAATTTTTATTTGCCCATCCTCATCGGTTAAATACTTGCCAATTAAAGCATCTTTTTGATAAATAATTTTACCAAAATTATCATATATATCTTCTTTAGCATATAAGCCAAAGCTAATACTTGCTAAAGGGATAAAACTATAATCATAATGTTGCCCATCAAAATTAAATATTTCCCCCTGCTTAGTTATAAGAATCTCTCCTTTAACCGGCTGGTTCCCAAATTCAATTTCAATTACTTTGCCATATTTTGCTGTATCAATAAAATCTGAATTTTTATCGATAGTAAATTCAATTTTTTGTTTGTTCCATAGATAACCAGGTATGGGCGCATCGACCTCTTCTAAAATATAGGTTCCACTTTCTAAAATAAATGGCGTAATTAAAACTCCATCTGCATCAGTTTCAAAGGTATCTATAGTTTGCCGATGCGGATAAACGATATCTTCCGTGACATAACAATTATTATTTTTATCAAATATTTTGAACTTAACACCGGACAGAGGAATAACCCGACCCGTTTCTAAATCATATTTAATAACTTTTAACCGCGCGGTTATTATATCATCGGCAAAAACTTGCGTTATGGTTTCTTTTTGGGTTGCTTTAAAATGATAATCGGTCAATTTTTCACAATTTAAAGTATCCGTTATTTGTCTTAAAATATAATTACCATAGGGCAATTCAAAAAACATTTTACCTTCCTGATCAGTTGTCGTTTTCGTAATTAACTGGCCTTGTTCATTATATATTGCAAACTCGACATTGGCCTCCGGCTTAAGAGCACCTGTTTTAGCCGAGGCATATACTTTAATAAAATTAAACTTTGTTTTAATGACATGTTCTTTAACTTGTAAAACAATTTCTTCTCCCCCTTGAGTATTTTCAAAGTAATGCTTTGTTAAATCAAGTTCATAACCTAAACTAGGACTAATTTCTTGTACATAGTAGCGTCCATAATCTAAAAAATTAGGACTGGAAGCCATACCGTTTTCATTAGTTGTCACTTTTTCTAACAAAGTACCATCTTCTTGGTAAATACCATAAACGGCGCCTTGTAAACTAGCATTTCCTTGACCTTGAGCTTTATTAGTTTCATCATCTACTTTATTTAAAGTTACTTTAGCCCCTTCCCCTTTAACGGACATCGAAAAGCTCACCGGATAGGCTTCCCCAGTTACTAAAATATTTTGCCATCCCGGATTGCGATATACTTTATACTCACTATCGTATTTAGTTTCTTTAATAAAACTAATGGTAATTAAATTTTGGGAATGCGTAGTAATGTTTAAAGAATTAGTTTCTTTATCAATACTGACAGTTGCTCCCGCATCATTTTCCACTTTAAAATCTTTTAAAACCCCATTGGTATCTTGAATAGTGATAGTTTTTCCTAAAGGAATCGTTTGAGTTTGACCAGCGAAAGAGGGAACCACATCATGATTATCTACTAATCTTTGGATTTCGGTTTTTTCAGTATCTACTGATACGGGTTGCCCCGTTCCTCGGCTCCCGGTATTAAACTCAATATATGAGCCCTTCACAATTTTTTCCCAAATTAAGGCCTGAGTTGCCGCCCGATAATTTAGGGTTTGATGACCCGGGTAATCATAACCATAATAAGCATATAAAACAATATCGCGTTTGATTTCTTCCTTTAAGCCCGTTTCACCCCAGCTACTTTCTGAATACCCGGTACTTCCGGCATAAACACCGGGTTCGATACAATAGGCAGCCTTGCCATCTAAGAAAAAATTTTTTAATGATCCCGGATAGTAATCTGAACCATCAGCATTTTTTCGTTCATAATAATAAAGGGACTTTTCACTTGATAATGTTGCCGCCCGACCTATAAGAAGATTACTACTCATTAATAGGATAAATACTCCTACGAAAAAGAAAAACTTTTTACTTAAAAATTTCACTTATTTTTTCCTCCTCTCATCAAAAACTTCTTGTTTAAAATAAGTTTAAATTGTTAAATAATTTTTTATTTTTTCAAAAGTAGTATCGCCTATCCCCTTAACATTCTTTAAAGCATCAATTGTGGCAAAATTACCTTGCTCTTGCCGATAAGCTACAATAGCTTGGGCCTTAACCTCGCCGATGCCTGGTAAATTTAAAAAATCTTGCACTGTTGCTGTATTTATATTGATTATTGTGGGCTTTTTTTCACTGCTGGAACTGTTAGTTTTGGTTGTAGTTGAACAGGTACTCGCACTCGGAAAAGTCGTTATTTTTTCCGTACTACTAACAATTACACTATACCCATTTTCGAGACACTTTTTAATATCGTAACCATCAATATAACAAATCTCATAATTGGGCGTTACTTTTAATTGGCCGTATTCTTCTTGGGTATAAATATAAATAACCATTTCGGCGGCAACTTTTTGACTTAAATTAATATTTTCTGGATAAGCATTAGCCAATAAGCCCCCGCTTTGCTTAATGACATCATCTATAACATCATCTCTTGCCATTTCATAAATTCCGGGTTTATTTATCGCTCCCTTAATTTCTACGGTTAATGTCGCAGGTGCGGCTTGTTCGGCCTGAGTTACTAAAGCCACAGATTCTTCTTTATTACTTAGTTTATTTCTGGTAGCAATTAAACGCCAAACCATGGCTACTTCACCAAATAAAACTATTAACAACAGACCAACAACAAAATAGTATGAATTTCTCTTGATGTATGAAAGCACATTTTCCTCCTTTCACTTATACTATTTCCGCAAAAAGGGGCTTTTCCTTTTTTTGGGCAATAAAAAAATCAAAAATTAATTAATCTTTGATTTTATTTATCGAATATTATGCGTTTAATTTTAGACTTTATATAGTTTATATCATTACTTTCTAAAACTTGAGCTATTTGTTCTTGTTTAGCATAAAGTTGTAAATTTTTTTCTAAAGCCTCTAATTTGCTTTCGCTCGTTTTAATGGAATTACCAATAAAACTTTTGGTAACCTTTAATCGATCGGCAATTTCTTGCATCGTTAAATTTTCTCGATAATACAAAGCAAAGATGTCGGCATTTTTGTCTGTTAAAAACGAACCATATAAATCAAATAAATTATTATAATAAACAAACTTTTCTACCATCATAAACAATCCTTAAATAAACCATAAATATAATCTTCGATATCAAAAGGAATTAAATCGGTCATGGCCTCACCCAAACCAACAAACTTAACCGGCAAATTAACCGATTCTTTAATCGCCAAGACAATTCCCCCTTTGGCTGTACCATCTAATTTGGTTAAGACTAAACCCGTAATATTGGTAATTTCTTTAAAGGCCTCGGCTTGCATTATCCCATTTTGGCCGGTTGAAGCATCAATTACCAAAAGCGTTTCATGAGGGGCGCCAGGAATAATTTTCCCAATTACTTTATTAATTTTTTCTAACTCTTGCATTAAATTAACTTTATTTTGCAACCTTCCGGCCGTATCGATAAAAACAACTTCGGCTTGTTCTTTTAAAGCCATTTGTAATCCATCATACACTACGCCCGCGGGATCAATTTGTTCGGCCCCATAAAATAAAGAATCCGTCCGTTCCGCCCAAATTTTTAATTGTTCAACAGCGCCTGCTCGGAAAGTATCCCCGGCAATCATCATCACTTTTTTACCTTCTTGCCGATATTTATATGCGAGTTTCGCAATAGTTGTAGTTTTCCCAACGCCATTAACTCCCACCATTAAAATAACGGTTGGACCAGAACTAGCAAAATTAATTTTATCAGTTAAAGATTCATTACCAACATAAATAATAAATAATTCATCGACAATAACTTCTTGCAATTCTTGGGGATTGGTTATATTTTCACTTTTCACTCTTTTCCGTAAGCGTTCCATAAAATTCATAACCGTATTAACCCCAATATCGGCCATGATTAAAATATTTTCTAATTCTTCAAAATAGGCCTCATCTATTTTTTTAAACTTTAAACCTAAAACATTTAATTCATTAACAAAATTTTTCCGGGTTTCTTTTAAACCCGCATCATATTTAGCAATTTGTTCTTTTTGCTCTTCGTCTTTATTTTTCGTTTTAATAATATCTTTTAATTTACTAAAAATTCCCATTTTTTTCTCCTATCTTTTTTCTCTTTGTAATTTTCGAATTATTTTCGCATGAACTGGTTTAATAAAGGGCACAATAGTATCATCCATGGCCGCTTCAAAATTTAACCATTTTACACCTTTGCTTTCCTCTTCCCGAAAGATAAGGGGTATATCTTCATTAGCTTCCATTAAAAATAAGCAATCTAAATGTTCATGACTCGAAACAAACACGCCATTTTTTATATGACCGTAGGTAGGAATTACCTGAATAGCAAAAATATTTTGATCTAAGATTCGAGCTTTCAATCCGGTTTCTTCTTCTACTTCTCTTTGGACTACGCTTAATAAATCTTCTTCGCCATCGGCGTGTCCTCCCGGATACATCCAACCATCATTTATTTTATGATATACAACCACCATTTTAGTCCGTTTTTCATTAACCACTAAAGCCGAGGCCGTAAAATGACCAAAAATATTGTTTCTTGTTAAAACATCATCAAAAGAATCAAACCACTTTAGCATATAATCTTGATCTTTTTCTTCTTGTTCACAAAAAGGAACATAACGCAATATTTTTTCACGTAATTCCATAATAATCACACATATATAATAACAAAATTATCCTTAATCCGCAAACTATTAGGCAATATGGATGTAGTAAACTAGATGTGGGAAAATAAATTTTTTCTAAAATAAAAGAGAAAACACTCAAAATTTTAAAACAGTTA
>CANQZX010000010.1 GCA_947628445.1 uncultured Bacilli bacterium
CGTTAGAAATCATAGTACAATGCAGTTATAAAACTTTTTGCTTGCGCAAAAACTTTCATAACTTGCTATACATTATAACACAAATATTTTGTTTTTCCTATTTTCTTATGAAAAAAGATACACTAAAGTATCTTTTTCAAAAATTCGCCGGTATAAGAATGCGGATTTTTGGCCACTTCTTCGGGAGTACCCGTGGCTACAACCTCACCACCAAAGGCCCCACCATCGGGACCTAGATCAATAATGTAATCTGCCATCTTGATAACATCCAAATTATGTTCAATGACAATCACAGTATCGCCATTATCGACAATCCGATTTAAGATGACTAATAACTTTTTAATATCATCGATATGCAAACCCGTCGTCGGTTCATCTAAGATAAATAACGACTTACCCGTGGCTTTCTTTTGTAGTTCTTTAGAAAGTTTAACTCTTCCGGCTTCTCCGCCGGATAAAGTTGGCGCCGTTTGCCCTAATTTAATATACGATAATCCCACATCCATCATAACTTTTAATTTATTATATATTTTAGGCACATTTTCAAAAAATTTAATGGCCTCACTTACCCGCATATCAAGAACCTCACTAATATTTTTGCCTTTAAACTTAATTTCGAGCGTTTCTTTATTATATCTTTTACCCCCACAAAGTTCACAAGGAACATAAACATCCGCTAAAAAATGCATTTCAATTCTTTTGACACCATCGCCCCAGCAGGCCTCACACCGGCCACCCTTAACATTAAAGGAAAAACGACCTTTATCATAGCCCCGGAGTTTGGCTTCTTTCGTTTGGGCAAATAAATCCCGAATATCATCAAATACCCCAACATAGGTGGCCGGATTACTACGAGGAGTTCGTCCAATCGCATCTTGGGTTATTTGAACCACTTTATCAATATTATTTAATCCTAAAACTTTTTGACATTTACCCGGGATTTCCCGACTCTTATATAATTTTTGGGCCACCGTTTTATACAATATTTCGTTAATTAATGATGATTTACCACTTCCCGATACGCCTGTCACACAAACAAACTTACCTAACGGAATTTCCACATCAATATTTTTTAAATTATTTTCGGCCGCCCCTTTAATTGTAATTTTTTTCCCATTACCTTTTCTTCTTTTAGCCGGAACTGCAATTTTTTCATCCCCGCGGAGGTATTTACCCGTTAAACTATGGGGATTATTCATAACCTCTTCGGGGGTACCCGCGGCCATAACCTCACCGCCATATTCCCCTGCCCCGGGTCCAATATCGACTAAATAATCCGCAGCCAGCATAGTATCGGTATCATGTTCCACCACAATTAAAGTATTACCTAAATCGCGCATTTCTTTTAAACTATTAATTAACCGTTCATTATCTTTTTGGTGTAAACCAATACTTGGTTCATCTAAGACATATAATACCCCCGATAATTTACTACCGATTTGGGTGGCTAATCTTATCCGTTGAGCCTCACCTCCGGAAAGGGTTCCGGCACTCCGCGTTAAAGTTAAATAAGATAAGCCTACATTAATTAAAAACTCTAACCGCGATTTAATTTCTTTAATAATTAAATCACTTATTTCTTGTTCTTCACTCGTTAATTTTAAATTACAAATAAAGGTATATAGATCACTAATGGCCATATCCGTTAAATCAAAAATATTTTTCTTATTAATATAAATAGATAAAACTGATTCTTGTAATCTTTTACCACCACAAGTTGGACAAGGCATTTCCACTATATAATTATCTAACCATTCTCTAATCCAACTACTTTTAGTTTCCATATAGCGTCTTTCTAAAGCGGGAATAATGCCTTCGTAAGTATTTGTCGTATTTCGGGTATTCCCATTTTTAGAAACATAATTAAACTCTAATAAATCATCAGTGCCATATAACAGATAATCCAGTTTTTTACGCGGAATATTTTTAATAGGCATATTCATATCAATTTTATATTTTTTACAAACTGTTTCTACCTGCGTCGCATAAGTGGTACTATCTAAACTTAAAGCCGTAATAGCCCCACCTAAAATAGATTTTGTTTTATCCGGAATAAGTAAATCTTCACTAATTTTTAATTTCGTTCCTAAGCCCTTACAATCTGGACAAGCCCCATAAGGTGCATTAAAAGAAAATAACCGCGGTTCTAATTCGGGAATCGAATAATTACATTTTAAACAAGCATATTTTTCACTCATTAAGATTTCTTCATCAGAAGTGGCAATGACAACCTTACCATCAGCCCGTTTAGTACTTTCTTCAATGGCTTCAAATACCCGGCCCCGTTCTTCGGGCGCAATCGTAATTTTATCAATAATTAAATCAATATTATCTTTAATATTTTTTTCCATACTAGGAGCTTCACTAATTTTTACAATTTCGCCATTAACTCGAATTTTCGTAAAGCCTTCTTTTTGTAAATTTTCGATTAAATCTTTATGCGTACCTTTTTCCCCATGAACAATTGGCGCCATAATCATCACATTTTGGCCCGATAATTCCATTACTTTTGAGGTCATTTCATCAATACTTTGACTTTTAATCGGAATATGATGGTTCGGACAATAAGGAACGCCAATTCGGGCAAATAAAAGCCGTAAATAATCGTAGATTTCGGTAATGGTACCCACCGTTGACCGCGGATTTTTATTAGTCGATTTTTGATCAATTGAAATACTGGGACTTAAGCCTTCGATGGAATCAACATCTGGTTTTTCAGACACCCCAATAAATTGTCTAGCATAAGCCGACAAACTTTCCACATAACGCCTTTGACCTTCGGCATAAATCGTATCGAAAGCCAAACTACTTTTGCCACTCCCAGAAACCCCAGTCATTACAATTAATTTATTTTTGGGTAATTCCAAATCAATATTTTTTAAATTGTTTTCCCGAGCTCCTTTAATAATAATCTTATCCATGGTAACACTTCCTAATTAACTTTTGGACATCTTCATAATCCTCTTTATAGATATTTTCATAACCCATTTGGTAATATAATAAAAGCCGCATCATTTCAAAATTGTCATGCAATTGGCTTATAAAAAGCTTTAATTCTTCTTCGGCCAAATGAGCATTGTTAATAAAAATTTTTTGATTATAGGGAATATCGGCCAATATATTGGCGATAATTTCTTCCCGGGTTAAGAAATGTTTAATCGTTATTTTTTCCACGGCATACATATCGTAAACGCCCCGATAATCATCCTCAGCAAGATAATGCTTATGACCAAAACCTTGCACCGATGCCACTTTTACCGCTTCCGCGGGATAATAATAACTATAAACATGGGCTAAATGGGTACAAATATGATATCCTCCTTGATAAAATTGAATAGGTTGCTTCGTCACATAAGTTTTTCCTTCTTCAAACTTTTTGCCATGAATATTCGTTTGATCTAAATTAAATGCTTTAAATCCTTCAATTACTTCCATTTAATTTCTTCTCCCTTATTAATGTTGCCCAATTTAAAAATATTAAACATCTTAACGTTAAATAGTATAATAAAAAACTGAAATTTCCGCAAGAAAAAAATACCATTACGGTATTTTCAGTTTTTAATTAATCAACGTAATAACGGCAAGTTCCTTCTTCAGATGATGATCCTTTGCGTGGATGTTCAATACATTCCCGACAAATCTTATAATCATCAGCTAATTCAGATTGGAAACTGCCAATTAAAGCAAATACCGCTGATACAATCGTTGGAATAAAGAATATAACAATTGCTGCGATTACTCGCCATAATAATTTAGTAGCTGATTTACTAACTGCTTTATCTTCACTCGAAATAACGGCTTTTCCTAAATCAATCATTCCTAAGATAATTAAAATAATCGGAATAACGATTTTTAAAACCATTAACACAATTCCTACAAATTGCCATAAAACTGCCGTATTAGCACAAAAACCATTAGTTTCTCCTGGTTGAACTACTGCATCAGCTAATAAACTTAGATATCCCATTTATACCTCTCTCCTTCATATATCAACATTTTAACCTAATTTTAGGCCTAATGTCAACTAAATAATACGAACTTGACACAAAATAATTATAAATCTCGTTCGCTATCCCTAACTATCGTATTCCTGGCATCACTCACTGGAAATATTTCACTCCCCACACCAGAAGTATCACATTTTTTCCGCGGACTTGTTATACAATTCAAACAATTATTGTAATCCGATTTAAAGGGTAAAAAAGTTTCCATTAGACTAAATAAAGCATTAACAATCGTCGGAATAAAGAAAATAACAATACCGACCACAAACTTTTTAATAAAAGATGCGGCTTGTTTACTAACTGCTTTATCTTCCCCACTTATCATGGCTTGAGCTAAACCAATGGTTCCCCAAATAATTAAAATTACGGGGACTAATATTTTTAAAACCATGATTACATAACCAATAGTTTGCCAGATTGTTGCCGTTTTCCGACAAAAATTAATTTCCATTAATAATCTCATACTACCTCCAGTTGCTATTTAAACACACTGAACAATCCCTTTGAACCGGATGAGCCCATCCGACTAAAACCTAAAGTTGATAAAAAATTATATAAAACTTCATGGTCATCTATTTTATCATCTAAATTTGGAATATTAAAGAAAATTTTACTACCACTTTCTCTTTCAAAATCCGTAATATCTTTTTCCGTTAAAGCACTCCGATTTAACACAATTTTTTGATTTTTTAATTCATCAAATACCCGATTATTATTACGCACTAACTTATTTAATTTAATTAAGCCTGGTTCCACTAAATAAATAATTTCCCCAACGGCCGCATTAGCTTCACTATTTAAATCAACTAAGATAACCTCACTATCACTATTTTCATTAATAAATTGACTTAAATTATCACTACTAAGCGAGGTTAGGCTTTTATCCCCAAATAAAGCAAAATCATTACCATCTACCTCAACAGCTTTAACTTTATAATTTTTGGCTAAATGATTTTTTAACATATAAACTAAAGTTGTTGATCCGGCTCCATCCGTTAAGTTTTTAAAACCAATGACTCTTTGCCCAATAAAACCTCGTTTATTATCATAAGTAAAATCATTAAATATTGGTTTTTCATCTACGGCATTTAATTGATGATATTGGGCTACATCTTTATAAGTATTAGGATTATCAATTAAAAACTTAACCGCATTTATATCTTTAGTAAAGTTATATATCCCCATCGATACTAATTGGGATAAATACAAAGGCGCATTAACTTTTTCCGAATCATCTAACAATAAAATAATTTTCGAGGTATCAAAATTCACCGACAATTGTTGAATGACATTAATATTTTCGTAATTTTTAATGGCCGTGATATCAATAATCATTTTATTGTAGAAAAAATTCGTAAATTGACTAACTAAATCGTCAATGGTAAATTCCCCATTTAAATGTTTAATTACATCAATATCTAAATTAGCAAGTAAGCCTTGATTTTTATTGGAAATTATTACATTCATTTTTTAACCTCTTTTCTTTATTTCGTAAGGCGATAGTTACTACCCATAAAGGAATTAGTTCGCCCATCCACGCGAAATGTGGTAATTTCGCCCACTACTGGTAAATTAAACTTATAAAATAAGGTAATGTCATAAACTATAGCATCACTATGACTTGTTTCTAATTTATTTTCTTTAAAACAATAATAATATTTTTTGCCACTTTGGGCCATTTCATATTCACCCGTTAGATTAGTTGCTCCATAATAATCAGTTTCACAAGAACCCGTCGTCCGATAAGAATTATTTGTTAAGTAATTATTTATAATTTCTTGAGATCCCGTTCCTTCATCCGTATTTCGCGTAATTCCTTCATATTTTTCAATCATGGTTAAGACCTCATTTTTTAAGGTATAAGCCTTCGAATAACTAATAACTAGCGTTAAGAAACAAGCAAAGATTAAGATAAAGATAATGATTAGTTGAAATGTCCAAGTAGAACCGATGGCCTCTCTCATGCTTCCTCACATAAATTGGCAGCTCCGGCAAAAAGTAATTTAGTTTCGCCTCGCGTTTTAAAATCATAAGCTTCGCGAATAACCGGTAAATCTAATTGATAGAATACCTCGACTTGATAATAATAACTATTAACAGAATCGCCACTGGCGACTTTATTACCTAAAATACTGCTTAAATATTTATCAGCATTCGCTGTCACCGGCATACATTTAATACAAATAGAAGCTCGATCGCCAGCATTAACTTTGGAACCATCTCTTTGGAAGCCCGTATAACCTTCACTACATTTTCCAATAGTCCGATAAGCTGTACTATCAATTGTAGCTACAATGTCCTCACTTAAATTACCATCACTTGTTAAAAACTTTCCATCATTAAGTTCAATAATATTCGTAATTTCATCTTTAACGCCAAAGGCATTAGCATTATTTATTGTTAAACACATAATCGCCGTGAATAACAAAATAAACAAAATAACGATTTGAAATATGCTAACCGCACTAATTGACTCTTTCATCTAACCCACTATCCTTTATATACACATTCAAATGATTCGCCACCATCAATCGAACAATAGCAATTGCCATTGTGATCTTTGCGCGTCTTATCATCACATACACAAGTTGCTTTACTACATTGTGATTCAGCTTCAAAATTATGTTTAATTATTGGCCATAAATAACTGAAAAAAAAGGTCATTAAGACCCCCACAGCGATAACTACAATAACCGTACTATTTAGTTCCCCTGTAGCTTCTTTCATATAAAAACCTACTTGTTAGTGTTTTTTTCAATATAACTTTGGCAATCTATTTTTTGAGGGTTATTATCTTCATCAAAGTATGTACAATTATTTCCCTCAGCATCACAATCTCGTGCAGATGCACAATAAGTACTTTGCTTAATGTTATTTTGAATGCCTGGCCATATAAAAGCATAAAAGAATGCTCCTACTGCCGCAATTGCTACAACTGTTACAACTGTCATATTTAATTCACCAGTCGCTTCTTTCATTTATATATCCTCCTTTAATATAAACTTATTATACCCATTATTTTTTAAAATAGCAATAAATAAAGCCAATATAAACGCCTAACTTTATGGAACTTTACACAAAAATTGTAAAAATTATGCTTCAAATTATTAAATGACGAACTTTCCATCTGCGAAAATAGTTACTTGCTTACCTTGATAAGTTTCAGCAACAATTTTTAAATCGTCCGTTCCAATCATTAAATCCACATGGTTTTTAGCCATATTCACACCCTTTTTCTTTAAATCGGCGTTGCTTAAATTAAGCCCATCTTGGCAACATTCCGGGAATCCTTCCCCAAGAGCCAAATGACAAGCTGCATTTTCATCTAATAGAGTCGTCCCAAAAGTAATTCCCGTTTGCGCTATCGGCGAGTTTTTAGGTACTAATGCAATTTCACCTAAATAATGCATGCCTTCTTCGGCTTCAATCATTGTTTTTAATATTTTAGCACCGGTTTTAGCCCCATAATCAACCACTTTGCCTCGGGCAAATTTTAAATAGATACCCGTAATTTCTTGATTATTATAATATAGGGGTTTAGAGGCATAAACTACGCCCTTAGCCCGACGATAATCCGGGGTGGTAAATACCTCGTAAGATGGTAAATTAACAATACATAAACTATCTTGCCCCACGCCCGACCAAAGATGATCTGGAGTAAACCCTACTGTAAAATCCGTCCCTAAACTATTCGTATAATGGAGACTTTTAATTTTTAAATTATTTAGCTTTTGTACTCTTGTATTAGCATCAGCAATTAATTTATCCCAAGCTTTAGCTGGATTTTTTTCATTAGCCAAACAAAGAGTAGCAATTAATGTAAATAGTTTATCATAGGCCTTTTTATCGGAACCAAAAAGGTGTTGAGCCCATGTTTTACTCGGTAAAGAGGCAATACACCAAGGAAGTTCATTATTTCTTTGCTTAGCGTAAAACTCTGCCCGAGAATCTAATAATAATTGGGCCGCTAAAGCTACTTTCTTCGCCTCTAAATCAGCCATTAACCCCGGATATTCACTTTTAAGCATCAAAAAGCAAGCCTTTTTTTGAGCATACTCATTCCAAATCTTTTTATTAAAGTATGGATTTTTTTTAATTTGAGCAGTACTTTCCTTTAATGCTGCATGGTAAATAGCCGGATCTTCCTCATCTAGGTAAATATCTTTAATTCCTTGTTTTTTTAATTTATGAACAATTTTTTGAATAAGAGGCCGGTTTTCTTTATGATAATTTATTACAATAGCCTTTGTATTTGTAAAATTAGTACCTTTACTTATAATTAAATCTAAGTATTTTTCATAAATCTTTTTCATTGTCTCACCTAGTATTAATATTAACATAATTAATTTTTTAATGCAAAATAAGGCAAATTGTGTTATCATAATTTCTCGATAAAAAAAGGAGATTTATTATGATGACATATTTACATATTGGTACTGATACTCTTTCCCCTCTTTTATTTCGGGAAGTTACTTTTGATAATTCGGTTAAACCTTCAGGAGGTCTTTGGTTAACTAAACAAGAAAGTGCTGATTTATATAATCCCTGGGTTAGTTATTTATCAGAACATCCCCATATCTTATTTTTTAAGCATATTTGGGATGGTTATTCTATTCCTTGTTGTTTACTTACTTTAAAAGAAAACACCAACTTATGTCAAATTACTAATGATACGGATTTACAAGCGTTTTATCAAAAATATCGGCACCAAAATTATCTCGATTGGACTGCAGTTTGCCAAAATTATGATGGCATTGAACTTACTTTTAAAAACTTAAGCGTTAATCCGTTAATGGCTGAACTGGCTCAAGAATATTGTCTCGATAGTACTATTCTTTTTAATCTTGACTGTATTCTTAACTATCGTTCGGGTCAAGTTTTGCCCCGCGATATGTATGATGATGGTTATTTTGACGATTATACTTTTGCTTTCGCGGACACTCCAAAAGAAATCTTACCTTGGCCAGAAACTTATCCGGCATTATTAACAGCCATCAAAAAATTTGTTAACGCCCAAGAATTAAGAACTTTAACTTTACCCGAAAAAGCCAAAATTGGCGAAGAATTAAATGCCAAAATTACCAACCAATTTCAAGCTGAACTTGAATCCTTAGCCCAAGAAAACCAAGTTAGTGCCGCTAAATTATCGCGTACTATTGCCCGCAATATTTTAATCTAATTTGAAAAGTTTATTAATAATTAAACTAGCAATGTATGCAACTACCATCATTATAATAACGGTAATCAAACTCCGGGGATTGCGCATACTTTCAATTAAACCAGTTCCTACAACACCCCAAAAATAAACTAAAAAGATTTTGCTAATAGTAATTGCTATTAAAAATTTCTTATATTCCATATTGGCAAGCCCGGCTGCAATATTAACCATAAAAGCCGGAGTAAAAGGAACCGCCAAAATAACAGTAATTTTCGTTAAGCTTAACTTTTGCACATAAGTTAAGCTTTTTTTTATAATTGATTCATTAGGAATTCGTCTTTTGACATAATTATAACCCAGTTTACGCACTAAAAAATAAGAAATCGAACAACCTATAATTGTACAAAGCCATGAAATAATAAAACCTAAAAATTTCCCAAAAGCAATAAAGTTCATCGTAATAAAAACAAATAAAGGTAACATTGGTAAAATAGATTCTAAAATAATTAAAAGAGACCCCACAATCGGAGCATAAATACCTAAAGAAGCAATAAAATTCATTACGATATCATAAAAATTAGCAAATAATTCTTTCATTTCAATCACGCTATTATTATAATACACCATTTCTAAAAATACTATGCAAACTAAAAATATCAACCGAAGTTGACATTTAATGAATGACTTGCGTTACATCGTAACCAAAATATTCGAGCATCGTTACCGCCTTTTTACTCAAAAAACCTTTATTACAAATAATATAATATTTTTGACCTTTTGTTAAATATTTTTTATGATTAGCCACCAATTTATCAAGATAAATGTTTGTACTACCCGGAGTCGGATTTTTCATATAATCTTCGGGATGTTGCACATCAATTAAAGGCCCCATTCCCGGATGATAATTAGCCAAACTTATCCTTTTCATTTTACCACCATTTTATTATATGGCTTTTTTAAAAGACGAATAATGACGCTTAACCAGAAAAAAAGTAATCTTTTTCCAGATTACTCATCATCGCCAAAGAAATCGTCAAAAAACTCATCATCCGTTATAACATTTTCATTTACGATAATACTATCGGCATCCACATTGATTTTCGGTTTAGCCGTATCTGCATCTTTCGTTATTGCTGGACTATTTGTTTGTTCAGGTACCTCAGGAGTAGTTTCGGCCTTTAAGGCAGCCTTTTCTTCTTTCTTGGCTTTTTCTTCTTCTAATTCAAAAGCTTTTAATTTTTCATCAATATCTTTTAACATGGCATCTAAATCTAAGTTCGCCATTGGTTTACTGGCACTTGGCATTGCCGCAGGATTGGCTTGATTCATTCCGCCACTAGGCATCCCAAAAGGATTAGGTCCCATGTTGCCAAACGGACTTCCAAAAGGATTCATTCCCATTCCTGGATTAACACCTTGTTCAGCCATTAATTCGCTCCGTTTATCCATAACATATTTCTTTAAATCGAACAATTCAACCGGCCGTTTAACTCTTTTAGGATATGGTTCTTCAATTTTCGGAATACCCCAGTCAATTTTAAAATCCGGTTGGAGTTTAATTTTAAATGGATTAGACCGCGTCCGAATTAAAATACCTTCAAACATTTTCATTTTTTGTAAATCGGTAATTGAAGCCAAAGGCCGCGTCGCATTTTTATCTTTATCATCGGTAACTTTAACTTCGCCACACATTTTACTAATTTCTTCTAGGGCTTTTAATTCCGAACTAATTAAATAAATTAAGTTATTACAGTTACCGCGAATAATTTGAGCAACCTCTTCCCCATATACCGAATTAAGTTGAGCAAAGTCTTGAATAATAAAGGTAAAGCGAATTAACCGGCTCCGGGCAGCCGAAATCATGGAATCGACATCCCGTAAAGGCGGCATATTAGCAAACTCATCTAAGATAAAGTTCGTGCGGATTGGTAATTTACCACCCTTTTCTTGGGCCACATCAATTAAGGTTTCATAACATTGTTTAATAAAGATTGTCATTAAACTATGATAAGTTTTCTTTTCATCATGAATAATCATGAATATGGCGGTCTTGCCATCCCCAATACTCCGTAAATCAAAGTCGCTATAAGATAACATTTCACTTAAGTTTTCTTGGGTTGAAAACTTCCGAATCTTTTGCCGGAAAGTTGATAAGATACCACCCTTGGTATCCGTTGGGGCATTAATCGTATTAGAGGCAAAGATATAAGGACTTGAGCTTTCCCCTTTAAAACGGAAATATTCATTAATGTAATGACTCGTACCACACCGTTCTTCCCCAACTGTACTCATTAAGTTAATACTATTTAAATTGATTTCCTTTTCTTGGGCATCCATAAAAAGCCCCAAAGCTAAACCGGAAAAATAATCGGCCGCACTTTTTTCCCAGAAATCCGAATCACTTTTATTATTGGGATCATATAAAATATTTAACGCGATATCATCTAGTAATTCCGTAGCTTTATCTAAATTACCGGCTTTATAATATTGATAAGGTAAAGTTAAGGGATTCCAAGCATTCCCATTTTGCGGTTCCCGAAAGTTTAAAACAATAATATTATAACCCCGACTCTTTAAGTAATTAGCACTGTTTTTATAAAGTTCCCCTTTAGGGTCGGTAATAATCATACTTTCGCCTTTTTTGGCTAAAAAGTTAACCATCGGTTTAACAATTGTTTCCGTTTTCCCACTACCAGTAGACCCTAAGATTAAACTATGATATTCCCCATTATCAATATAAGTTTCTTTACTGTTATTAATAATGGGAATTCCCGCGGCATCTAATGTATCCGCATAACGATTTATTTTAACAATGTCTTTACCCTTTTTAACCTCTTTTTCATCGGCCCATTTTGCATAGCCATCACTTTCTTTTTCTTTGATTTTAATGCCAATACCGCCTTTTTTATCTTTTTTGAAAATATAAGAGGAAACACTGGAGAATATCCCAACTAAAACCCCAAGAAAAAGAATAATTGTTACGGGTAAATAAGGCATAATAAAGGCTTTAAAGGGTAATAGGCCATAAAAAACACCTTCATTAATTAAAGAAGAAAAATTTAAAACCGCAACAGCACAAAGATATAGTAACAAAATACTATAAATAACAAACATTAGTAAATCTTTTTTGTCTACTTTGAACTTCATTATTTTTCTTCCTTTCCTTTGTATTATACAAAATATTCCGCGGTTTCTCAACAAAAACTATTCGGTTATTTCACTTTGATTAAGCTCACTATCTAACTCATCTTCAGCACTTGGAACTTTTTTCTTTATTTCCAAACCAATTTTATAATTCATTGGACTTTGTTCCGTAATTGTAATGGTATCAAAATTATATTTTTGCACCGTATAAATTATGCTATCACCCTTTTGGACTTGTTGCATTGTTTCATAATCCGTAAAGAGAAAAGCATTTATGTCCCCAATATCAAATTGAAAACTTTCATATGTTTGATAATTCTTTAAAGTGTTTTCATCTAACATAGCATAGGCTTTACGACTATCCACACTTAAAAGCGTTTTAAAATTATCCAAATATATTTTAATTTTATTTTTCACATTGGTATCTTGTTTTTTAAAAAGATTAGTTCCCTCAAAAGTTTTTTCTTGTAAATCATAAGCTTTCGCATAAGCTTCTAAATCAGCTATTTCCGTAAGGGGTTTAATTACATAATGCGATTTACTATCAACAATTACTAAAAAGGTAATATTATCATAATAGGTTATCTCTCCCCCTTCAAATGGGGAAAAGATTACATAACCTTTAATAAAGTAATAAGTTACATCACTATCTTTATTATAATATCCCTCTTCTATCACATATTGAGGATTTTCATAATCATGATTTAATTTTATCGCCGCATTATCGCTAGTTAAATTATTATCGGCAATATAAGATTCTTCTAATAATCTATAAACTTGGTCATTATCATAAAGGACCAATAAATTATAATAATTATTTATTGCATCTTGTAAGCCCCACATGGTACTTTCCTCTTGAAGCTGACTAATTTCCGTATTAAACTTGGTTTCCACTGGTTGTTCAGGAACCTCATCAATTGGTTCATTAGGTCTTTTTCGAACAAAATCAACGATTAAAATGGTAAAAACCAAAATAATTAAAATAATTCCTACAACAATTAATTTTCCTTTATTATCTTTAATATTTTGCATTATTTATCCTTTCTATTTACAACCATTTTGAACATAACTTAGCATTTCCGAAACATAACCCATCCGCGAACTACAACCATCTGGCCGTTCAAATTCGCGACAGAATCTTTCCGCTGAATCCCGCGCACTAGAAGAGTTTTTAATTGCATCATACAAATTAGGATATCCTTCTTGTAATTCTTTCATTAAATATCCTAGTTGAACATTCATATCGGCAATAGATGATGCTTCGCCTGCACTTTTTAATTCTTGATAATAGTCATATAATGCCCCTTTTCGGCCTGAGTCGGTCCATTGAATTAAGCCATAACCCACGCGATCTATTTTAAAGTTTTTATAAGCACCACTATCAACCCCAGCAGTATAAGCCTCATCATTTCCATAGGTCCCAATTAAATGACCTTTTGTACAATAACCATAACGTACTCCCGTAGAAAAACTACAACAATTTCCAGTTTCATAACAGTTTTCCATATTATTTGTGATAAAACCACTTTCATGTTTTAAATTAGTTAAAATACCCGCGGCCCCTTCATTAGAAAAACCATTATCTTTCAAGAATAAGCAAGCTCCTTGTTGATCGGCGGTATAATCTTGAACACAGACAGTTTTACCAGGACGCGTATCATCCATATTTAAATAATTTAACGGATTCATTGCCGTCCCATGAAGTCTTAATTCAAAGTGAAGATGGGGTCCCGTAACTTGCCCACTGGCACCAACTTCACCAATTTTTTGTCCTTGAGTTACTTCATCGCCCGGTTTAACAATAACCGTTCCTTTTTGCATGTGACAATACAAAACCGTAATCCCATTTCCGTGATCAATAAAAACACTATTCCCACATTTATTACTAGTAACATTAATATTACCATCTCCTGCGCCATCAGAGGTCGATAAAACTTTACCAGATTTAGGGGCAATAATACTTGTATAACGGGTTGCTCCAATATCCATCCCTTGATGGGGGGCATGAGTTAATTCCCGATAAGATGACATCGGATCGGTAACAGTAACCATACTAGGTTCCCCATAACAAAAAGTTTTTCCTCCGGTTTCTTCACAATCTGTTCCTAAAGGCCACCACCAACCAGCATCCGTTTCTTGCACACATTTGTCATCTTCCATCATCGAACTAAAAAGGGAGAAAAAAATGATAAAGAATAGTACCACTACCACAGCAATTCCCAAAATTATATAAAGTTTTAATCTTTTAGGCCAAAGGGCTTTATCCATCAAAACTCTGCCCACTCTTGCTGAGGTATTTGTATTTATTTGTTGACCCCCAGTTTGTGGAGCATTTTCACTACCAGTTGACATTTGCTCACTATCGTTGGTAGCATCACTTTTTTTTAAAGAATCAGTCGGCTCTTCCCCATTCCCTTCGGCGGCAGAATCAGTTTCTTCTTTGCTTTGTTCATTATTCATAGGTCCAGCCATTCCCTGATTAAATCGACGACTATTAGGGTCGTATAACAAACGATTTGTTTTTTTAACCCGAGGGTTTTTATCACTTAAAGAAATAGCAGGTTTTTCTGCTACTTCCTCATTATGTCTTTCTTTATCGTCTGCCATAATACTTCACCACCCGGTCTATGTTAGTTCTATAGTCCGCCCCCTGAACCAAAGGAATCTAATTCTTCTTGACTTACAACGACTCTAATGCGCATCCGTCTATTACCACATATAAATAGTGCATCACCTTGATCATAATATTTAATTGATTCTTTTTCACTTTCATTCAAATCGATTAATTTAGCTAAATCTTCCACGGCTTGTTTTCTTAAGCCCATGATTAGATAATAAGAAGCATTATCAAAAATAGCTTTACCATGCATAATTAAATTTGGTGCCGCAAAGTCAGTCGGTTGTTGGGTAATTATAATAGTACCGGTATTGTATTTCCGACTCCGTCTTTGGATTTGGGCTAAGAATTCTGCCCCTAATTCGTTATGACTTGATAAAAGCACATGGGCTTCATCAACTTGCATAACCGTATTAACATCTTTATTTAAACATAAGCTCCAGGCATATTTTAAAACATTAAAGAATAAAGCATTTTTAATATTTTCATCGCCATTCATTAATTCTTTAATATTAAAGACAATGAAATCACTTTGAATATTTAAAGTAGTTTTTCCTGTGAAATAATATCTTAATTCTTTAATTAGTGGTCGAATCTTAAGTTCCAACCGTTCCATGATATCCCGTTCATGAGTCGCATCAACCATGGAAAGTAAACGACCTTTAATCGTGGCATAAACATCATCAAAGGTTGGATAATCATTACTGGTTAAAGTTGTATAATCGGTATCAAAATCAATTTTAAACCGTTTATAAGTATCTTGGACAACTTCACTAAACATATTTAAAACATCTTCTTCAATATTAGGCGAATAATATTTCATAAAGGCCTTTAATTGTTGAATCGTTCTTGTTAAAACGGTATAACCAAGACCTTGCGATATTTCTTCTTCGTCGGCATCAATAACGATTTCCAAGGGATTAATCATTCCAAAATCGCCACCTTTACCAAGGTCTAAGAAATCTCCCCCGATGAACTTACACATTTCTTCAAGTTCACCTTCGGGATCGACACATACTACTTTAAAGCCATTTCGTAAATGCGTCCGAAGCAACAATTTCGCGGCCGTTGATTTCCCACTACCAGATGTCCCTAAAATGATAATATTGGCATTATTTCGATTGTTTTCCTTTTTAATTTGATAGAAAAATTGGTTAAAGAGTATAACCCCACCAGAAAAATCAACACCCAATAAAGTGGCATCACCAGGATCTTTAATACTATCAAAGATAAATGGATACATTCCGGCCACGGTAATCGAAGGAATTGGGGTTCCAATTCTTTGTTCAATATCTTGTGGTGGAAAAATCGGTAATATTGATTTTAAGGCTTTTTCTTGTTCAAACATTAAGGCAATTGCCCGCATTCCCATTGCTTCCAAATAACTTTTAACTTGCATCTTTTTAAGTTCTAATTCTTCTTTATTATCTGCCGTAATTAATAGATGCATTTGAAAATCAAAAATGCGTGCTTGAGTGGCCGCCAACATTTGAATAAATTGTTCCAAAGATTCATAATCTTGGCGAATCTTTTCTTGCATAGTTTGATCTTTTTCATTTTGATACCGTGTTTTTAAATCCGCGATTTCTTTATTTAACATTTTTTGCAAAACCGAAAAAGGTATCGGAATATGTTTAATCGCGACTTTAACACCTTGAACATTCGTAATATTGGCTAAATGACCTAAAGCAATATTTTTGGGAAAAGATACAACTGTTAAAACTGTATTATATTTTCCGCCTAAACGAAACTCCGTTGGTTTAAATTCCATCCCCTTTGGGGCTAGTTCACTTTTTAATTTCATCTTACATCACCGTCCCAAATGTGGTTTGTTCTCCACCATTTAAATAATTATCTAACACAATCCGCAAATCATTATTACTGGTTTGACTAGATTGTAGCCCGGCCGAAGCTAGTCCACTCATTAAATTGTGTAATTTTTTTTGAATAAGTTCCATTCTTTTTTCTTTAAATAGAATATAATATTCGGTATCAACCACATTATATTCAGCACTCATAAATAAATTGGCTTTATTAATATCTTGCATGATTAATTTCTTAATTGCATTATTCGTTGCATTATTATATAAGATTTGTAATCTTGATAAATAAACATCAATATCAACGGGGCGATCTGCTATAAGTAGCCAAAACTCAAAATCAATAGAATTATATAAGTTTCTTAAATTAGCAATCGTATTTTCTTGGGCTCCAGCATCCATAATAAAAATATTTTTAGGCATTACTTTTACGCCCGTGACATATTCGCCAGTTTCTAGTAAAATCATACCATTAATTATTTGCTTTACTGGTAACCAACTTTCACTATACTTTGGATTTTCTTTACTATTTAGTTTCGTCTTGGTACTCATCGCTCACACACCATCCCTTCCAATAATAATTTCTCCGGTTTTTATAAAAATTAAATATATTTGTTAATAATTGCAGTACATTATGATAATTAGGCACCGGCATAACCAGAAACCCTGTCACAAGTGCTGGTAGTAAAATTAATATCAGTTCCCCAAACTTAGCATTTTGCATAATTATTAACATAATTATTGTTAAGGCACAACCTGTCCCAAAGATAATTAAATCTGTCGGTGTAAACCAACCTAAAATTAATTGAGACTTTTTGGTATTTGCCGGAATTATAAAATTATTCATACCTTTTTATCCTTTCTATATATTCGTTACTGTTTTTTTCCTTGCTTTTGAATTACTTCTTGACGAGCACGAGCAGCATCGGATGCCTTGCTTTTCGCTTCCGTAGCTATATCATCCAATGAGCTATAAGCATTTTGACTATCAAAGCTATGTTCAAATGATAATTGTGATGTCTTTGCCTTATTTTCAGCAATACTTACTAAGTTTTGAACATCTTGTACTTGTTCTAATTTTACCGCTCCTCCAAAATCATCTCCATTAGCAATTCTATTAGCAGCTTCTTTAACTGTAGCCTTATATAATTGATTATACATTGCCTTATATTGATTAATTCGTTCGGAGTCTTCTAAGGACATTTCTCTGGCTCTTCTTTCTAGCTGTTGAGCATGAATTGAACTATTAACCGTTTGTGCAATAGTTTCTTCAGAAAATCCACCTTGAGCTCTTAATCTTTGTGTTAATTCTTCTTTAGCCATTGCTACATAATCTTTCTTTCCAGCCGCTGCTTCCATTTTAGCTACCTCTTGTTCGACTACACCTATTGCTCGACCTTGGAACAACCCATTAAATTCTTGGATCATATCATCAGTAACGCCCTTATATTCTACAGAAGCAGGAGCAAATGCAGCATTAGTCTTATTTTTATTAATTATATCTTCCACAGCCGTTTTAATATTATCTGTCGATTTAACAACATCATTAGCCGTATCAATTGTTCGATTATAAGTTTCAACATTAGCACCAAGGCCTAAAAATTCTTTAGCATTTTGGGCACGACCACGCCATACTCCACCAAATTGAGCCCGATATTGATCTCTTTTTTGACCTTCTGCAAGTGTTTCGTTAATACCTTCTGTGGTATTTTTTCTTAAATCACTCATACTTTTTGAATTAAGATTTTGCATAAACGCTCTTCGCCCACCGCCTATACCGCCCGCAATAGCAGATCTGGCTGCTGCTAATCCGCTTCTTCCTGCAGCACGAGCATCACGCAATCTTCGGCCAAAACCACCAGCAACTCCACCAACAAGTCCGGCCGCTGCTAAAGCGCCGCCATTGCCAGCTCTTTCCATTAAGCCTTTTAAACCAAGATTCAAGTTACCTGAATCAAAGCCAAAGATATCTTGAATTAACTTTGGTGCTTGACGAATAAAGGCCACAATTCCCATGATAATAAATGCTTCTGCAATTGTAGCTTGATAATGAGGCAAATCAAATTGAAATGCGGCAGCTTTAATATCCGGCCAATTTCGACTAATTAAAGTAATTAAATAAACCCCTAAGTTCATTATAAACACGCGAATAAACACCTCTAAAAAGGTTGTTACTGTAATTTTTACCCAATTGCCAAAAACTGCTTTGGCTTTTGAACCCGGCATAACGCGACAAGCAACTGCTACAGGAGCAATCAATTGATAAAAAATAAGTTTTACTACTCTTATTCCTAAATCAAAGCAGAATAATACAATGCACCATAAAACAAAGATTCCTGCCACTTGAGAGACACCCCATAAATAAGTTATGGCCTTACTTGAAACATATTCTGGGATATTTACCCCCTCTGTTTGACCAGAAGAATCATAATATCTAAAATTACTTGAACCAAAGATTAAAAATGAGTGTTTTTCTAAAGTGACGTATTTAAATAATTGTTCAACTATTTCTTCTACTTTTTTATCTTCTGAATTATCATAGGCATCGTCTGATGCCATATCCGTATTAAAGTAGAAAAAGGCTCTATACATTGTCGCGGCCATGACTCGACCCCCGGCATCAGCATCGTCTTCGCCATAATTATTATCTGTATTTAAAATTAATTTCGTAATTACATGAGAGTTTAAAATCACCGCTTGAACGCTATAAGCAACATTAAAAACCGTAGGTAAAACGGCAATAATTACTAGTGAAACAACAACATTTTTAATAATATTAGGTAAAGAATTATCTCCTTTAGCAAAATCGTCAGGATTAATTACCGCCTTAAGGAGTGAATAAGATAAAGCAAAAAGCATTATTATACCTAAAACAATATATATTCTTCGGACAATACCATTATACTCATCATCATTAAAAATTTGCAGTTTAGCCAAAAATAAAAAGATTTCATAACACCAACCGATAAAACTATAAATAATTCCATCCAGCCATAGCATGATTTTCATAAATCCAGTTAAAATAGTTCCTCCTGGATCTCTTACAAAATCTAAAAAGCTTGCTAAGATTAACATATTGTCTCACCACCTTTTTGCTTTAAATTACCTACAAAAATTATAGCATACTATATTTTTTAATGCAACGAAACACTTTTAAAATTATTTAACTTTTGATCATTTTGTGATTTTTTTGATGTAATTTAACTTTCCCTTTTTGGATATAAGTTTGATAAGCTTCTTTAATCTCCGGATTGTTATAACTATTTCTTAAATTATTTTCTTGATCATTTTGGTATAAAGCCTTACTGCGTTTAGCTCTAATTTCAGCCATTTTATTGATGGCATTAAGAGGTTGACCAGCTCCACCAATGCAGCCACCCGGACAAGTCATAACCTCAATAAAATCGAAATTATCTAAAAGATGTTTCTTTTCTTTGATGGTTATGGGCCGGTTAACAACTGCTACGTGGAGTTTAAGCTTTTTCATATCAATCACAGCTTCTTTAAAATCTTTTTCGCCCCGAAAAATAGTTAAATTATAAAAATCTTGGGGTGCTTCTTCCTGATTTAAAAGGTAATAAGCTGTCCTTAATACCGCTTCAGTTACACCTCCAGAAGAGCCAAAAATAAGACCAGCGCCACTACCTTTGCCCAGTAATTCATCATAAGCCATTTCTTTTAAAGATTTAAAATCGATATTCGTCTCGCGAATCATCATTGCCAGTTCTCGCGTCGTAATGACAAAATCAACATTTTCATCTTCAGCACATTCTTGTTTTTTGGCCACACATGGTGTTAGAGCCACTAAAATAATTTTATCCCGAGGAATATTTGCAAAATCCGCATAATAACTTTTAACCATAGCGCCAATCATCCCAATCGGACTTTTGCAAGTACTTAAGTTAGACCTTTTTTCTGGTAAATACTTTTGGGCGTAATCGACCCAAGCTGGACAACAACTCGTAAACATGGGTAAGTCTTCTTTTTTCTTTAAGCGCTCAACTAATTCCCGAGCTTCTTCCATCACCGTTAAATCGGCCCCAAAGGTCGTATCAAAAACTTTAGCAAAACCTAATTTTTTTAAAGCACTAACCATTTGCCCTTCCAAAAAAGATCCTGGTTCATAACCAAACTCTTCACCAATTGCGACTCGAACCGCGGGTGAGGTAATCACCATTACTTGATAGGAGGTATCAACCAAATAATTTAATACTTGCCGGTAATTATATTTAGGTACTAAAGCTCCAGTTGGACATGTTAAAATACATTGACCACAATTAATACAATCATGATCAAAGCCATTATTTTCCTGACAAGTTTTTAAACACATGCCACAGTTAATACATCGCTCTTCAATTCGGCTAATAGCCACATTATTTTCCGAAACTACTACTTTTTTCATCTTATTTTGTTAACACTTTATACATTTTAACTAGTTTAACTAGTAATTCATTCTCATCTAATTTAATATCATTGGTCGCAATCAAAGTAGCTAAACCATTAACATATAACCAATAATTCATAAATAAAGCTTTTGCATCATCAAAACTAAGTTTTTGTTTATTAACTAAGTTTACAATAGTTGATTGATTCCATTTTTCATCTAAAACATTATCTAATGTTTGCCATTTTAAATTATTACTTAAAAATAAACTTTTAAATAAGTTTTTATAAAGACTAGCAAATTCCACATAGGCAATGGATAATGTTAATAACGCTTTTTGACTATCAATGCGACTATTAATAAAAACATCATATTGCCGGTAGATTTCTTTATATATTTCTTCTTTAATTTCATCCATACTTTTATACATCCGATAAAGTGGTTTAGTGGAAATACCGAGCTTTTTAGCTAAACTACGCGCATTAACAGAATCCCAACCATCATCATTAACCATTTTAACCGCAGCTTTAATGACATTTTCTTTTTTTATTTCCACGATTGCTGGCATATTATCCCCTCCTATGGTAACTTATGTTTTCATTATAGCACAAAAATTAGTTATTTTTAACATTTTTCATGAATAATTTTATAATTTTTTTGATAATTAAAAAGTCAAGTGCAACTTTTGGAATAATCAATAATAAGTAATAATGCGATTTATGCCGAGAAAACTTTTGACATTTGGTGGTTTATGATAAACTGGAAAAGAAGTGAAAGAACGAAATGAAGCGAAGCGAAATGTAGTCGATTCAGCAATCGTTCTTTTTTTCATAAAAACCGGAACCAAATGTCAAAAGGAAATTGGAATAAAGAGCATTAAAAACAATTAATCTTTTCTTGTAATTTATAAATTTTATTAATTATGTTTTTATCATGTATACTTTAAAATGTAAATTAATGAAAGAAATCTTCATTAGTTTATGATAGAATATTTTTATTCTTT
>CANQZX010000011.1 GCA_947628445.1 uncultured Bacilli bacterium
AATAACTAAAAAATGAAAAAATATAGGTTGTGTTAGAACACACCTTGCAAACCCTTATAAAATAAGGATTTAATAAAATTGCAAAAAAATCAAGTAAACTTATAAGTTAAACTTTTAAAAAAAATTATTCTAAATAGTTAAAAAATAGGTCTGTATCAGACCACACGCAAACCCTTATAAATAAAGGAAAAAATAGAAAAGTGTCTTCACTACATTCAAAGAGTTGCTCTTATTCGTACGCTAGCAACTAGACCCGATATCTTGCTTTTAGACGAACCTTTTTCGGCTTTAGATTATCAGTCACGGCTAGCAGTCAGCAATGATGTTTACCAAATCATAAAAAAAGAACATAAAACTGTAATTATGATAACTCACGATATCGCCGAGGCCATCAGTTTAGCCAGTCGCATTATTGTTTTATCAAAAAGACCGGCGAAAATCAAAAGTGTCTATGAACTCAATTTAAGTGATACCTTAAATCCTATTGCCCGTCGCCAAGCCCCAGAATTTTCTAAGTATTATGAAAAAATATGGAAGGATCTTGATATCAATGTCTGAGGTTCAAAAAAAGTTTATGCGCCGCCAAAAAGGCGAAAAATATTTAATTTTGCTAATTCAAATTTTAATTGTCGGGGGCTTTTTTGGCTTATGGGAAATCCTAGCAAGACATAAAATTATCAATGAATTTATTTTCTCTTCTCCGAGTAAAATCTGGCAAACCATTTATGATTTAATGCTCGCTGGAAATCTCTTTCACCATATTTTTACCACTTTATACGAAATCCTCATTGCTTTTGTTTTAGGTATTATCTTAGGTTTTATCATTGCAATTATTTTATATGAATTACCTTTACTCGCCAAAATAGTAGATCCCTTTTTAACAATGCTAAACTCTCTACCCAAAGTAGCAATTGGTCCTTTAATTATTATCATTGCTGGTGCCCGAACTAAAAGTATTATTATAATGGCTTTATTAATTAATTTAATTGTCAGTATTATTACTATCTATAATGGCTTTCTAAATATTGATCCTTGTAAATTAAAACTACTAGATTCTCTAAAAGCCACTAAAATGCAAAAATTAACTAAATTAATTATTCCGGCTTCCTATCAAACTATTATTTCCAGTTTAAAACTTAACATTTCCATGAGTCAAATCGGGGTCATTATGGGGGAATTTCTCGTTAGCCGCGCAGGCATTGGCTATCTCATCATTTATGGCACCCAAGTATTTAATTTAAGTTTAGTTATGAGTGGCATCTTAATTTTAATTATTATTTCTTTTATTCTTTATCAAATAGTTACTTATTTAGAACATCTACTATTAAAAAATAAATTCTAATTTTACCAGAATTTATTTTTCTTTTTAAGTTAAAATAAAAGTAACGGTATTACAAATAACCGCGATAAAGAATAGTATTCCCGCGAATAAATCCGTTTTATCTTTTTTTATTTTATAACGGCTTAAAAAAGTAACACAATTATAGGCACATAATAAACTAACTAAAGAGGCCATTGAGGTATTTTTAAAAAAGGAAATAAATATTAAGATTATAGCAAATAAAGCCATGCCAATAATCCCATATTTCATAGATTTTAAAGTTACTAATTCCGTTAAATTAATGATATTTTCGGCACTCTTTTTTTCCATATCTTGACTTTCAATAATTTCACCTGCTAAGATATCATTAACATTTACTTTTAATATTTCACTTAAAGGTTTTAATAGCGACATATCCATTAGACATAGACCTCTTTCCCACTTACTTACAGCATTTTTCGTAATTCCTAATTTTTCCGCTAAATCCTCCTGCGTCAAATTTTTTAATTTTCGCTGTTTAGCAATAAATTGCCCGATTCGTTCTTGATTCATATCTTCTCCTTTCAAGCAAAATAATATAATTTATCAGTTTATTTTTAAACATACTAATGGTTCACTTTTTTTGTTGATTCGATATTTTTCGCTTCAATTAATGGTGTATCGAAATCAGATATATATTTTTGATTCTGAATTTGTCATACATCAGTTAATTTATTTTGCTTTAATATATCTTTTAATTTTGCTTCAATCCATTTATCAGAATATCCTTTTTTACGATAATAATTAATTGCTCTTTTAATAGCAATTTCAGGATCAAATACTTCATCTATTTTTTCACTGCCTAGATTGGCAAGCCATAGTTTAAAAGGTTCGGCTTTAGGACTAGGGACGGACTCAATTAATCTTAATATTCCTTTTGTATCTAATGTATCGGTTTTATAATATTTACCATCTTTTGCTTTCATTTTCAGTTGGTTAGTAATTTTAACCAACTGACTTCCCTCATCATTTAATTTGCCTTTTAACCATTTCCAATAATTTCTAGCTTTATTATATTCATTATCAGTTAAAACACCAATAACATCAACAACACTAAAATAATAATCTTCTTTCTCTTTATCCCAAATATTTCTTATTTCTTTTCCTTCAAATAAGTTTGAGATTATTTCTAATTTACTTTGATTCATTTTTACCCCCTTAATTTTTAATTTAAATATATTGTACTATACAAACATTAGTTTGACAATAGTTTTTTTATATTTTAATAAAAATATTAAAACCAAAAAACAAACCAAATAATTGGTCTGTTTAATTTTAAATAACCAAAACTTTATTTATAAACTCTGCCTTTTACTTTTGAATCGTAACAGTTATATCCCCATTACCTAAATCAGGTAAATTATTAATATGACCTATCTTCGTATAACGATAACTCGTGGAAAAAGATTTATAAAAAATAACAAGACAATTATTGCCATAAAGCATAACATCACCTTTTTGAATATTTCCGATATCTTGACTATTCGTCGGTAAAGTATTATCTAAATAAACATATTTTTCATTACCGTTTAACTCTTGCATTGTAAGTTCTAAAGGTAACATTTTTAATAATGCTTGCACACTAGCATTATCTTCTAACACTACAGCATATTTTTGCTTATTTAATGTAATACTCATTGTTTCCATTTCGTTACCTTCCTTATTCAAATCAAGTTGTTCATCTAAAGGAGGAGCATATTTTTCCCACTTAAAGACAGTTACTTTTTGATCATTTTGAAAAACATATGTATAAACCAAAATTCCTTTTTCTTTTTTTAGAACATTACTTTTATTATAATTTTCTGTAATTTTAATAAAGGGACTACTATCTAAAACTTTAGCTTGAATGGTATCTATTATAATAATACCTATTATAATCGCTAAAATAATTATTATAATTTTGATTGGCCTTTTCATTTTTAATTTTTCCTTAATTACATTACTTTTGTTCTAAATTTTTTAAAATAAATTTACTTAAAGCACCATTCCCTTTAGTGGTAAAATGGATCTTATCAATTACTAAATAATCTTCATTATTATCTAAATGGCTAGCAAAACTTAAAACTTTAATATTATCTTTGGCCAAAGATTGAATTGTTTCTTCACTCTTTTTATCTAAAGATAAAATAGTAACTTGCCTATTACCTAATAAATCAAATATGGTTTGATATTCTTCTAAAGTTAAATTAAAACTTTGATCAAAAAGCCAAACTAAATTATTAGTTAAAGTATTGTCGGCAATTTGCCGCTCTAAATCGGACTTAAAACTAGCAAAATCGTAATCGGATTTAATACTAAAATATGATTCTTCAAAACTTGGTTTTAAATCATTAAAGATATTTAAAAGTAAGTCATTACCATAAAAACTATACCGATTTTGTTGTTCTTGTTCGTGCTTAGCAATATAATCATTTTTCTTGGCTTCGGCTTTGGCTAAATAAACATCATAAATTGCTTGGTAAATAGTATCGGCATATACTTTGCGGCCCGTTCCCGTTAGATGGATGCCATCATGAGCAAAATATTCACTATGGCCCGCGGAGATTTTTTCCCAATCGATAATGTGTAAGTTAGCATGTTTTTCTGCAAAAGCAACTAATTTAGCATTAACATGCACATCTTTATCATTGGTTACAGTTATCCAGAATACTTCTCTTTCACCAATCGTGGTCATTATTTCTTCCCGGCACTTTTCCCCACAGTCACCATTGGTACCTAGATTAAAGATTATGGCATCGCCTAACATATTTTTATTTTTCAAATCAACTAATATTTCATTAGCTGCATAACCAGTCCGCGATACTTTGGCATCAAAATAACCATTCGGGAATTTATTCATTAAAGCCGTAACGGCGCCAAGCATAACGGAATCCCCGATTCCGACAACTGGCATATTGGTAATCGTTTCTTGCAACTTTTCGGGATCAACATCCATTTTAGCAATTTCTAACTGAAAAGCCGCGGCCGCCTCTTGTTGTTTTAAAGCATATTCGGCTTGGTTAGTTTCTAGTAATTTCGTATTCGCGTTTAATTCCGCTTCTAAGTTGCGCATTTCTTTTTGATAATTTTTACTTCCTAGATACTTACCTAAACCAATTAAAGTGGCCACAAGTAAAAGAATCCAAGCAACATATTTTCCTTTATTATCTTTAGCAAAGTGATGATTTAAAAGCCAATGGATTAACCAAGATAAAGATATCGTTATTAAAATAGTAAGGAAAGCAATTAAATAACTATTAGTTAAATATAATCCTAATACATAGATTACTGGATATTGCCATAGGTAAAACTCATAACTTAAAGAAGACAGGTATTTAGTGACCTTTTCCCGTTTTGCTAATTTTATTTTTCCTTTAAATGTAGCATAATCAATTAAGCGACAAGTAATTAAAGTAACGCCAATCATGGCCCATGGCATAAACTGAGAACTAGAATTAACAAATAAACAAAGAATAATTAAAAGGCCAAAGTAAGTCCCCATAACCCATGGTTGCTTTTGGGTATTCTTTAAAGAGGCCTTAATAACTTTTTTATAATACATATGCATAAAGCCCAAAGTAAGGCCAAAAAATAAAGAAAAGATCCGAGTAAAAGTACTATAATAAGTAACCATTAAGTTTTGGGTATAATAAGCATATGTAAAATAGATTGTTCCGCCTAAAGCCAAAAGGCCAGTGATTAAAGGTGGTAAATAAGGTTTAACTTTTTGCCCCAATTTTCTTAAGCCCAGGAAAATAAACGGAAAAACTATTTCAAATTGTAAAAGAATTGCAATATACCATAAATGCATAAAAGGCGAAGATACATGCCGAGCAAAATAATCTAAATTCACACTTAATTGCCAAAAATTATTATAGCCAAAGATAATCGAGGTAACCTCTGGTTTTAAATTAAGCCATGTTGGTCGGGGAATTAAAGTAATAAAGGCAACTGAAAGAAAAACTACCACTAATAAAGGCAAATATATTTTTAAAAAACGATTTTTATAGTATTCTTTTAAAGAAAAGTGAGCCGCATTAAAAGCCGAAATAACCGCTAAATAACCACTTAAAACTAAAAAGATACAAACGGCTAAATAACCACCTTTTAAAATATTTAAATGATAAAAAATAATGGCT
Organism: uncultured Bacilli bacterium; assembly: GCA_947628445.1. GTDB lineage: Bacteria > Bacillota_I > Bacilli_A > RF39 > UBA660 > Onthocola_B. The sequence continues at coordinate 5,479 of CANQZX010000011.1, forward strand.
AGACAGGCAAAGAGCCGAATAAAATCTAAGCGTTGATAATAAATACTTCTTTTTCTTTTCATTTTAAGCTACCTACCCTACATTTAAAATTATATAAAAGGGGGCTAAAAAAAACAAGCAATTTTTTTAAAAACTAGTCCAATATAATTTGCAATAAGTGGATAAGCTCATACTTTATAATTGAGGAGGAAAAAATTTGAATTATTATAATACCGCTTTGCAAAAAATTAAATGCGCGCAAAGTCAATTTAGTACTGGTGGCTGTTGCTGTTTTGGCAATGTTGGGCCAACAGGGCCAACCGGACCAGCTGGGCCTGCCACAATTGCTATCGGTACGGTAACTACCGGTGCTCCCGGAACTGATGCCACAGTTACTAATGGGGGTACAAGTGAAAATGTTATTTTAAATTTCACGATTCCCCAAGGCGTAACTGGACCAACCGGACCTCAAGGCGAACCAGGCATTGCCGGTGCCACAGGGCCAACTGGGCCACAAGGTGAACCGGGTATCGCAGGTGCTACAGGACCAACCGGGCCTCAAGGTGAACCAGGAGTTGCGGGTGCTACTGGACCAGCAGCAACATTTACGGTGAATCCTACCCAAACTGCTGCTCCAGGCGAAAATGGTAATGTTGAAATTGCTGGTACAGATGGGGCCTATACTTTAACCTTTACCGTGCCTCAAGGTCCAACGGGACCAACGGGTAATGGTTTGGCAGCTTATGGTGGTCTTTATAATGCGGCAACGGGTACGACAACTCTAACTGATGCGGCAACGGATTATCAAGTTACATTGCCAACAGCAATGGATGGTTTAGAAAATGTCACTACGGCTAATAATGCCCTTACCGTTTTACAAGCCGGTACTTATGAAATTAATTATAATGTTACGGCAAGTACACCTGCAGATATAACTAATCTACAATTTAATGTGCGGAATAATGCGGTTCCCCTAGCGCCTGCAACGGAAACAACCGCAACCTTAGGTACTGATGATACCGTAACTTATAGTGGCAGTTTCATAACCACGCTAGGAGCCAATGATGTTATCGATATGGCTTTCCAAGCCCCTGCTGGAGGCGGAACTGTTAACACAGCCAATGCTAAATTAACTGTAAAAAAGCTTGATGGCACCGCTGCTGCGGCAGCTTAAGAGAAGAATGCTAGAAAGCATTCTTCTTTAGTTTTAAGAAAGAAGGTTTTATGAAAAAGCAAAAAATTGCTGTTTATGCTATTTGTAAAAATGAAGAACAATTCGTGGATCGTTGGTACGAAGCCGTAAAAGATGCTGATGTTATTGTCGTCGTCGATACTGGTTCCACGGATAACACCGTAGCTCAATTAAAAAAATATCCTATATCCGTTTATGAAAGAGAAATTAAACCCTGGCGATTTGATGAGGCCCGCAATATATCTTTAGATTTAGTGCCACAAGATGTCGATATTTGCGTCTGCCTTGATTTAGATGAAATAATTGCCCCGGGCTGGCGCCAAGGAATAGAAAAACTATGGCAAAAAGATACTACTCGCTTGCGTTATATTTATAACTGGTATATTGCCGATGATGGAACGCCTAAAGTGACCTTTTATGCGGAAAAGATTCATGCTCGCCATAATTTTCGTTGGGTTAATCCGGTTCATGAGGTTTTGAAATATCAAGGAGACGAAAAGCAAATATTTACTGATGAAATAATTGTTAATCATTATCCCGACCGGCAAAAATCCCGGGTCTCTTATCTACCTTTACTCGAACTAGCCGTCCAAGAAGATCCAGATAATGATCGCAATGTGCACTATTTGGGCCGAGAATATATGTATTATGGCAAGTGGAATGAAGCCATTGATACTTTAATTAAACATTTAAACTTAAAAAGTGCTACTTGGAAAGATGAACGCTGTGCTTCCATGCGCTTTATTGCTCGTTCTTATCAAGCATTAAACCGGTATAATGAAGCCGAAATGTGGCTAACTAAAGCCATTGCTGAGGCCCCTTATTTAAGAGATCCTTATGTTGAAATGGCAATGCTTCACTACACCTTACAAAATTGGGACCAAGTTATTTATTATTTAAACGATGCCTTAAAAATTAAAACCCATGAAAAAACTTATATAAATGAGGTATTTAGTTGGGATGAAACGATTAATGATTTACTTTCTATTGCCTATTATTACACTAATGATATCGATAAGGCCATTCAAAATGCGGAGTTAGCCCTCAAAATAAATCCTAGTAACCAAAGATTAAAAGATAATTTAAAATTTTTTAAAGACCAAGAAAAAAGCAATCGTAGGTGATTGCTTTTACATTTTACTAACTTGATATATTTCCACATCAACAGTGGTTTCTTGACCAAATAAATCAATAACAATATTAAGCCGATTATTTTCTAAGTCAATGTTTTCTACTTTACCAGTCATACCATTAAATGGTCCATCGATAATACTAACGGTATCGCCCACATTAAGGTCTTTTTCAGCATTAACGCGACTCATACCCATACTTGCTAAAATGCGGTCTATTTCTTGAGGTAAAAGTGGGGTTGGTTTAGCCCCTTTACCGCTTGAACCAATAAAGCCCGTTACTCCAGGAGTATTCCGAATCATTAACCAAGCTTCATCCGACATAATCATTTCCACTAAAACATAACCGGGGAACATTTTTTTAACTTTTTCTTTTTTAACCCCATTTTTAATTTCCACTTCTGTCGTTTCAGGAATAATTACCCGGAAGACCCGGTCTTGCATATTCATTGATTCAATTCTGGCTTCTAATTTTTCTTTAACTTTCGTTTCGTGACCCGAATAGGTATTAACAACATACCATAATTTTTCATTTTCTTCCATTAAACAAACATCCCCTTTACAAAAGACATAATTAAATTAAGAACGATAAAGAATAAACAAATAAAAATTACAAAGACAATAGTTGCCACCGAATATTTAAATACTTCTTTAAATGTTGGCCATTTTACTTGTTTTAATTCTTTGCGTAATTTACTAAAATAACTTTCTTTTTTGGCTTTCTTTTTTGCTTTTGCCATTTTTAAAAAAACCTCCATTAAAAAAACACTTTCGTGTTCATTAATAATATAGCATACTTATTTACTATAATCAAGGGTTTTTCTTATCTTTAAAATCTTTTTTATTTTATTTTTGATTCTTTGCATCGCATTATCAATTTGTTTCGGATCTTTTTTTAATATAGTGGCAATTTGACGATAACTCAAACCCTCTTGCATATATTTAAATACCTCTTGTTCCATCTTCGATAAAACTTGGTGAATACTTTTAATTAATTCTCGATAGTTTTCATCTTTGGTCATATTTTGTAAAGGATCATTTTTACTTTCATCACTAATTAAATCAAGTAAAGGTGTACCGAACTTTTCATAAACATAATCAAGGGAATAGGCCTCTTTAATAATAACATTTTTTAAGCGATTGGCCTTAACTAATAATTTTTTAATTCTTCGTTCCACACATAAATTAATAAAAGTAGGAATACTAGCCATCTTATCAGAGCGATAATTAGATAGGGCATCGGAAAAGCCCAATAAAGCCTCACTTTCAAAATCTTTAATATCGACGCCATCTTTAAGAGCTAAGTTTTTATATTTTTTCATATTGATATCAATAATATAACGGAAACGATCATAAAGCATATTTTTGGCATCTTCATTTTCTTCTTGCGCCAGCATAAATAATTCATCATCAGAAATATCGGCAAAATTCATTTTAATCCCTCATTCCGTATATTAAGATACCCGCGGCCACTGAAGCATTTAAGCTTTCGGCTTCGGCACTCAAAGGAATTTTAATTACCACATCACTTTGTTCTTTAACTAAGCGACTAATTCCTTTACCTTCGTTACCAATAACTAAAACTTTTTTATTACTATAACTTACATCACGATAATCTTGACCGGCCATATCTGCCGCATAAACAAAATAACCCATTTTTTGGAGTTTTTTTAAGGTATCGACAAGATTATTAACCATAATTATTTTAAGGTTATCACACATACCAGCACTAGTTTTTACGACAGTATCGGTTACTTTAACACTCCGGTCTTTCGGAATAATAATTTCTTTAATTCCCGCGGCCACACAAGTACGAATGATTGCCCCAAAATTATGTGGATCTTCTAAATGATCCAACATCACTAAAAAATCGCCGGTAAGATCATTAAAAGTATAATATGGGTATTCATAATCATAAGTATCAATGACGATACCTTGATGATTACCTTTAACCATTTTATCTAATTGGTTTCTTCCAACCAATTCATATTTAAGATGATTGCTTTTTAAAAAAGGTAAAATATCTTGACGGGCACAATAAACCTTTTTTATTTTTTGGGGTTTTGTTTCTTTTAAAACATTTAAACCATATATTAACATTTGCTTTCCCTCTTCATTAAAAATTATTATAACAAAAAAAATTAAAAATGCCTATCCTAAACATTTTTATGTTAATCCTTTTTTAAAATGTCAGTATAAAGTTTTTTAGAAATGTCAGTTTTATTATATGCTAAAATATACCTTTTGAAAGGAGGTGTATTTTTAAATTAAATGAAAAAGGATAAAGAAAAGGCACTTAATCTTCTAAAACAAAAAGTAAATGGTGAAATAAAAATTACATATCGTGATATAACAAAACAAACTGGTTATCAAGAAAGACAATTGATAAGATTATCTCAACAAATAGAAAAAAAGGATATTTCTTCTTTGTTAGTCCACGGTTTATCTAATAAACCTTCTAATAATTCTGATCACACCCAAGAGATAGAATATATTAAGAACTTTAAGAAAAAATATCCGCTTATTACTATATCACAATTCATGGATATTTACCATGAAGATGTTATTTGGAATAAAAATAAACAGGATGATGTAAATAAATATAATCTTAAATTAAGGAGTAAATCTTTCTTTCAACAATTATTTAAAAAAGAAGGTTGGAAATCTCCCATTAAACATAAATGTTTTGATCCTAACAAACAAGTTCATTCTTTAAGAGATCCTTCTCCAAGAAGAGGCATTCTCATCATGGTTGATGGTACTCCTCATGACTGGTTCGGTAATGGTAAAAAGTTTTCTTTGCATGTTGCTATTGATGATGCCACGGGAGAAATCCTTGCTGGTTGGTTTATGCCTACTGAATGCATGTTAGGTTATTGTCATCTATTTAAAATTATTTTTGAAAAGTATGGTCTCCCTATTTCTATTTACTCCGATAGAACAAGTATTCTTTGGGATCAAAAAGATGGTGAACTTACTGAAATTGGAAGAATGTTAGAAGAGTTAGGTATTGAACTCATTTATGCTAATTCCCCTGAAGCTAAAGGTAAAATTGAAAAAATGAATTTTACTATTCAAAATAGATTATTAAATGATATTATTCGTTTTAACATTAAAACTTATAATGAACTAAATAAATGGTTTAATAGTTATTATATTAATTACATTAACAAAAAATTTGCTTATAAACCAAAAGAAGAAGAATCAGAATTTATTCCTTTAAACGATATAGATTTATCTACTATATTTTGCATTAAAAGTACTAGAATAATTTTAAATGGCAATATGATATCTATTAATAATCAATATTATATTCCAATAGACGAAAATGGAAATGACTATGTTTTTTATAAAGGTACAAAAGTAGAAGTATGGCAAGATGTATTCAATCCTAAATTAATTAGAATATTTAAAAATAATAAAATTTATGAAACAAGATGTATTGAAAGATATAGAAAAGATCCAATTAAACGTGAACAAAAAAGAATTGATGATCAAAAGATGTTAGAACAGCTTATAAGAGAAAGAGATGAAAGATTAAAAGCAAGGGCGAAACATAGTTGAGTTTATCTTGACCCTTGCTTTTTAGATTTCATCTTTTATAATTTTTTTATCAACAAAGTTCACCTTTGTTGCTTATCTTTTTAATTTCCTATGCAAATTAAAACTGACATTTTAAAAAAATCTTAACATCCTAAACATTTTTAATTAATTTACGAGTTCTGGATTTGGGATATTTTTGGGATGGAAAACTAACTAAAGGTTCTTTTAATGGTACGGATTCTCTTACTGGATCTTCATGCGAATTTTCATAAGTCATGAGATGTCTTTGGCGCCATAAACCTTTAGTTGTTTTAAAGGTAATCTTTTCTTCTTCCGTCATAGGCACTAAATTAATCTTTATAAGAGGATCTTGCATTATTTTTCCTTGCTCGTAATGATTTTTTAATAGGGCTTCTATTAGATTAAGCCCCGGAATGAAAGTAATAATTGTCTGGATTACTTTATTTTCTTTAAGTTCTCTTTGTTGCAAATAATTTTGCAAAGCATGATATTCAACTTTATAACCTTTTTGGGCAATGATTAAGGGATTTTTAATTTGGCCTTGTTTCCTAATAACAAGTGTTTCTAAAACGGAAGCCAGTTCCACTATTCCTCCAATTAAATAAATCATATTTCCCCCGTTATTCTTCGATAGAGTTCATGACCAATTTCAAAGTTTGCCGGTACAGCCCAACTTATAAGATCCGCTTCCTCTAATTTAGTTAATTCCTTGTTGGGTAAAGTTTGATAAACAAATCCGGTTTGACCATGATTTTCTTTAACAAACTTAAAGGCCGGATAATCCGTTAAACCATCGCCTAAATATATGATATTTGTACAATCTTTTAAATTATTTTGGCGCATAATATCTTGAATCGCTAAAACTTTATTTGTATCACTCATTATATAATCCATCCCCACTACTTTATTATCATTATATTTAAAAGTAGAGGCATATATGTCGCTAAAATAAGGAGCTATTTTTATTTTAGTTAAATAGGGTTTAACTCCCGAACTTACTAAATAATGTTTATAACCTTGCTCTTTTAAAGCTTTTAAAGCGCTTTCAACTCCTGGATTATACTTGATATTACCTGAACCCTTACAAATACTTTCCTCATCTAAAGGATAATGATGTTCTTTTAAAATACTAAAGGTCGTAGCATATAACTTGGTATAAAGATCTTCGCCTACTTTTAATTCTTGCTTCAATTTTCCAAATAATTGAGCTAAATCTTTTTGATCAAAACCACATTGATTTAAACATTCCCACTTTGGAATACTATCTGGTGTTAAAGTACCATCAAAATCATAAATAATTATCTTTTTCATGTTGTCTACCCTTTTCTCCTTTAACATTATAGCATTTTGCTATTTAAAAAAATAGGCTAATACCTATTTTTCAAAAGCTTTTTTTGATTATTTTTAACAATGCCTAACTATTTTATTTAGTTTTTAAACCAGTTTTTTGGCGATAAATATGATAGCCAATTAAAGCGATAATCATTAAAACAAATGTAATACCAGAATATCCTAAATAATTATTAACAATACCGCCAAAAATCGGATAAATACTATTTAATTCCGGCGGTAAGACCATCTTAACACCAAAGTATAAAACTATGGATACTATTAAAGCAATACCTGAGGTAATTAATAAAGGGATGGCTATCCATTTAATAAAGCGGGCTTCTTTTTGTTTGATTAAAACAATTGCTAAAACTGAAGCCAAAGCAATGACAGCTAAAATAATGACAAAATTATTACTTAAAAGAAAATGGATAACATTTAAGGTATTTTGTTCTTCAGTAGATAACCCTAAATCTAAAGTCGAAACATCAGGAATATATTCTTCAAAATCGGCCATATGTTCCGTAATCGTTTGATTTAATTTATCTCTAGTCGCATCATCAATCTCTATTCCTAAATTGCTTTCATTAATACTATCTACGGTTGTATCTACGATAGTCGTAACATCCGCGCTGGTAATTATTTTATGTTCTTGCCCTGTTAGAGCATAATCAATAATGTTGCTAGTAACACTTGCCACGACACCTTTAATTGCTGGCGAATCAACGATTTTAACAATCGTATCTTCAATCACCGCATCATCAATTCCGAAAGCAGCAGTTTCATCTAAAATTGGTTTTAAAGTTTCTTTAATCTCTTCGTGAATCTCTGGACTATCAGCAATAATATCGGCCACACTAATTTCATTTAAAATGTGTTGTAATGAATTTTTCCCCACTGAATGTTTAATCGGAATTAAAATAAATAAAGCCATCGTTGTTAAAAATAAAAGCGTAACCGCCACACCCAAAATAATTTTTTTAAATACTTTCATAATTCACCTTCTCTATTAAGTATAGCAAAGAATTTTTTAAATTAAAACCACTTTTCGGCAATATTACAACTAGCACTTGTCGGACTCGGAGTTGCTAAATCAATTTGGGTAATGGTTGGTAAAACAAAAGCCGAACCAAAAGCCAAACAATTACCGGTCGGAAGATTCTTAATTTTTTCCATCATTTCCTCATCGACATACGGAATCATGGGCTTAATATATTCAATATCCGCGGGATGCGTCAATTTAAAGACAATAAAATTTTGACATTGCGATAGGACCGTTGCCGATAATTCACTAGGTCTTTGACTAATTAAGCCTAATAATACTGCATATTTTCGGCCTTCTTTGGCAATCCGTTCAAAAATATTATAACCCAAGATTTCACTATCCCGGTCATTTTGGACATACCGATGGGCTTCTTCTAAAACAATATGCAAAGGGTTTTGCCCTTTAGCCACGTGTTTTTTATTATAATCAAATAATAATTTAGCATATATTTTTGCCACCGCTTTCGCAAAACGATCATCGATGTTATGTAAATTTAAATTAACTATTTGTACCTTTTGACCATCTTTATAAGTTAATCTTTCCATAAATTCATTTAAAGAAAAGTGTTCGGGAAAATGAAAAAACTTACTGGCCTCACTATCACAAATACTGGCAAGTTTAACTCTTAAGGCATGGGCTAATTCAAAAACATGTTGATCATTTAAAATCCCCTCATCGATTAAAGCAAAATCAAAAGCATATAATAAATCATTAAGCGAATAATTAAACGATCCATCTGGTAAAGCAAGATCCATTTCCGTCAAACAATAATCACTTAAAAAATTAATAACTAATTCCATATCGCGGATTTTGCCTGTATCATCAATCATTAAACATTGTTTTAAGGGTCTCGTATAACCTGGTTGATAAATTGGACTATCTAAATTTAAATCTTGGGTATGATACCGCGATAAAACGGAAAATATTTGATCTCTGATTTGGGCTGGGGTATTACCACTGATAAAAATATCTAATAAGGCCTTAGCAATAATACTATTTTTATATTTAATAACCGTTTGTTCTTCTTTTTTAAAAATTGTTACAAACTTTAAGGCCTTTTCAACAATCGGAATTTGACTCCGATTATTAACATCTAAAAGTAAACATATATCATCTAAACTAAGTAACCATAAAGGAATAGGTAATAATTCATCATGACTACTAATATCTGTCGTATAATTTTTATATCCTAAATCTTTATGCACATAATTTATTTGGGAAAAGGCCTGTTTATATTCACCATAAGCATCGATAATAAAAAAGGTTGCATTGGTCGGACAAGCATCACTTTTATAAAATAAGTTTTGTAAAAGGCGAGCCGTACCACAAGATTTTCCCGAACCGGTATTCCCTAAAACAACAAAATGGTTAGCAAATAATTTATTAATATTTAAATAAATGGCTCTATCTTCATAAAGGGCACTTTTACCAAAATATAAATGCGTTTTGGCTTGATAATCCGCGGCATTAAATAAAATATCTAATTCCGTATTAGGTAACATTTCCACATGGGCGGCTAAAGTGGGCTTTTTATTTAGACCATAGATAAACTTTTTCCCCTTTAATTCTCCCAATAAATTAATTTCAATATTTTGTTCATTAAAAGCACTTATTTCACCAATAAAAATATCATCTTGATCAATTATTTTAACATATAGATTAATAATATCATTAGATGCTTCTCCTTTACTTACCAAAAGATGATTATTTTTAATTTCTAATATCTTTCCTAGCATACCCTTTTACCTCACCTTTATTGTACTAAAATTATTAACAAAAGTAAAATTAAAAAAGTCCTTTAAAAGGACTAATTTAAAATATTATCAGCAAAAGTTACGTCCTTAAAGGGATCTTTTAAAGGATAGTAACTCCAATTTAACGGATTATTATTTATCGCCAAAGCAATTGTTTGGGGATTAACCATTATCTCAATTGAATTATTTTTTTCCACATCATAATGTTTATATCCCATATCTGTACCATATAGACGTGTAATCTTGATAGTGTGACTACATTCCGTTAAATCTTTTAGATAATCTTGCGTAACATAACCGTCTTCTGTTGCTTCTACAACATAACTAGTTGGGTTTTTATCATCGATAGAAATCATTGCGCTAGTCGGTTTAAACGCTATTTCTTGATCAAAACCAAAGGCCAATTTTACTTGTTCGCCAACTTCTATTGCTTCACCAACACTAGATCCATGATCATCTACTACATTGATATTATTAAGGGTTATTTCATCTTGCGGATGGAAGAAATGAATCATTGATAAAACTTTATCTTCTTGGGCGGTTTCCGTATCTTTACTTATTACATGGTGATACATATCGTATTTAACTGTTCCCACGATTCTTATATTTGGCGTATTTGGTACATTTTCAAAAGTTACAGTATAATGTTGGCCATCTTTCAATTCTTCGGAAGTTTTAAATTCAACCACTGGTCTTGTTCCATATTGGAATGTAACATATACTTTTTCACCAGTTTCTTCTTCTTCTTTAATAGGTACCAACATACTGACATCGTCAAACCAAAATTCAAGTTCTACTTTATTTTCAGTATATATATTTTTCGTAGAAGTATTAATTTTAGGATTCCATTTTAAAATATCAATTGTTTCTTCTGATGCCCCATCAATATTATTAACTTTTTCGTCTAAAACAGTTGTAAAAGATAATGGTTTTATTTTAATAACAGAGCTTTTACCTGGTAACTTATATTCAATTCTACAATTTGTTTGATACAAGTCACCTTCTTTCGTAGATGCACCACAAGATAATTTATAATCTTCTCCTGGATTATTTAAACCATTAACTTTATCATAACCTTCGCCTTCATATTCGGTAGTTTGAATTTTAATGGTATCGATAATACCCGCTAATTTAACATTAGATTCAAAATCGAAATTAACAGTCATGGATTTAAAAGCCGGTTTAATATAATCATTGGCACTAGTTGCTTTATAAGTTATTACTGCATCAATTACAATATAATTTGATTTCTTTAAGACAACATTGTTATAAGTTTTACCATCGACTAAATCGTAATTGGCTTCAATACTTACTTGATATCTAGTGGCGCCATCCATATGGGCAGCAAAAGTTATTTCCTTTTCCCCTAAAGTATTAATTGGTTGTTTTTCCACTAAAGTATCACTATCACTATCAAGATTTCTTAAAACAGCATAATAATTTATCATATCAATTGCCGCATCAGCATCTGTGGTATTAATTGTTGCCTTAACTTGATTTTTATTAACAACACTAGTTGCAAGTGTAACTTCAGGTTTAGTTTTATTTACTAAAACATAATCGGTACTAACTGATTTTTTAACTTCAGTATCAAAAGAAATTTCCGAAATAGTTAATTCCTTCCGTTCACTTGGTTTATCTATTTCAATTGTGTGATCATCTATCATCGTTACGGAATATTCTGTACCTTCCTTATCAACAACTTTAAAACCATCAATTTTAGCAAATGGCGTTTCTTCTAAAGCAAATGTTAATCTAACTTTATTAGTTGTAACTTCACTTACTTTTAAATTAGTAATATCCGTATTATATTTGGTAATAATAAGTACATTAGAATATTCCTTTGTTATGGTTCCTTTAGCAGATGCAATACTATCATCAGCCAAATCATAAGCCACTTGGACTTCAACATCATAATAACCATTTGCCAACTCAGATATGTTTGCTTTACCGTCTTCCAAAGAATAAGTTTTTGCATCTCCTCCCATATCTGGCGTAAATATGATTTGGGCACTAGTTTGTGTTGAATCAGAATCAATTATTCTAACGTCTGCTTCAGTTTCACTATAAGCAGGATCCATGAAAGTTGGTTCAGTTTTTAAAACATAAACCTTAACTTCTTGGGCTAAACTTGAATCAATGCTTTGGGCTGCTTCGATACCGTCATAATATAATTCCGTTGTTTTGTAAGTAACAAAGCCCGCGGTATCTTTGCCATCCAACACAACTTGATAATTTCCCTCATCATTTAAAGTAACATCTTTAGTTTCTCCCCCAACAGTAATTTTATCAATTGGGGTATCAGTGTTGTCTTCCACTTTATAAGTTAAAGTTATGGTTTCATTTTTCTTAACCGTTTCAGGGGCTTCAATGGTAATTTTAGATATCTTTAATGGGACTTCAACAGTTGCTTCTTTAATAGGGGCTTCAATATCTTTTTCTCCTAGATTATAAACAACAGTTAAAGATACATCATATGTTCCCATCTTTGTTAAATCAATTTCTTGACTAAATGTTCCACTTAATAAAGCATCTTTAGTAATTTCAAAAGTTTGGGCTTCCGTAAAACATGGACCAGTGATTGTTAAAATACCTTTTTGAATGGTTTCTTCTCCCGCGGTTTCGCGAACATCAAGTTCACCAGATAAAGTTTTACCATCTAAACTATAAGAAGCCGTTAAAGTATCGCCGATAGTTGGTGCACTTTTTAAAACTGTTGCCGTAATTGTATTAGGTTCTTTTAAGGTAAATGCTTCATTATCTTGATATTTTAATTCGGTCGCTTTAAACTCTATTTCACCCGCTTGAGTTCCAGCCGGAATTGTTACACTATATTTATGATCACCTAAACTTGCGGCTGAATAATCTGTACCATTTACTTTAATGGTACTTAAGGTTGTATTTTCAGTGTTATCAATAACGGTATAAGTAATAACAACATTCTCATCTTTCGCAACATATAGGGGATTAATACTTGATTCTTGAATTATCGCATCAACAGCAACTGTTACACTTTCTTCCCGTGTTACATCTGTTAACCTTTCACCATTACCTAAGTCATAAATGATTGTCAAAGTAACTTGATAATTACCCGCTTTTCTAATTGTTTCGTCAGTAAAATGTTTAGCCGCAAAATCAGCATCTGATAATTTTTTAGTTACCCCATTAATTGTATATTGGGCTCCAACAGCAGCTCCTTCACTATCATTTAATTCAAAAGAACCAGATATTTCTCCACCAGCAGCACTTAAAGTAAATGAACTAATGCTTGGTTTGGTTTTTAAGATTTCAAAAGTGACTTCCGTTGGTTCGGTTAAATCAATTTCTTCTGTTGCATAAGTTAATTTACTAATTTCTATAGTTCTCGTTAAACCAGTACCGGCTTCCGGAACTAACACATTGGCTTTATAAGTACCATTATTTTGTTTCGTAACGTCATAAGTTTCACCAGCAATCGTAATAGATTTAAGTTCTTCTTCCGTGTTTGAGGTAATGGTTAGATAAATATCAGCGTTTTTAGCCCGTTCTACTTTAACATCCGGTGTTTTAACCGCCGCAATTGTAGCCACAATTTTTTGATGAACTTCCGATGCACTTTCGGCTGAAATATTTTTCTCATTACCATCGCCTAAATCATAATTAACTACTAAGGTAACTTGATAATCTCCGGCTTTTGGTAAAGCAACTGTTTTACTAAAAGTTGTTGATGCTAAATCTTCTTTAGTTAAATCAACCGTTACTTTACTTGGTCCTTCAAATATTAGAAATCCTGAGGTTATAGTATCATCAGCATCAGTAATATCATAAGTACCTGTTAAAGTATTATCGTTAAGTTGGGCTGCAAAAGAATTAATAGTTGGTTCATCTTTTAAATAAATATACGGAATTTCTTTTTCATAAGGGATTTCTTTTGCTGTACCACTTTCCGTTGTAACAAAAACACTTGTAATATGTAACCGACAAGCCCCTTTACTATCACATTTCGTAATTGGACCATTTACAGTATAAACACCTGTTTCAGCATCCTTAGTTAATTCATAAGTTTCGCCATCAATAGTTATTTTTTCAATATCCGTATAAGAGAATAGACCATTTTTAAAACTTAAATGTAATTCTTCATCTTTAGTAACTGGACTATTAATTTTTGCTTCTACTAAATCAAAGTTATATTCTCTATTAAAGGTTTCAGATTTTTCTTCTTCGGTATCAAAAGTATATTCACTTGTTGTTGCTTCTTCATTAGTTTTATAATTTAGGGAAATAACTACTTCATATTCCATTCCTTCATGTAACTCGGAGACAGGATATTCATTATGACCAACTTTTACTTCTGTTGTTTCAAAAATAATATCATCATTTAAAGCTAACATATTATAGTCGCGCCGACTAGGAATTAAATTTGCTAACATAAATGGTTCAACTTTTTCCGTCATCACTACTTTACCAGAAATAAAGCTTTGATCTGCATCGATGACATCAAAAGTTAAAACTGGTATTTCTTCCCGACCATTAACAGCGATATTAGCAATTTCCGGTTTTTCTTTTAAAACATAAACTTTGATAGTTTTTTCGGTAACGGCAACTTTCGTACCATTACTTAATTCTACTTGCATCAATTGATAATTTTCATAACCATATTTATTAGATGCTGTAACTACAACTTGGTAAAAATCATTGACTTTTTTAACTTCATAACTCTTATTATTTATCACAACACTCTTAATATTCATTGCTGGATTAACACTGGCCTTAAATGTAATGAAAATGTCGCCATCTTTAGTTACAACTTCTGGTTCAGCTTTAAAATCCGTAACTTCGACTGTATATTTAATTTCTGGTTTTGGTTCAGGTTTAGATTCCGGTTCCGGTTCAGCTGTTCCAGGCATTTCATTATCAGCGATTGGGCCATCTACTATTTCTTCATCTTCTTTATCTGAATTATTATTATTTGGTTTATTTTTAACCGGTTCTTTTTCTTCATTGTCTTCTTTATCTTGACTATCTTCCGTTAGATAAATTGGATATTCTAATTTTTCTCCTTCGGCTGAGGCTTTTTTAAATAAATTAAGGCCACCCAAAATAGCAAAACCAATTGTTAATAAACTGGCAATACCTAAAACAATAATTTGTTCTTTTTGGAAATCTTCTTTCTTTTTAACATAATAAATAATTCCACAGGTTGCTATACCGATAGCTAGAATAATTAAAACTACACCTAATGTTGAAACTCTTTTTGAACCGACGATAACTTCGGCTTCCGCAGATTCTTCCGCATAATTAACTTTAATGGTTGTCTTTCTTTGGACAATATCTTCTTTCGCTTTTAAATCAATGCGAATTTGGCCATCTTCGGTAAGATAAAAAGATTTACCATCTCTTACTACTGAATTATTAGTATCAAAACTAGCAATATCAATTTCCTCAAAAATATTTTGATCATACACTAAATCAAATTTCGTTACATCGGTATCAATTAAGACCGTGACTGTTTCCCCTGCTTTTACTCTTTCTTCCGTTACTTGTAAATCCATTTCTGCAGCACTTACTACAGTACTAAAAGAAATGAATGTTAACAAACCTAACCAAAACTTCTTCATCATACTTCCTCATTTCTAGTTTTATCCTACCATATTTTATGTTTTAAGTAAATAAAAACGCCCATTTTTGTTAAACCTTTTTGAAAATGTCCCATCAAGATTTTTTGAAAATGTCCCATTAATAATATGATAGAATATGCCTTTGGAAAGGAGGTGTATTTTTTAATAACGAAAAAATGAAAAAAGATAAAGAAAAGGCTCTTTTTCTTTTAAAACAAAAAATAAATGGTGAAATAAAAATTACATATCAAGAAATTGCTTTTCAAAGTGGTTATGAAAGAAAACAGATTAATAGATTTCTTAACGAAATAGAAAAAAAGGATATTTCTTCTTTATTAGTTCATGGTAATACCGGTCGAAAACCGTATATTGCCGCTTCTGCTCCAGAAGTAGAATATATTAAGAACTTTAAGAAAAAATATCCGCTTATTACTATATCACAATTCATGGATATTTACCATGAAGAT
>CANQZX010000012.1 GCA_947628445.1 uncultured Bacilli bacterium
AAAACTTTATTTAATTAAAAAGAGAGCATTCTTCTTTATAAGCTCTCGTTTTAACATGACTTAGTCTGAATAGTTACGCCTTTTTTTCAAATAGATTTTTTTTATTGGTTTAATCCCCATCAATTAAGATGGTATCTTCTCCGCTCATGCCTTTAGCAACTGCAATATCTAAATAATCTAGGATAGTTGGGGCCACATTGGCTAAGGTTCCAGTGGGTTGAAGACCAACTTTGTTATCCATAACAATGAAAGGCACTTTGGCAAGCGAATGCGTGGTACAAGGTGTACCATCGGCATTAAGCATGGTATCAGCATTACCATGATCCGCGAGTAAAATTATTTTATAAAAATTTTCTTCGGCTTTTTCAATTAATTTACCTAAACATAAATCTACAGTTTCACAAGCCTTAATCGTGGCTTCCATATATCCTGTATGTCCGACCATATCCGGATTGGCATAATTAACTAAAATAAAATCATAATCATTTTCCATGCAGGTAATAACTTTTTTCGTTACATTGTAGGCACTCATTTCCGGAAGTTCATCATAAGTTGCTACCTCTGGGGAAGGAATATGAAACTTATCACATTTTTCAATTTTGCCATTATATCCTCCATCAAAAAAGTATGTAACATGCGGATATTTTTCGCTTTCGGCAACGCGGGCTTGCGTTAAACCAAGCTCACTTAAATAAATACCTAAAGGTTGTTCCACCGTTGTGGGTTCTAAAAAGGCATTACTTTTAATTTTTTTATCAATATTAAATAAAGTAAAAGTTGTTAAATTGGGCATACTGTGCACAGGGAAAGTGGTAAATTCTTCGTTAAAAGTCATCAAAATTTGTTTACTGCGATCGGCCCGATAATTCATCCAAATCAAAACATCGCCATCTTTAAGCGTATTTTTACTAACTAAAATTGGTTTAATAAACTCATCGGTAACACCGGCTTGGTAAGATTTTTGCAAAGATGCTTCTAAGTTTAAAGTTAAAGCCCCTTTACCATTTACCACTAAATCATAATATAACTTAGTCCGGTCCCAGTTTTCATCACGATCCATAGCGTAGTACCGACCACAAACCGAAGCAATATCCCCCACTTTATATTTTTTAATGGCCGTCTCAATCATTTTAATATATTTATAGGCCACATTAGTTGCCGTATCGCGCCCATCAGTAATTAAATGAAAATGAATTTTCGTAAATTTATGTTCATGTAAAAAGGCAAACATATTTAAAAAATCATCGACTCCAGCATGAACATTACCATCGCTGCATAAGCCCATAATGTGAATATCTTTATCCTTTAAAGCTAAAAGTTTTTTAATGCTTTCGTTTTCTAAATCAACATGAGCAAAAAATTCATCAACCAATATTTCATTTTGTTTTAAAACTTTACCGGCACCAATGGTCGAATGGCCAACTTCACTATTACCAACTTGGCCGGCTTTTAAACCTACGGCTTCTTCGCTGGCACCTAAAAGCGCATGGGGATAGTTTTCCCATAAGGCATTAAAATTAGGCATTTGCGCCGCCCGAACCGCATTTCCCTTAGTTTCTTCCCGATAGCCAAAGCCATCAAAAATAATTGTTAGTAATTTTTTCATTATCTCACCACTAATCACCAAAATAATATCACATCTAAAGCCAAAATACAATTTAGCTTAAATTAAATCAACATCAGGTAAGCGCTTAGCAAGGTCTTGGCCTATTTCCACCATTTGATTTATTTTATTGCTATTTAAAGTAGAAGCCGTGGCAATCGTATAAGCTTTTGAACCACAAATAATTTTTAAAACATAAAACTCACTTTTTTGAGAATAAACAGCCGCGGCAATTTTAGCCTCTATGGCTTGCCAAGTAGGATTTTGAGCCCGATAAGAACGACTTTTGTCTTCATAAATGTTAATAGCATCAATATCATTTAAAGCCACGGCGAATAATGATAAGGGGTTTTTAGTCCCACCCATGCATACTAAATAATTTGGGGTAAGATATAAGCCATAGTTTTCGTAATATTTAACGACATCACTATCTAATTCTTGCATTATTTTTTGCATATTTTTACCACCAATTAAGCTAATATTTTTAAATACTATTTTAATGATTAACCCAATTAATAAAAGAAAAAAAACTAAAATTAGGATTAAAATCCCGGGGCTTAATTCGTTTCTCAAATCCCATAGTGCATTAGTAATAAGAAACATTGGAAAAATAGTCACCAAGATGACTATTATTTTCATTTTTAATTGTTGTTTTTGAAATTTAATACTTTTTTTCATATTTATTTTACATTAATAATACCTAAACTTTGATCTTTTCTTTTATATAAAACGGAAACACATTCTTCATCAATATTTTTAAAAACAAAGAAATCGTGATTTAATAGTTCCATTTGTAGAATTGCTTCTTCTTCATCCATCGGTTTCATTTCAATATTTTTCCGTTTAATAATTTTAGTTTCATCAATTTCATCATCGGCAACCTCAAAATCAAAAGACATTTCAAACTTATCTAAATTTTTATATTTATTATTTAATCGTGTTTTATTTTTTCGAATTTGACCTTCTAGTTTATCAACAACTAAATCAATGGCTGCATATAAATCTTGATCTTTTTCTTCCGCTCTTAAGGTAAAGCGTGAGGTCGGAATGGTTACCTCAATAATTTGATCTAAATTACGCACTCTTATTATAATTTTACCTTCAACCGTTTTAGCATTATCAAAATATTTGTCTAAACGGCTCATTTTATCTTCAATATAATCCTTAATCGATTTTGTAACCGTTACTTTGTCTCCCCGAATATTCAATTTCATTATTATCACTCTCCTAATTAAATTATACCATTAAGTCAAGAAAAAAACTACTATATAGTAGTCATTTGGTGTTCAACAACGTCTACTGCTTGTAAGCCCTTAGACGTTTCAACTAATTTGAAATCAACGATACTACCTTCACTTAAAGTCTTGAAACCATCTTTGACAATTGCAGAGTAATGAACAAAAATATCGGATAATTCTTCATTTTCAATAAAGCCGTATCCTTTTTCATTATTGAACCATTTTACTTTTCCGGTCAAACTAAATTCACTCCTTCCTTAACTATTTTTAATATAGCATAAGAGCGAGTAATCTTGAATGCCCAATCGTCCTACAAAGTTCGACATTTAACGCGTACATTTTAAGCTTAACATAAATTAAACTTAAAGCAAGTAAAACTTTAATTAATCTTCTTTGAAAGTGTCAAGTAAATAGGTTTCATTATTTTGAAAAGTATAGACTATATTAGAGGTTTTAGTTTCAAATTTTAAGATAAATTGGGCTAAATCTTTTTTTAAACCAAAACAAAAAACATTTCTTTTTTTTATTAATTTACTTAACAGTTCAATAACCGCGGATTCAGTGAATAACTCCGTAGGTAAAAGATAACTATGCTTTACTTTATAATAATCGAGGTAACTAAAGATAAAATACTCATTATTATAATTAAGATAAGCATTAGAACTATTTAAATTATAGAGTTTCATTTCATTAACAATTTGGACTTTGCGATACGCTAAATCCTGAAAAAGATTGGTAATTAAATCAATATCTGTTTTAGTATAACTAGGATTTACAATAATAGTTATTTTATCGCCTAAAAGATTATTATTTAATTTATATTCATGCATAAACTTTTTATAGTTGGCAATAAATAATTTAGTATTCGCCACTTTACCATTTTTTAAAACATTATTTGGTAATTTATATTTAATCATTTTCTTTAAATTATGACTATAAAGGAAAATATAATCATCACATAAATATAAAATGTTTTTATTTTTCTTCATCTTTTACCTCTTTTTATATTTTTGTCGAGTAGCATCACCACCCCGAATATGCCGAATATCGATATGTTCTTGCATTATTTCTTCAATTGAACTAGCAAGATTGGCATCAATTTGTTTTAACCGCTCACTTAAATCTTTATGTACCGTACTTTTGCTGACTTTATATTTATCGGCAATTGTGCGAATTGTATCTTTGGTTTTCAGCATATGCTTTGCTTCCGCAACCACCCGTTTTGAAATATTACTTTCCATTTATTAAACAACCCCTTAATAAAACTTATTATTAAGAGGTTTATTTTATGATTTATTGTAAATCTTCAAGCGTCATATTATAAAAATCTTCGGGATCCATGGCTTCACCATTGTAATATACTTCAAACAATAAACAATTTTCGGATTCATTTTCTAAACCATTATCACCACTTTTACCAATTACGGTATTTGCCGCGATTGTATCATTTTCTTTGACTAATACTTCTTTTAAGCTATAGTAAACAGTTTTTAAATTATTGTTATGGGTTATTTCAACGACATTACCTAAGATTTCATCTTGGCTGATTTTACTAACTGTTCCATTACTAGCACTAACTACATCAAATTCTTTATCACTACTATATAAAATCCCACTATTTTGAAGATAAGTATTTTCGTAGTAGACTAAGGAATTTTGTTGTTTGGTTTCCTCATCTTGCATATCGTAATAAGATTTGCTAATTGTTACGGCATCATCTGTATAAGGCCGAACAATTTGGCTATTTTGCGTTACATTTGTGACCGGTACCGTAATGTCTTTAATGGCATCCACCGCCATATTACCATAGTTCGTATTTACTCTTAAAGCATTACCTAAAAGTGCAATACTGACAAACAAAACCCCAATTACTAAAACATACAATGTTGGTAAAACAAAGCCCTTTAATTTTCTTTTCTTCATAATTCACCATCCTAATTAAAGTATGGGAAGATTTAAAAAGAATTATACATTGATTTTGGTAATTGTGGTATTTTGATAATAATAATTTAAGATTTCGGTATAACTTTTTCCGGCTTGGGCTAAGGCATTGGCCCCATATTGACTCATCCCTACCCCATGGCCATAACCTTTGGTCGTAATCGTTATAGGTGAGCCAAGAGTAATTTGAAAATCCGTAGAACGCAAGTTTAATAATTTACGGATTTCCGTGCCTTTAAATGTTTGACCATTAATGGTTATTTCATTTACCCGACCAGTGGCCGATTTAACAATGTTGGTAATACTAATATCCGCACAAGTAATTTTTAGTTTAGTACAAAACTCCGCGGGCGTTATCGTCGTTGTTACCTCAAAGTTTTTAACATTTTCATCCCAAGTAGAACTGACACTCGTAATATAATCCTGGTTTTGACCAAAAACCGGCAAGGCCTCTTCCGTATAACCATTACTTAAGGCAAAATAAAAAGCACAAATTACTTCGTCATTGTACTTCATTACTTCATCCTTCGTTAAATTAACGGCTTCTTGAACCTTGGCATAATACTTAGAAAAGCCCTCCTGCCAATTGCTTTGCATCTGGCTAACCGAAAGATAAGATTGATTCGTAACATCTGTTACCAAATCGTAATCCTGATTGGCATGCGCCATTTTATATAAAGCATAGGTTCGGGCGGCCACGGCCTGGGCTTTTAAGGCCTCAATATTAAAAGATGCCGGCATTTCGGCCGCAACGACGCCCACAATGTAATTTTCTAAAGAAATTTCTTTAATCTCATTAGTTTCTGAATCTAATAATTTGACTAAAAGTGGACTTTCAACCTTGTTTTCCGTTTTGGGTAATTCTTTAGATGTTTTAGGCCAAGCCACTTTTAAAGCCCAAATACTTAAAATAATAACTACGCCCAATAGTATTTTGTTTCGCATAATTTATTCCTTTATAAATTATATGCGTTATTTTCGATTTTAGAAATCTTTTCAATTCTTCTTTCATGACGAGGCGCATGCGAAAAGTTAGTAGTTAAAAAGGCCTCGATTATTTGATATAATTCCATCTCGGCGATGTTATAGGAAAGGGCTAAGACATTGGCGTTATTATGATACCGGCAAAAATAGGCCTCATCGACATTGCTTACTTTCGCACAACGAATTCCTTTTACTTTATTGGCTGCGATAGACATACCAATACCCGTACCACATAAAAGGATTCCTAAACCATTTTCTTTTAAAACATTTTGACAAACATCATAAGCAAAATCTGGATAATCATCTTCATCCGTATTTGCTACTTGGCTTTTTACCACCTCATAATTATGTTCTTGTAAATAAGTCATTACTTTTAAAACAACATCTTTGCCTAAATGATCGGCCCCAATAAATACTTTCATCTATTTATCACCTTAATTTAATTATAATTAATTTTTACCATAAAAAAAAGGGAAACTTTTACTTGACTAATTAATAAAAAAATAGAAGCATTAAACTCCTATTAATTGTTTTCTTTATCTAAACCAAATTTCCGATTAAACTTTTCAATGTTACCCGTTTTTTTCGCTTTACCTTGTTTACCAGTAAAGAAAGGATGGCATTCGCTACAGATTTCAACTTCGATTTTTTCTTTAGTTGATTTAGTTTTAAAAGTAGCGCCACAAGCACAAGTAACAGTTGCATCTTTCATTTCGGGATGAATATTCTTTTTCATGTTCTCACTCCTTCCGCCATGCTTAATTTTTAAGCATAGTAATTCGTTTCTTTTGTATTATAACATATTTTAGCCGTTAGACAACCCTTAATTTAACATCTTGATAATCTTTTGACTAATTAATTTATGGGCTTGATAGTTAAAATAATAACTGGTTGGTTGTAAATAATAATCTTTATTTAGGGAAATAGCCAAAATATCTAAAAAGTCGGTATTAAAAGTAACGGCAAGTTCCTGCAATTTTTGATTGATGGTAATAACCGTATTCTTATCTAGATTATAGGCCGGATACAAGCCAATAATAATTAAATCTTTTTGGTAAAAGGTACGAATCTCATTTAAAACATTTTTATAAGTTAAGATAAAGTTGGCAATATATTCGTCTAGGTCGTTGGTTTGCAGGGAAATTAACGCTAATTCATCGAGACCTATAGCCAAAGTAACAATATCGGCTTGATCAATAATTTGTTTAATCGGTTTATTACTTTTACTCAAAACATTTTTTTCTAAATAAGTATTTAATTTATCAATGGTTAAATGTTCGGCACAAAACTCTTGATTAAAACTGGCTAAATCATGATGGTTTTCCAAGTAATCACGAAGATAATCATTAAAACTTAGGCCCGCCACATGATAAGGTGTCATGCCTAAACTAAGGCCATCACCTAAAGCAACAATGTTTTTATTTGTTGAGGTAGCCGAAAAATAAATAATAATTGTGATAAGACAGCCAAATAAAATTATTAATAACAGTTTATATCTTCTTTTCATAAAACCCCCATAAAAAATGTAGAGCATTTTTCTCTACATTATACATCAACAATCTTAATCTTAGCACCAACATCGGAAAGTTTTGTAATAATTCTTTCATAACCCCGCAAGATATGTTCGGCATCATTGATTATTGTCGTTCCCTCGGCAATTAAGCCCGCGGTAACTAAAGCCGCCCCACTTCTTAAATCGGTAGCGGTAAGTTCAGCCCCATGTAATTTATTTGGGCCATGGAAAGTGGCATGTTGCCGTTCATATTCAATTTTGGCTCCCATTTTTTGTAAGTTAGGAACATGACCCATACGGTTTTCAAAAATAGTTTCTTCAAATTGACTAATTCCTGTTGCTTGAGTAAGTAAAACACTCATGGGTTGGCCTAAGTCCGTAGGGAATCCGGGATAAACTGCCGTCCGAACATTGACGGCTTTAAATTGGTTCGTTTTAGTTAAAGTAACTTGGTGTTTATTAGTTTTAAACTTAACCCCCATTTCCTTTAACTTATTTAAAACGACCTTTAAATGATTCGGATTAATGCCATCAATCGTTAAATTATGGCCAATTATAGCCCCCATAATAATATAAGTTCCGGCTTCAATCCGATCGGGAATAACACTAATTTCCGCCCCATGGAGTTCGCGAACCCCATTAATAACGATTCTCTCGGTACCAGCACCTTTAATATTAGCCCCCATTTTATTTAAAAATTTGGCTACATTTTCAATTTCAACCTCGCGGGCCGCATTATTGATTATGGTTTTACCTTGGGCTAAAACGGCCGCTAATAAAAGATTGATGGTCGCCCCCACTGAGGCAAAATCTAAATATATTTCGGCACCTTTCAATTCTTTGGCCTCAATAATATATTTGCTGCCCTCTTTATTAATCGTAGCCCCTAAGGCCTCGAAGCCCTTTAAATGTAAATCAATTGGGCGCGAACCAATATTGCAACCACCCGGAAAATAAATTTCTACTTTTTTAAAACGACCGAGTAAGGCCCCCATAAAATAATAGGAAGCCCGTAATCGATTACTAAGTTGTTCACTAATTAAAGCATTTTTGATATTACTCGTATTAATTAATAATTCGTTTTGGTATTCTACGGCCTTAACATTTAATAAATCGAGGATTTCAATTAAAGCATCTTTATCCGAAATATTAGGCACATTTTTAATTTTCAAATCGCCTTTGGCTAATATTGCCGCGGGAATTAAAGCCACCGCACTATTTTTAGCCCCACCAATTTTGATAGTTCCCGAAAGAAGATGATTACCCTCAATAATTATTTGTTTCATGTTATCAGCTCCTTGCTTTTCCTAATTTTACTATAGTCATTTTTTTCTTGGGTGTCAAACTATTTATTTAAATAAGTGCATAACCCCGAGAATAAAGAGTAAAGTTATGCCAAGACAATTGGCAAATTTTCCTAAAACCTGACTACAATATTTACCAATCGAAAGACCTAAATAAGTAAAGAGAAAACTACAAATAGCAAAAATTAAACCCGCGACCGCATAACGATTAGTTAAAGCACTTAGACCAAGACCAACCGAAAAACTATCAATCGAAACCGAAATGGCTAAAATAATTAAACCCCATATACTTAAGTTAAAAACGGGATTTTCTTCTTTAAAGAAATGATAGGCAATGTTAAAAGCCAAAATAATAAGAATTATGCCTAAGATTTTATTTGTCGTTAAATTAAGCCAATTAATGATTTCTAGACCTAATAGATTACCGATTAAGGGCATGATAAAATGTAGAATTCCAACAAAATAAGGCAATAAATAAAGTTTGGTATTGGCTTGATTAAGCGTTCCCAAACTTAAAGACAAAGAAAAAGTATCCATGGATAAGGAAATACCTATAAGCAAAAGGGATACCATTTCTTTCATATGCTCACCTTTTAAATTATATTAAAAAGATACCTAATTATTAATTAAAATTAGCAATTATTTTTTTAACCCAAAGGGAATAATTAACATCATCTATTTTGTTATCTTCGGCTTCTAGCAAGCATAAAGGAGGAAATAAAACACACCACCAGTTATCTCCTAAACCTTGACCTAAAGTGATAACTAATGATTCATAATTACCCGCGGGATAACTTACGCCTTTATATTCTTTGACAGGGAAAAAATTATTCCCATAATTTATTTTATAATCTGGCGTGTATTTTCCCACAGTATTGACAATATTCGGCATTATCTTTTGAATATTTTCTCGTGCTTCGGTAATAGTTTTTGATTCGACCATTGTTTGATTAATTAAAGGATCAACCGCTGTTTTAATTTCTTGTTTTAGCGTTTGATCGGCATCAGTATTGCTGTTTGCAATAATCCGGTATCTAATGGCTTCCTCTGGAATAACCACGCTTCCTTCGCTTTTAGGCACTTGACTTAATAATATTAAAACTAAAATAAATAAAACTATTATTGCTTTTTTCATTTCTTCACCTATTATTATTAAGCGTTAAAAAGAAAAAATTTATTCATGATAAATGAATAAATAACGATCAAACCCATTTAAATCTTTTTCAAAATGAAATTGATAATCGGGATAGTTTTCCATTAAATAAGTGGCCAAAAGATTTTTTTGATTGTCACCAATTTCAAAAGCCATCAAAAATTTCTTTTTTAAAATCTTCCGACTTTGTTTTAAAATTATTTTATAGTATTCTAAACCCTTATCAGCCGCGAAAAGAGCAAGATGGGGTTCATATTTTTTAACCCGGTCTTCGACAAACCCATCTTCGGGAATATAAGGCGGATTACTAATCAAGCAATCATATTTCCCGGGAATTGGTTTTTTCATATCTTGGTTGATAAAATTTACTGTAACCTGATTTAAAGTAGCATTTTCTTGGGCAAGCATTAGGGCTTTTGGAGAAATATCTAGTCCGGTGACATCGGCATCAAGGGCTTTTTTAAGAGCAATCGCAATACAACCACTACCAGTGCCAATATCAATTATCTTAATTTTAGAAGAAAACATTTTATTAATATAATTGATTGTTTTAGCTACTAAAAATTCAGTTTCAAACCGGGGAATTAAAACATTTTCGTTAACTTTAATTAAAGTATCAGCAAAATCAACATTACCAATGATATATTGGACAGGATAACCATCTTTTAATTTAGCTAATCCCTCTTGATATTTTTCTTGGGGTAAATATTTTTTTAAAAGTTCAATTTCATTATCTTCCATAACTTGCTTTCTTTTCTAATATTTCCCGAATTAAATCGGCTTCTTTCGAGGTATTCCATTCTAAAAAAGTTTTTAAATCGCCAACATTCATATGCCTCGTAATTTCTTGGCAGGCAAAACAAAAAGTTTCGGCCATCGTACCAACTTTTTTCCCTTTGTAATCACTAATTGGAAAAGTTTGTTTAGCACCACAATTAAGGCATACATAATCAAAGTTTTTCATTAATTATTTTCCCCTTGTAATTTTAATTTTAAATCTTCGGTAATTAAAGAATCAATAATGGGATCTAAATTACCATTCATGACCCGATCAAGTTCCATAATGGAAAAGTTCGTGCGATGGTCCGTAACCCGATTTTGTGGATAATTATAAGTTCTAATCTTTTCACTACGGTCGCCAGTACCAATTTTCGTTTTCCGTTCCGTCCCGATTTCATTTTCTTGTTCTTGCATTAGAGCATCATATAATTTCGAACGAAGCATTTTCATTGCATTTTCTTTATTTTTTAATTGGCTTCTTTCGGTTTGACAAGTTACCACAACCCCGGTTGGGATATGCGTAATCCGTACCGCCGAATTTGAGGTATTAACAGATTGACCACCGGCTCCTGAAGAGTGATAAACATCGATTTTTAAATCGCTTTCTTTAATATCCACATTAATTTCGTCAACCTCAGGCATAACTAAAACTGTTGCCGTTGAGGTATGAACCCGACCTTGCGTTTCAGTCGCCGGAATTCTTTGTACCCGATGAGAACCACTCTCATATTTTAATTTCGAATAAACATTTTCCCCTTTTACCATGTATTCAATTTGAGAATAACCTCCACTGGTGCCTTCAACCTCATGCATTACCTCAATTTTCCAGCCATTTTTTTCGGCATAATAAGAATACATCCGAAATAAATCACCCGCAAAAATATTGGCCTCATCTCCGCCGGCGGCTCCTCTTATTTCCATAATAACATTTTTACCATCATTAACATCTTTAGGAACTAACATTATTTCTAATTGTTTTTTTATTTTGCTTTCTTCTTCCGTTAATCTCGTTACCTCTTCCAAAGCAAAATCTTTTAATTCCGGATCATTTTCCATTTGTTTCGCTTGATCTAAATCACTTAAAACTTTTTTATACTCATCATATTTTTCAACAATTTCTTTTAAATCGCTTTGTTCTTTAGATAAAGTTTTTAATTTATTAAAATTATTTAAAACCTCTGGCTTTACTAATTCTTCTGATAATTCTTGATATTTCGTAACAATCGCTTCTAATCTATTAATCATAAGAATTCCTCCTTGTTCCATTTTATCAAATATTAAGAAAAAAACAAACTATTTTATATTATTATATTATTTAGTTATTTAAAGAAATTTCCCTACAAAAAAAGCTACAAAACTGTAACTTTTAATCCCAAGATAAACGGAATGGGTTTGTCTTACTGCCATCTCCACTTTTTATTTTGGTCGAAGAGTCCAAATAGAAGGATGGACGTGCAGCAAGACGGCCAATCACGCCGCTGCGATTCATATCACCCGTATTGTAGACACCCCACGCACTGGTGCCATACAAAGCATTACGCGAAACCGTCCATTCATACAGTCCCATATACAACCAGTTATTTTTTGTTATATCGTCTTGACTATATCCTTCGGATTCCATTTTAGTATTCCATGCTTCGGGATAGGCAGCATAGCCATAATCGCTGACATACATTAGGCCTATTTTAGCATTTTTATAGCTTAAATCATTTTCGGTACATGCTCTTGCACCTTCATTATAATCGTCATTATAGCAATTTGGGGCTCCTACTTGTAGTTTTCCGGTTCCTAATTCTTCATTATATGCTTGTCGAGCCTTATAGGTGTCCGACCAAGGCATACCACCGGTTGTCCATTCGTGTTCGGTTATATGTTCACTTAAACCACCTACTTTAGCAAGGTATGTATTTAAGTAATATTCATTTAGATTCTTTTTATTTAAGTTACTATATTGCCACATATTATTATAGCTTCCTGAATCTGTATAATTCCAATAGTATGCTGCTATATTCGCAGCATTATTGCCTTTGTAATTAGGTTTAGAATCAGCATAATTGCCATAATATGCTCCTCCAGGAGCAGTTTCGTTATCTCCTAATTCTTCTTTAGTGGCATAATCATATTTGATTAATTTCATTTCATATTCATCTGTATCATTTGGGAAGAAACCTATTATTCGATATAAATCAGCATCAGAAGTACATGCTCCACTTTGAGTTTCAGTTCCATCTAAACACACATAGTTTTTAACCTCTTCACTTGAGCCACTATAGCGATAACTATTATCATTAGCATTTAAGGTTGCATTAGGTATTGGGGATTCGGCTAAAGCATCATTATTGTGATATATTATATGACTTAGATTATAATATGATTTTTCATATAATTCTTTAACACATTCTCCCACTTTTTCATTACTATTACACACATCGGCTAAACTAGTTGGGATTACCTCTTTTTGTAAGATTAATTGACCACTAAACTCTTTTCCTGTATTGTTATTTTGACTACTATCTAAGTTTATTAGGGTTATTTTTATTTTCCATTCTTGGGTGGCTTTTACTGTTGGTTCAGTACCTGTTGCCGTGATTTCATAATTCTTGGCTATTGCTATTAAACCAGTAGCTTCGGTGATATCAAAACCATTTAATCCATTGCCATCTACATCTGTTTTATATTCTAAACCATCGATATGTTGTAATTCTTCTTTTTCTTCTCCAGGTTGGGTGACAGTTAGAATTAATTCTGGTACTTTTGTTGTATGTGTTTCATCTGGGGCTACTATCTTTCCATCTTCTTCTTTTCCTTCTAGGATATCTCCTTCGGCATTTTTAAAATTAGTATATCTTAATTCATTTTTAGCAATATTTAAATAAACATAATAACTATCTTTAGCATTATTGGTCGCATTATTAGCGATTAAAGTTGCTGTTCCGGTGGCACTATCTTCTTCATTACCGGCTCCACTACTAAAGTTATCCATATTAGCGGTAATATTAATACCATCATTACCAACATCTGTAATAGCAAATGCTAAAACATCAGTTGTACCTGATTCCGCATTAATATTAACATCTTGTTTACCAGTGTTTTGACTAGCAAAGAAAGCATAGGTAGCACCGATTGCTACTAGTGCTAAAGTAACAATTGCTACTAGGGAAAGAATTATTTTTTGTTTTTTATCATTCATATAATCGTCCTACTTTCCCTTTTATTATATATATATATATATATTGTCAAGTTGACGGAGTGTTGATTTATAAAGGAAAGCAAAAAAATAATCATTATTACTAACTGATTATTATCTGGTAAATGGTTTGGCTCTTTTTAAAGTTTTGGTTGATTCTTCATAATTTTTTAAATATTGTCGTAAGAAATAGATTTTGTCAATATTTTGGTTAAAAATTAAATCACATAATTCTAAAGCGGGTGTTAAAGCAATTTGTTGATAACTTTCTAAATTATTATTTTGATGCTTGTTTTGTAATCTTCGAGTATTTACTAAATCAGCTTGGAAAAGATTATCGGAACTTAATAAATGGGCAAATAAATTAACATTATTTTGCCAAATTATGGGATTAAGAGTTCCATTTGGGCACCGAAATTCAATTGTATTCATTTTGATATGGGAGTGATAATCTTTAACATTATTGAAATTGATAGCTTCATTCCGACCTACTTGGTTATAAGGTTGCCGGTGAAGAATATTGATTATTTCTTGGGATAATTTTTCAATCGGAACATTATTTTGCACCATTGCTGCCAAAGTTTCATAATGAGCATTTAGTAAATCGGCAATGGGACACGCAAAATGAATTAAACGAGGTCGAGCCGTTAAATATTCGTTATAACAAAAACGATAAATAACTTTTTCATAACTTATCCATAGTTGTAAAAATTGCCATAATTTATTAACATCATCTCCAATAATATTAGTACCAATATGAACATGACCGGCGGCTTGATCTTTAATTTTGGCATATTTTTGTAAAGAATAACAGATACTTTGGACTTGATACCAGCTAGAATGATTATCTTGTAAAATTGGCGAAATTATTTCTCCTCCTTTATTAACCGAAATATCAGTTGTTATTTGCCAAGGGTTAAAAGTTGTTGCCAATTCTTGATTCTTTTGGTTAATAACTTTTCGGACCCTTTTTAAATTAAACTTATCGCATTCTATTTCTAAACCAAAGGTTAAATTCTCTGGTAAAGATAAAGAATCCCGATATTCTAATAAATAATGATTTACTAAATATAAAAAATCCATTAACGATTGATTACTTAATTTAGTTAATAATAGATTATCATTAGGATTAATGTATTTAAATATATCCATCAGTTTTAAATCCCCCTTGTTTAGCGAGATACTATTATAAAAAAAAGTTTATTTTTGTCAAGAAAAAAAGATTAGTTGCCTAACCTTTAAATATTACTTTCGTCTTCTTCATCGCCATCAATAACAACTAAATCAGCAAGATCGTCTTCTTCGGTGTCATCTGTTTCGTCTTCTTGATCATAGAAGATATCTTCATTATCGTCCGTTGTTTCTTCAGTAGCATCCGCTTCCGTTTCTTCAACTTCGTATTCTTCTTCGTCACTATCTTCGATAACGAAATCGGCTTTATGACGACTTTGTAAATCCCAGAAGCCATTTTTTAACATGACAAACTTTTTATTCGTCGACATTTGTTCAAAGAAGTCTACTAAATGGGATTCAAGATACGAATCTGGTAAGTTTAAAACATTACATACTTTCTTAAAGATATCGACTAGTTTCATTTTCTTGCCAGACTCTTGTAATATATAGCCCGCGATATCATCATAGCTCATTAATTCTAATTCTTCTTTTGGTATTTCACTTAATTTCATTTTTCTTCCTCCTTACATCTTTTCGGGGGGTATAACCCCAATTAAGTTTAATGCATTTTCCAAAGTTATTTTAACGGCTTGGATTAAATTTAAATTTTCATTTGTTTCTTCAATATTATCGGTTAAAATTCGCATTTTACCATAAAAGGCATGAAAGACACTAGCTAGTTCATAAGCATATTGGGTTATTAAATGCGGTAGCTCTTTTAAAGCCGCCGTTTTAACAACATCCGGGAATTCATACACTTTTTCTAAAACATTATATGCATATTCATTATTTAATGTCTTATATTCGGTTATTTTAGAAATATTTTTTTGTTCCTTTAAAATCGTACAAATCCGCGCGTAAGCATAAGAAACATAATAAACAGGATTTTCATTGGATTTGGCCTTCGCTTCATCTAGATCAAAATCCATTTGGGTATCTAAACTATAACGGGAAAAGAAATATCGAGCCGCATTAACGCCAACCTCATCCATTAGTTCTTTTAATGTAACGGATTTCCCGGTTCTTTTACTCATTTTAACAACTTCGCCATTTTCGACTAACCGCACTAGTTGCAATAGTTTAACATCTAATTTAGATTCGTCTTCGCCAAAGGCCTTAATACTACTTTTTAGTCGGGCTACATAACCATGATGGTCGGTACCAAAAATATCAATCATTTTAGCATAACCCCGTTTATATTTATCTAAATGATAAGCAATGTCAGGAACCAAATAAGTATGAGAACCATCTTCTTTTTTCAATACATGATCTTTATCGTCTAATAAAGCACTACATTTAAACCAAATAGCCCCATCGGCTTCATAGGTATAGCCCTTGGCTTTTAAATCGCTGATAACTTTATCGACACTATATTGTTCGGTAATGGCTTTTTCACTAGTAAACTTATCATATGTAATACGATATTCCGCTAAATCAGCCATGATTTTAGCCAGTAACTCTTGCGTTCCAATTTCCTTGAAGTAGGTTAAATCTTCTGTTAATAATTCACGACCCTTGGCATCATATAACTTTTGAGCAATATCCTTTATTTCTTGACCAAAATAACCATTCTCGGGCATTTGACTAGCTTCGCCACATAATTCTTGGTAGCGTGCTTGGATCGAAAGTCCTAAATTCGTTATTTGATTGCCGGCATCATTGACGTAATATTCTTTCGTAACATCAAACCCTGAAAAAGTTAAAATCCGGGCTAAAGAATCACCATACGCCCCACCCCGAGCATTACCTAAATGTAAAATACCCGTGGGATTGGCACTAACAAACTCAATATTATATTTTTGATGTTGGCCAATAGTCGAACTACCATAATTTTTGCCTTGTGCTAAACATTCATTTAAATTAGTAAATAAATAATCTTTGGTGACAAAAAAATTGATAAATCCGGGGGCTTTAATTTCTACTTTCGTAAGACAAGTATCCGTTAAGTTTTCCCCAATCATTTTAGCAATTTCCAACGGATTTTTACCTAAAACTTTAGCCAACTTTAAAGCAATATTACATGAATAATCCCCATTTTCCGCATTCTTGGGCTTTTCAATTTCAATTGGCTCATGATAATCAATTGCAAGCGCCGCGATTTGTTTTTGAATTAGCGCTTGGAGTTTTTCTTTCATTTAATCACTCTTTCAAATTCCACTTTAATTTTTTTATTTTCCGTATCTAATTGATATTCTAATTCAATTAAATTATCTTGACAGATCCAATGTGTTTTAATAGGCATTTCAAATTTTTGGGCACTGTCTAAAATGATTATACATAAATTATGTACAAAATCAATCCTAAATAACACATTATCTGCATTTTTTTCATAAATTTTACTTTTTAAGTTAATTTTATGTTGGCCATATTCATCATTTATTAATAAAAAATTATTTTCTTCGTATTGATAATCTTGGATTTTATCTTTTTTAATTAAAGAATCATTATTATATAAGGACCAGGTAAGTGCCATAATTAAACCTCACTTTGTCCTTCATTATAGCATAGCTTTTAAAAAAGAAAAATAGTTACTATTCACAGCTAAAATGTCCAAAAATTAATTTTTCCCACTTTTGGTATTAAAAATGATGTAAAAATATAAATTGACATATAAAAAACAAATATTTTTTATATACATCTCCCACTTTGAAAAAAAACGACATTTTTTACAATTTTTACTGAAATAACTGCAAACCCTTATATTATCTAGATTTGTAAGATTTTTTTAAAATCGGCTGTGAATAGTAACGAAAAATAATCTTAATTGCTATTTTTAACTTGTATTTCTTATGCTAATCGGTTATATTATTAGTAAGTGTTACCAGTTAGGTAATGCCTACAAGTGTTTCGGCACTACACCTTATACAGGTTAGTGCTTTTTTTATGCTAAATCAAACTAAAAATAAGTAGAATTAACATAATTATAATTAATAAAAGAATTCCTTCTTTTTTCATAACCATCACCTACCTTTTCATATAACCTAGTGAGTATAAAACCCCCTTAAGAAAATTACTCAGATAAATTATGGTAGGCACTACTAACCAGTAACAAGTTATCTATTATAAAGATTAAATTACTTATGGCAAGCGTTTCGACAAAAGAAGACAAAAGTTTTAAATATAATAAAAAATATTATAAAATTTGCCCAAGATAACCATACTAATTTTTAGGTGATCTTATGCGTTTTCTTAAGTTTAGTCTTAAATCTTTAATGTTTTTATTTATTGGATTTGTGATTTGTTATATAGGACTTTATACCTATGCTTATTTATCGCCAAAACTTGATTTAAAAACCAGTGGTTCTTTATATATTTACGATAATACCGAAGAATTAGTTTATCAGGGATCTAGTACTAATGAATGGGCTAATATTGAAGAAATTAGTCCTAGTTTAATTAACGCTATAATTGCAACTGAAGATAAAAACTTTTATGAACATAATGGTTTTGATTATTTAAGAATTGCTAAAGCTATGTATTTAAATATTAAAAATAAAGATATTGTTCAAGGGGCTTCCACTATTTCCCAACAATATATTAAAAACTTATATTTAGATTTTGATAAAACTTGGAGTCGAAAAATTGAAGAGGCCTTTTTAACTCTCGAGTTAGAGGTCCATTACGATAAAGATGAAATCTTAGAGGGTTATATTAATACCATTAACTATGGTCAAGGCAATATGGGAATTGTAAATGCGGCGAGTTATTATTTTAATAAAAAGCCCAGTGAATTATCTTTAGAAGAAGCAATTATGCTCGCAGGGATTCCCAAAAATCCGGGACATTATAATCCCGTGACAGATTATGCGGCCTGTATTAAAAGAGCCAAAGTCGTAGCCAAAGCCATGCTTAACAATAATTACATCACGGAAGATACTTACGAAAATTTATTTAAAAGGGAAATCCCTATTTATGGGGAACGCAAGGAAAATAATTTACAAATGCTAATGTATTATCAAGATGCGGTATTAAATGAATTAGAAAACATTGGGAATATTCCCAAATCTTTTATTGAATCGGGAGGACTTAAAATATATACGACGCTCGATATGGATGCTCAAAGCAAAATGGAAGAAAGTATCTTAAAAAATCAAACTAATCCGGAGGCCCAAGTGGCTAGTGTTATCGTCGATCCCCATACCGGTGCTGTTTTAGCCCTAACCGGGGGCATGAATTATGCCGAAAGTGAATATAACCGGGCTATTCAATCCAAAAGACAAGTGGGATCAACTATGAAGCCCTTTCTTTACTATGCGGCTTTAGAAAATAATTTAACTATGGCTTCTAGTTTTGCAAGTACCCCTACTACTTTTAATTTAGCAAATGGCAAAACCTATGAACCCACTAATGCTGGGGATTTATACGCTAATAAAAATATTACCATGGCTGCAGCCATTGCTTTTTCCGATAATATATATGCCGTTAAAACGAATTTGTTTTTAGGCGTTGATAAAATGATTGAGGTTGCTAAAAGAACAGGAATAAAAGCCAAATTAGACGAAATTGCTTCTTTACCACTGGGAACTAACGAAATAAATATTTTGGATTTTGCTAATGGTTATGCGACTTTTGCTTCGGGAGGATATCAAAGAGAAACTTATTTTATTGAACGAGTGGAAGATTTAGATGGTAATGTTTTATATGAAAAAGATCATGAAAATAAATTAGTTTTAAATCCCAATTATACTTATATTTTAAATGAAATGTTAGCCAATACTACCAATAGTAAATTTATTGATTATACCACGCCAACGGCTTTAACAATTGCCTCAAAAGTAAATAATAAATATGCCATTAAAACAGGAACAAGTAATAACGATTACTGGATCATTGGTTATAATGCCGATTGTTTAATGCTAACTTGGATGGGCTATGATGAGGGCAAAACTATAACTCAAGATATTCGAACCAATGCCCGAAATGCGTGGGCAGAGACGATGGAAAGCGTTGCCAGTGGCCGCGAACAAACTTGGTATGAAACACCCCAAAATATTGTGGCCGTACCACTTGATGCCGTAACTGGCAAAACAACCAGTAATAAAGGCAAAATGGCTATGTATTATTTTGTCAAAGGAACAGAACCCAATTATAGTCCCGAACAATATGTTAGTAGTACAAATTAATGACTGAATTAAAAACTAAAATCCCGAAGAATTGAAAAAAATAAGATTATAGAATAAAATTCCCGAAGAATTGGGAG